>NZ_CP010951.1:2505000-2806453 GCF_001580455.1 Ramlibacter tataouinensis
TGAACTAGTACCGTGAGGGAAAGGCGAAAAGAACCCCGGGAGGGGAGTGAAATAGATCCTGAAACCGCATGCTTACAAAAAGTCGGAGCCCGCAAGGGTGACGGCGTACCTTTTGTATAATGGGTCAGCGACTTACATTCAGTGGCAAGGTTAACCGAATAGGGTAGCCGCAGGGAAACCGAGTCCGAACAGGGCGATCAGTCGCTGGGTGTAGACCCGAAACCAAGTGATCTATCCATGGCCAGGATGAAGGTGCCGTAACAGGTACTGGAGGTCCGAACCGACTAGTGTTGCAAAACTAGCGGATGAGCTGTGGATAGGGGTGAAAGGCTAAACAAACTTGGAAATAGCTGGTTCTCTCCGAAAACTATTTAGGTAGTGCCTCGCGTATTACCTTCGGGGGTAGAGCACTGTTTAGGCTAGGGGGTCATGGCGACTTACCAAACCTATGCAAACTCCGAATACCGAAGAGTACAGCGCGGGAGACAGAGCACCGGGTGCTAACGTCCGGACTCAAGAGGGAAACAACCCAGACCGCCAGCTAAGGTCCCTAAAATTGGCTAAGTGGGAAACGAAGTGGGAAGGCTAAAACAGTCAGGATGTTGGCTTAGAAGCAGCCATCATTTAAAGAAAGCGTAATAGCTCACTGATCGAGTCGTCCTGCGCGGAAGATGTAACGGGGCTAAGCCAGTTACCGAAGCTGCGGATGCACAGCAATGTGCGTGGTAGGAGAGCGTTCTGTAAGCCTGTGAAGGTGCGTTGTAAAGCGTGCTGGAGGTATCAGAAGTGCGAATGCTGACATGAGTAGCGTTAAAGCGGGTGAAAAGCCCGCTCGCCGTAAGCGCAAGGTTTTCTACGCAACGTTCATCGGCGTAGAGTGAGTCGGCCCCTAAGGCGAGGCAGAGATGCGTAGCTGATGGGAAACAGGTCAATATTCCTGTACCGATGTGCAGTGCGATGTGGGGACGGAGAAGGTTAACTCAGCAGACTGTTGGATGTGTCTGTTCAAGCCTGTAGTCGTGCCTGGTAGGTAAATCCGCCGGGCTTAGATGAGAGGTGATAACGAGGCGGCTTGCCGCCGAAGTGAGTGATACCCTGCTTCCAGGAAAAGCCACTAAGCTCCAGCTGCACACGACCGTACCGCAAACCGACACTGGTGCGCGAGATGAGTATTCTAAGGCGCTTGAGAGAACTCAGGAGAAGGAACTCGGCAAATTGACACCGTAACTTCGGAAGAAGGTGTGCCTTTAGTAGGTGAAGTCCCTCGCGGATGGAGCCCAATGAGGTTGCAAAAAATCGGTGGCTGCGACTGTTTAATAAAAACACAGCACTCTGCAAACACGAAAGTGGACGTATAGGGTGTGACGCCTGCCCGGTGCTGGAAGATTAAATGATGGGGTGCAAGCTCTTGATTGAAGTCCCAGTAAACGGCGGCCGTAACTATAACGGTCCTAAGGTAGCGAAATTCCTTGTCGGGTAAGTTCCGACCTGCACGAATGGCGTAACGATGGCCACACTGTCTCCTCCTGAGACTCAGCGAAGTTGAAATGTTTGTGATGATGCAATCTCCCCGCGGAAAGACGGAAAGACCCCATGAACCTTTACTGTAGCTTTGTATTGGACTTTGAACGGATCTGTGTAGGATAGGTGGGAGGCTTTGAAGTGCGGTCGCTAGATCGCATGGAGCCAACGTTGAAATACCACCCTGGTGCGTTTGAGGTTCTAACCTAGGCCCGTTAACCGGGTCGGGGACAGTGCATGGTAGGCAGTTTGACTGGGGCGGTCTCCTCCCAAAGCGTAACGGAGGAGTTCGAAGGTACGCTAGTTACGGTCGGACATCGTGACGATAGTGCAATGGCATAAGCGTGCTTAACTGCGAGACCGACAAGTCGAGCAGATGCGAAAGCAGGACATAGTGATCCGGTGGTTCTGTATGGAAGGGCCATCGCTCAACGGATAAAAGGTACTCTGGGGATAACAGGCTGATACCGCCCAAGAGTTCATATCGACGGCGGTGTTTGGCACCTCGATGTCGGCTCATCTCATCCTGGGGCTGTAGCCGGTCCCAAGGGTATGGCTGTTCGCCATTTAAAGAGGTACGTGAGCTGGGTTTAAAACGTCGTGAGACAGTTTGGTCCCTATCTTCCGTGGGCGCTGCAGATTTGAAGAAGCCTGCTCCTAGTACGAGAGGACCGGAGTGGACGCACCTCTGGTGTATCGGTTGTCACGCCAGTGGCATTGCCGAGTAGCTAAGTGCGGAAGAGATAACCGCTGAAAGCATCTAAGCGGGAAACTCGTTCTAAGATGAGATCTGCCGGGGCCTCGAGCCCCCTAAAGAGTCGTTCAAGACCAGGACGTTGATAGGCTGGGTGTGGAAGCGCAGTAATGCGTTAAGCTAACCAGTACTAATTGCTCGTGCGGCTTGACCCTATAACTTTGACCGAATCGGTCAGGTTGTTATGCCAAGTGACGCAATCTAAATAAGCTGATTTGCTCTATGAATTGGTCGTCCTGACCCAGTCAGGCCGGCAAAAAGTTATGCCTGATGACCATAGCGAGGTGGTCCCACTCCTTCCCATCCCGAACAGGACAGTGAAACGCCTCTGCGCCGATGATAGTGCGGATTCCCGTGTGAAAGTAGGACATCGTCAGGCTATTACAGCGGCGAAGGCCCGGCAGAAATGCCGGGCCTTTTGCTTTTTGTGCGCGAAATTGGGAAAGAAACCCGCGGGCCGGCGGCCCGGGCTGAACGAATCAGGATTGAGTGGCGGAAGCGAAGACGCTTTCGCAATTGGTGCGGCCGGCATCCTTGGCCGGCAGCTTGCTGCAAGTGCGGGTCAACTGCTTCCTGAGCCCGACGACCACTTTCTCGCGCGCTGGATCATTGCCCTGCCATTTGGCGAGCTCCGTCGCCATGCGCTGCAAAGAGCGCTGATTGCGCTCGAAGAACGTTTCCCCGCGGGGCTCGAGGTCGGCTATGACAGCGCCGGCCGCCGCGGCGACACGGGTTGAATCGTCAGGCGTGAGCTGAATCACCGAGCGCACATACGATGTTCCCCATTGCAGCCGGGTGGCCGGTCCTTCGGACTTGCGCCAGGCTTGCTCGGACCACTGCAGTGCACCGGCCTTGTCGCCGCGTGCTTTCGCATTCGCTGCCAGGCCCAGCATGTGATAGTAGGGTGCGACAGCACGGGGCAGTTCGGTCTTCAGCAGCGCGTCCGACTCCTGGACCAGCCCAGCCGAAGTGAGCACATGCGCTGCAGAAGGCACCACGGCCTGCCGTTCATAGCGGTCGGTGGTTTGCGCCACCACCCGTTGCACGTCGGTATAGACGGATTGGGCACGCTGCGGCGCCAGCTTTTCGGTCCGATCGGCAAACTTCCAGAGCGCAACGCGCGAATCGAGCGCGTCGATTTGCTCGGCCCGGGACAACGGCCTCGCGGCCATCGCCTTCTCCATTGCGCCGTCCCATATCGATGCCAATGCTGCGCGGGCCTCAAGCGCCCGCGCCAGATACTTGACGATCGGCTCGGCATACAAAATCAGCAGGTCGGATTGGGCGCGGGCCGCTTCAGAACTGGCCAGCAGCGAGTCCACCATGGCGCGATCGGCATCGACCTTGGCCTGATCCGGCTTGTTTTCGGCGCGCGCACGGGCGGCAATGGCCTTGAGGTTGAGGCGGTCCTTCACCGTCGACAGATCCGGCGGCACCGCCGCCGCCAGCTCGGACAGGCGCGAGCCAAGCTCCGCGGTCTTCACGACCTGCTGTTCGTCCGTGTCCCAGGAGTAAAAGGCAAGAAGGCGCCACTGCTCCGGCGTCAGCGTCTTGTGCGCGATGGCACGCTGGACCAATTCCCTGACCGGCACTTGCGAATCCAGCCCGGACGAGAGCGTCAGCAGATAGCGCTCAGGATCGACCTCGCCCGGCAGCCGGGTGACCTCCGAGCCGTCGGCGCGGAACAGCACCATGGTCGGATAGCCGGTGACCTTGAAGCGCGCAGCCACTTTCTGCGCCCCCGGCTTGTCGCCGTCAACGTACACCGGGATGAAGGCGCGAGAGCGCTCGACGAAGTCTGGCCGGGAGAACAGCGTCGCCTTCACCTGGTTGCAGGGTGGGCACCACACGGCCCCCCAATAGAGAAACACCGGCTTGCCGGTCTGGCGAGCAAGCGCAAAGGCCCGATCGACCTCGGCATCCGTGGAAGCGACCTGCCAGGCAATGGCCGATTTGGAATCTGGCGCTGCAGCGACCGCAACATCGAGGGCGCCGGCGGTGGCAAAGAGAACAGCCGCGGCGGCCGCGGCCAGCCGCAAGCGCGCAGGTACTTTCTTGGACATCGGAAAACTTCGTTCAAACATTGAAAATCGTCCCGCCGGAGCGGCCGATCGCCTGCGACCGCTCGAGTTCGGCCAGCAGCGATTCGAGCCACTCCCGCCGATCGCCGGGAGCGAAGTGGCGTGTGTGGACCAGACTGAAGTATGGCGTGCGCTCGGCCCAATCGGCGAAATCGGGCTCCGAAATCGACTGCCATTCCAGCAGTTTGAACTTGATGAGTACCTTCATGGCGTGCGCCGCATGCCGTTTCGGGTCCTGCACGTAGCTCGACAGGCGGCTGCGGGCGCGCGACAGTGCCGCCGCGACCCTGGCCTTCCCTTCGAAAACCGGGCCGTGGCCCGGAATCACGATGCGCGGCGCCAGCTTCTCGATCACATCCAGGGTCGCGGCCACTTCGTCAAAGGCTGCGTCACCCTCCAACTCAGGAAAGACGACGCCGAAACCGCCTTCCCACAGGGCATCGGCCGAGATCAGGGTGCGCGACACGGGCTCGAAAAGAATCACGGAGTGGGGATCGTGGCCCGGCGCCGCATGCACCTGCCACGCTGAGCCACCCAGTCGGTGCTCGGAGCCCGGCTGCAACAGCGCGTCGAAGCGGAAGCGGTCGCAGCGCTGGCCGGTGGCCTCGAAGGTCAGCACGTCTTCATCCCAGTGCGCCACGGCATCGGCATGTCCGGGCGGAATGAGCGTCTTCAGGCCCGGATACGCCGCTTGCAGTGCCGCGTTGCCGCCGCAATGATCGCTGTGCAAATGGGTGCTGAGCAGTTCGTCCAGTGTCCGGCCACCGAGAGCGCGCTGCACCAGGGCCACTGTCTGGCCGGCGTGACTGCCGTAGCCGGAGTCCACCAGCGCCGAGCCTTCGTCGCCGACAAACAGGATGTTGTTCGACGAGAGCCAGCCGCGCTCGAAAACCGTGACGCCCGTCGGCAAGCCCAGTGCTTCACTCATCGCGTGGCGCGCAACTCCCGCCGCAGGATCTTGCCGACGTTGGTCTTGGGCAGGTCGTCGCGAAATTCGATGTACTTGGGCATCTTGTACCCGGTCAGGTTCTGTCGGCAGTAGTTGGCCACGTCTTCCTCGGTCAGGATCGGATCGTTCTTGACCACGAACACCTTGATCGCCTCGCCCTGCTTTTCGTCCGGAACGCCGATGGCGGCGCACTCGACCACCCCGGGGCACATCGAAATGACGTTCTCGAGTTCGTTGGGAAACACATTGAAACCGCTCACCAGGATCATGTCCTTCTTGCGGTCCACGATCTTGGTGTAGCCCAGCTCGTCCATGAAGCCGACGTCACCCGTGCGAAGGAAACCGTCGGCGGTGAATGCCCTCTCGTTTTCCGCCGGCTGCTGGTAGTAGCCCTTCATCACGTTGGGCCCCCTGATGCAGATCTCCCCGGACTGCCCCTGCGGCAGCGAGGCCCCGGCGTCGTCCTTGATGGCGATCTCGATCCCCGGCAGAGGCAGGCCGATGGTGCCGGTGAATTCCCGGTTGGTGACCACGTTGTTGGTCCCGATCGCACAAGTCTCGCTCATCCCCCAACCCTCCACCATCGGGCAGCCGGTCAGCTGCTGCCACTGGCGGGCGGTGCCTTCCGAGGCGGCCATGCCGCCGGCCTGCGACATGCAAAGCTGCGAGAAGTCTATGGTCTTGAATTGCGGGTGCTGCATCAGCGCGTTGAACAGGGTGTTCACTGCCGGCAGCAGGTGGAACGGCCGCTTCTTCAGCACTTCGACGAACTTGCCGACGTCGCGCGGGTTCGGGATCAGTGTGAGGTGCGCGCCCCAACGGATCGCCAGGAGGCATAGCGTCAGCGCGAAGATGTGATACAGGGGCAGCGCAGCAATGGTGTTGAGCTTGCTGGCCTCGCCCACGCGCTTGAGGGCCGGATTGAACCAGGCTTCCGCCTGGAGAACCGCGGCCACGATGTTGCCGTGCGTGAGCACCGCGCCCTTGGACAGGCCGGTGGTGCCGCCGGTGTACTGCAGGAATGCAATCGACTCCAGGTTTTGCGGCGTCGGCTTGAGCGACATGCGCGAGCCTTCGGCGACCGCACGACTGAAAGGCGTCACGGTCCGGCCGTCCGCCATGGGCAGCTTGAAGGCCGGCACCATCTTCGCCAGGTGGCGCACCGCGAAAGTGACCCAGCGTCCGTAGACCACACCGAGCAGGTCGCCCATGGAGGCCAGCACCACGTGCTTCACCTGGGACTGGCCGATCACTTCCTCCAGCGTCGTGGCGAAGTTCTCCAGGATGATGATCGCCTCGGCGCCCGAGTCCTTGAGCTGGTGCTGCAGCTCACGCGCGGTGTAGAGCGGATTGACGTTGACGCAGGTGTAACCGGCGCGCAGCACCGCCGCCATCGCCACGGCGAACTGCGGGACGTTCGGCAGCATGATCGCCACACGCGCGCCTGGCTCCAGCCCCCGGGACTGGAGCCAGGCGCCCAGCGCAGCCGACAGGCTGTCGAGCTCGCCGTACGACATCCAGCTTTCAAGGCAGACGGAAAAGGGGCGCGAGGCGTTCTTGCGGAACGATTCCTCCAGCAACTGGGTCAGCGAGCGATACGCCCCCACATCGATGTCGTGCGGAACACCTTCGGGGTAACTCTTCAGCCAATACTTGTCCATTCGACACTCTCCTTCCGCGGATTGTCGAAGCAGCCGGACAGCCGCGTTAGGGTGCTTCACCTAGGATACGCGCGAGCCCGGTCTCGCAGGCGACAAGCGGGGCGTCGAACATCGATCCAATCAGCGCCTGTTCGCGGTCGGCGATCAGGTGCAGGAAGCCCGCGGCAACGCCGTTGCGCGACATGGCCGCAAAGGTGTCGAACCCGGTCTCGAGAAAGCGTTGCAGGGCGCCAAGGCCGGCCGCCGCCGCGGGGCCGCGCATCATCCGCAGCATGGTGCGCAAGCCGGGCTTTCGCGTGAGTCGCACCATCTCATCGCCGATGGCCAACACCGCCTGCAGCTGGGCCTGGCGCTCATCGCGCCGCCCCACTGCGCGCCACGCCTGCACATAGGCGGGCACTTCGCCCAGTCCGGGCGGCAAGCCAAGCCACGCCGAAGCCACCGCATGGTCCAGTTCCTCGGTCAAGGCATGCAGTTGTGCCAGAGAGACTGCCGTCTCGGCCACCTGGGCCGGAAACAGCTTTTCGATGGCACCCGCAATGCGTGCGAACTGCGCATCCCGCTCGCTGAAATCCTTGTCGCTGTAGAGCTCTACCAGGAAGAAGCGCACCGCCGCGGCGTACGGGCCGGACGCCAGGGCGTCGGCATACGTGCCGGCAAAGCGCCTGGCCTGGAGCGCCTTGGTACGTTCGACGGCCGCATGCAATGCCGATTGCGTGCGCTGCTCGGTGCGCAGGAGCGAAACCCGCCCGACGGCGGCGCGGATTCTGGTGGCGGCGTTCATCCGGCACCCGAGTCTATCGGGATGGCCGGCGAGCCAGCCAGGACCGGATGTGATACTTGGCCGATGCGTCCGCATTCGACCCTCGCGCGGCTCCAGCGATTCACCACGATCGGGCTGCTGTTGGCGGCCTTTGCATGGCTGGCCTGGTGGTGGGGCGCCGCGCCACTGCTGGGACTGTTCGGGTTTGTGGCGATCCTGACGGGGTACGCGGGCTTCCTCGGCGCCGAATTCATCCTGCTGCGCAGCGTCGGCCGCGACAAGGCCGCGCCCGTGCCGACTTGCGTGGAACTGGCCCGGGCCTGGGGTGGTGAGGTGCTGGACGCGCCGCGCGTCTTTTGCTGGCGCCAGCCGTTCCGCTGGAACACCGAGCCCGATTGGCTGGACGCCACGGGCCGGCGCGGCGTGGTCCTCGTCCACGGGTTCGTCTGCAATCGCGGCTTCTGGACCCCTTGGCTGGCGCGGCTGCGGCGCGCCGGCCATCCCTTTATCGCCGTCAACCTGGAGCCGGTCTTCGGCTCGATCGACCGGTATGCGCCGATCATCGAGGACGCGGTGCAGCGCGTCACCGGTGCCACCGGACTTGCGCCGCTCATCGTGTGCCACAGCATGGGCGGCCTGGCCGCGCGTGCCTGGATGCGCTCGCACGGCGGCGACGGCCGGGTGCACCACTTGGTCACCATCGGCAGCCCGCACCGCGGGACCTGGCTCGGGCGCTTCAGCCAATTCGCCAATGGCCGGCAGATGCAGCTGGGCAGCCGGTGGCTGCAGGACATGCCGCCACAACCCTCGGGGACCCCGGCAACCTGCTGGTATTCCAACTGCGACAACATCGTGTTCCCGGTGTCGAGCGCGACCCTGCCCGGTGCTGACAACCGGCTGGTGCGCGGCGTCGCCCACGTCCACCTGGCCTTTCAGCCGCAGGTCCTGGCGCACACGCTTGCCCTGCTCGAGCAAGGTGAATTTCGCACAACAAATCGCGAGCGCAATTCATAGAGTCTGCGGCTGGCACGCCCTAGGCTTCCCTCCAATGAAACGAGGTTGGGAAATGCCATGGAAATCATTGCATCCGCATCAGCGATCCAGCAAGGCCGCAGCGCGGCTGACAGTGCCGCCGCTTGTGACTGGGGCTGGGCTGCACTCATGGATGAAGTGGCCCACGGGATCGTGGTGATCGATTTCCACGGGCGGGTCGTTCAGGCCAATCGGGCCGCCAGGCACCAGCTGGAGCTGTCCGCGGTGGTGGGCTGCCGGCAGGGCCAGCTCGAATTTGCCCTGCCGGAAAGCGAAGCCGAAATGCGGCGCGCGATCGCCAAGGCCATGCAAGGCAAGCGCAGCCTGATCGAACTGCGGGCACCGGACGGCCTGCGGCTGTCCATGGCGGTGCTGCCGCTTCGAAGCCCACGCTTTGGCGAGCCGACCCATGCGGCGCTGTTCTTTGCCCGGACCTCGATCTCGGACAACGTCACGCTGTGCCTGTTCGCACGCAACCACCGGCTGACGCCGGCCGAAGAGGAGGTTCTGGGCATCCTCTGCCAAGGCCTGTCGGCGCCGCAGGCTGCGCGCGATCTCAAGGTGGCCGTCTCGACGGTGCGCAGCCACATCCGCAGCATATGCGCCAAGACGCGCTGCAACAGCGTGCGTGAACTGGTCACGCGCATCGCCAGCCTGCCGGCCGTGGGCCCGGCCCTGCCCCGGTTGCCCGTTCATTGAGCTGCGCCCGCCCGGCTGCCGCTTCGCAGCTCATGCTAGAGTGCCCTCGGTCTAGAGAGAACAATCATGAACATGCCGAGCCCGACGGCGGCCCATGAGAGGTTGGTCGCTGCCTTGAACCCCAGCTTGCGCGCCCTGGCGCTGCGGGGGACGTTCCGCAACTACCGCAAGAACAGCGTGATCATCAACGAAGGCGAGGTCGGCGAATCGCTCTTCGTGCTGCTGCAAGGCCGGGTCAAGGTCTATTCCACCGATGCCGACGGCCGCGAGATCACGTACAACGTGGTCGAGCAGGGCGACTACTTCGCCGAGATGTGGCTCGATGGCGGCCCGCGCTCGGCTTCGGTCATGACTCTCGAGCCCAGCGTCTGCGCGGTGGTCGGCCGGACTGCCCTGCGCGACCACCTGGCCGCCGAGCCGGAGTTCGCGCTCGAACTGGTGTCACAGGTCATCCGCCGCGCGCGCGCGGCCACCGAGACCGCGCGCAACATGGCCTTGCTCGATGTGTATGGGCGGGTTGTCATCACGTTGGAAGGGCAGAAGGGCCCGGCCGCGCCGGGCGCGCCGGTCACTCTGACCCAGATCACGCACCAGAACATCGCCAACCGGGTCGGCGCCTCGCGCGAGATGGTCAGCCGCCTGCTCAAGGATCTGGAAAAGGGCGGCTACATCGAGCTGGGCGTCAAGCGGCTCACCCTGCTCAAGAAACTTCCCGCGAGATGGTGACGGCGTGAGGACCCCCTATGGCTGCGTGTGCTTCGCGGTGCCCAAGAAGCTGCTGAAGCAGCTCGCCGACGACTCCGACGACCCGCATCACCGCCGAATCCTGCACGAGCAGATCCAGCACAGTTCAAAGCTGCGCGGCACGCGTGCGTCCCATGCCAGGTCGCCGGCGGCAGGAACGCCGGGCGAGCAGCTGCTGCACCGGCAGGTGTTCGATGCCCAGGGGCGCACCTACCTGCCCGGCCGCCTGCTGCGCGATGAAGACGACCCACCGACCAGCGACAAACATGCCGACCAGGCCTACGAGAACGTCGGCATTGCGCTGCGCTTCTTCAAGGAGGTGCTGGGCCGCGACTCGATCGACGGGCGCGGCATGCGCGTGGATGCGTCGGTGCACTACGGTTTGCGGTTCGCCAATGCGATGTGGACCGGCGAACAGATGATCGTGGGGGATGGCGACGGCCGACACATCGAGGGGCTGGCGCACTCCCTGGGCATCATTGCGCACGAACTCTCCCACGGCGTGAGCCAGCACCTGGTCAAGGGCGGGCTGGGCGTCGTGCTGGTGGCCGGCCAGCCGCCTGCGCTCAAGGGCGAAGCCGGCGCGCTCAATGAATCCTTCTCCGACTGCTTTGCCAGCATGATCAAGCAATGGCAGGCCGGCCAGGACGTGCACGCGGCCGACTGGCTGCTTGGCGAAGACATCCTGGCGCCCGGCGCGGGCAAGGCGATCCGCTCCCTCAAGGACCCCGGCAACCGCCGCCAGACCTGGCGCGAGGACGACCAGATCCAGGACTACCGGCTCTATCGCAGCACCGACGAGCCGCACAAGGCGGCCGGCATCGCGAACCACGCGTTCTATACGGCCGCCATGGCCTTGGGTGGAAACTCCTGGGAGCCGCTGGCGGCCGTGTGGCTGCGGGCTTTCGACCGCCTGCGGCCGCGCGCCACCTTCCTGAACGCCGCGCATGCCACTGTCGCTGTTGCAGCTGCGCTACACGGCAAGGACTCGGCGCCCCAGCGTGCAGTGAAGGCGGGCTGGCAGAAGGTGCACGTTTTGACCTGAAGCGGAGGCGGTACTGATAAGGTTTGCGTAACATTCCGGCCATGGAATGCCAGGCCTGTCACAAGGCGAATCCCGACTCCAACCGCTTCTGCGAGCATTGCGGCGCGTCGTTCGCGCAGAAGTGCCCGGCATGCGGGTTCGACTGCGGACCGGCCGCGAGATTCTGCGGCGGCTGCGGCAAGCCCTTGCTACGCGCCTATGGCGAGTCGCAGGAAGCCGCGACAGCGCCGCCGGTCGCGGCAGCGCCGCCGGCGGGCTGGGGCGAGCTGAAGCAAGCCACTGTGCTGTTCGCGGACATCGTCAGTTCCACCGAGCAGATCGCGCAGCTCGATCCGGAGCAGGCGATGGACCGGCTGAAGCCGGCGGTCACGCTGATGTGCGAAGCCGTGGAGCGCTTCGGCGGCACCATCATGCGCACGCTGGGCGATGGCGTGATGGCCTTGTTCGGTGTGCCCAAGTCACTCGAAGGCCACGCTACGCTGGCGTGCGAGGCGGCACTGCACATGCAGCAGGCGTTCACCAGCAATCCGCAGGGTCTGAGCATCCGCGTCGGACTGCACTCGGGCCTGGTCGCCTCCGACCCCTATGCGCCGGATACCGGCAAGGGCGGGGGCGCGCACGGCCTGACCATCCACCTGGCCAGTCGTGTGGTCGGCGTGGCGCCGCCGGGTGGCGTCACGATCACGCAGGATTGCTACTCGCTGGTGCGCGCCTCGGTGGATGTGGAATCGATCGGGACGCCGCCACTCAAGGGCATCAGCCATCCGGTCGAAATCTTCCGTCTCGGCGCGCTTAAGCCCGCGTTCGCCAGCGCGAGTTTCCGCCAGGGCAAGCTCACCCCGTTCCGCGGCCGAGACAAGGAAATGGCGCTGCTGCAACAGGCGCAGCGGCTGACCGAGATGGGCGAGGCGCAGGTGGTCGGCGTGGCCGGCGGCCCCGGCGCCGGCAAGAGCCGGCTGTGCTACGAATTCGCGCAATGGTGCCGCTCGCGCGGCAAGCCGGTGTTCGAGGTGCGCGCGCAGGTGTACGGCAGCGCCATGCCGCTGCAGCCGGTGCTGGAGCTGACGCGTGTCTATTTCTTCGGCATCGCGCCGACGGACACGCCGGCGCAGGCGCGCGCGAAGATCGTCCAGCGCACCGCGCAGCTGCCGGACCGGGCCGACTTCGACGATGCCCTGCTGTTCGAGTTCCTCGGCGTGACCGAGGAGGGCGCCGCGCCCATCGGCCTGCCGCCGAAGACGAGGCGCGCGCGCCTGCTGGCGATCATGACGGCCCTTGTCAAGCTGTCGGCGCCGTCGGTCGCCGTGATCCTGGTCGAGGACATGCACTGGCTGGACGAAGCCAGCGAGGAATTCGTCGCCGCGCTGATCGAGGCCATCACCTCGACCCGCACGCTGGTCGTCCTGAACTACCGCACGTCCTATCGCTCTCCCTGGGCCGCGCGCGACAACTTCCGCGAGATCGAAGTCACCGAGCTGAGCGCGGCCGATACCGATGCGATCGTGCGTGAGCTGATCAGCTACCGCCGCGAGTTCCAGGACATCGCGCAGCTGGTCGCCAAGCGCAGCGGCGGCAATCCCTTCTTCGCCGAGGAACTGGTGCGCGCGATCGCGGAACGCGGCGTCCTGAGCGGCGATCCCGGCCATTTCGGCAACGGCATCGATTCCGTCGAGCGAGCCCTGCCCGCCACGGTCCAGGCCGTGATCGGCGCCCGCATCGACCGGCTGGGGGAGGTGGAAAAAGCCGTCCTGCAGATGTGCTCGATCATCGGCAAGGACGTGCCGCTCGCCATCCTGGAAGACGTCGCCGGCCAGGCGCGACCGGCGCTCGACCACGCCATCGAGGGGCTGTGCATGGCCGAACTGATCCAGCCGCAGCCGGCGGTCGGCGGCCGCCGGTACGTCTTCCGCCATCCGCTGATCCAGGAAGTCGCCTACGGCACGCAGATGCGAGCCAAGCGCGCCACCATCCACGCCGCCGTGGCGCAGTCGATGGAGCGCTACTACGCGGAACAGATCGAGGAGTTCGCGGCTCTCATTTCCCATCACTTCGAGGCGGCGGGGCAGGCCCAGCCTGCCGCTCGCTATGCGGCGCGCGCGGCGCGCTGGCTCGGCGCGACCGATCCGGCACGGGCGATCGCGCACTGGCACAAGGTTCGCAGTCTGGCGTCGCAGGCGGACGGGGGCGAGTCCGAACAGCTGCGGGCGAAGGCGTGCAGCCAGATCTGCCTGCTCGGCTGGCGGGAGGGTTTGAGCCTGGAGCAGGTCCAGCCCTTCATCGACGAGGCCATGGATCTCGCCGCCCGGCTGGACGATCGGCTGACGCAATTGCTCCTGACGATCGAAGGGCGCATGCTGCAGGCCAGCGGCGGGCCCTCGGACTGGTACGTGCAGCGGGTGAACGAAGCGCTGCGGCTGGCGGATCCGCAGGACCACGGCCGGCTGGCGACCTTGAACGCCGCGCTCGCCCAGGCCTATGGCTGGGCCGGTTTGCTGGACCGCGCCCTGGCCGCGAGCGAGGCGGCGCTTTCGGGGGTCCACCTGATCGACCACGCCGACCATGAGTTCATCGGATTCAGCGTGGCGCAGTGGGTGTGGGGCATGCGCGGCCGTGCGCTGCTGCGATCCGGGCGCGCGCAGGAGGCGCAGGAGTGCTGGGACCGCATGCTGTCCGTGAAGAGCGGCGTCGCCGACCCGACCGTCCACATGATCCGGCACCTCGCGAACGTGGAGTTCGCCTTCTGCGAGGACGATGCGCAGCGCGCGCAGCAACATGCAGACGCCCTCGCGCGCCTCGCCCAGCAGCACGCAGTGGCCTATCTGAAGCCGGTGGTGCTCTATTGCCGCGGCGTGGCCTTGACCATGACCGGCGACTGGGAAGGTGCCGTGGAGGCTTTCGAGCAGGCCCTGCAGCTCGTGCGCCAGGACAACGTGGCCGCAGAGAATGAAACCGAAATCCTCGTGAGCCTGGCCGAGACGCACCGCCGCGCCGGCCGGCCCGACCTGGCGCACGTGACGGCCCGCGAGGCACTGGGCATCGCCGAACAGAGGACCATGCGCTTGGCGCAGTGCCGCGCCCTGATCACGCTGGGCTCGGCGCTGCTGGATGCCGGCCACGAGGCCCACGTCGCGGCGCGCCTGCTCGAAGATGCCCAGGCGCTGCTGAAGGAAACCGGGGCCCGGGCCTACGGCAGGCACCTCGAGGCGGCGCTGGCGCGGCTGGACCGGAACGCTCGCCCCGACGCCGTCAGTTCACCAGCAAAGTGAACTCCGACAGGCCCGGCACCGGCGCCACCCGCACCGCGCGTCCCGGCAACTGCTCGCAGAACCGGACCCATGGTTCCGGTTCGGTGCAATAAAGCTCGGGCACGCTCCGCGTCGCGACGGTCGGCAGCATGAAGTTGGCCCCGAAGCCCCCGGCGCTGTGCCGGTGCATGTCCGTGAGGACCTCCCGGACATGCTGTTCCCAATCGGCGGCGGGATGCGACAGCTTCACGTTGAAGATCCCGCTGGCGATGCTGTAGTCCGCCACGCGCGGGCAGCTGGCGCCCACGGCGAACCGTGTGCGCGGGCGCTTCGCCCAGCGCGTGCGCGCGGTACGGACCATGGCCGGCGCCACGTCGATGCCCAGGTAGTCGATCGGCGCCGCGGGGAGCAGGTGATCGATGACCTCGAGGGCCGCCCCCCAGCCGCAGCCGAGGTCATTGAGGCGGGCGCCGGCACCCAGGTCGCCCGCTTCGAGCAACGTCAGCAGCCGCGCATGAACCGAGGACAGGGTCGGCCAATCGATGCCCAAGGCCGTCGCGCCGAACGCCAGGACCTTCCTGTCGTAGTGGCGCGCGATGTCGGCGAGCCGACCCTGCGCGGCGGTCACTTCGCCTTGGCTTTTGCCTTCGGCTTGGCCTTCGCTGCCGGCTTGCCATCGTCCGCGCCGAGCGGCAGCGAGACGACCATGTAGTCCTGCTTCATGTAGAAGAGCGGCCGGGCGGCGCCGGTGATCAGCACGCGGTTGCCGCCGTCGGCGCCATTCATGTCGTGCAGTTCGAAATACACCGGCAGCGGCTTCTTGGCGGCAAGGTTCTGGACTAGTGACTTCACGATCGCCTGGTCGCCATTCAGGCCGCTGAGGTTCGACTTGGCGCGGCGCAGGCTGCGCAGGTAGCCATGGAAGCGTTCCTTGACTTCCTGGTGGTTCTGGCCGGCCAGGTTCAGCGCTGCGATGCTGGACTCGAACGAGCGGCCCTCCTTGAAGATGCCGAACTCGCTCTGCAGCTTGATCATCTCCGCCAGTCCATGCTGCTTGCTCTTGCCCAGATTGGGCGCGAAGCGCAGGTTGAGTTGTTCTTGCAGATGTCCGACGAAGACATCGTGCTCTTTCATGAAAGCGCCCATGACCCCTCCTCCTAAAGGTGACGTTACAGATGTAACGCTCACGTCGAGTGTAGCGGAGCCCTGTCGAGTTTGAAAAGCAGTGTGGCGCCTCCCGTGCTCCGGCGATTGCGGAAGCGCGTCGTCAGCGCTTGGCCGGATCCAGCACCCCGCGCCGCATCTGGTCCAGCTCCATGGTTTCGAACAGCGCCTTGAAGTTGCCCTCGCCGAAGCCTTCGTTGCCCTTGCGCTGGATGAACTCGAAGAAGATCGGGCCCAACTGGTTCTCGCTGAAGATCTGCAGCAGCAGGTCGCCCGGCCGCCCGTCCACCAGGATGTGGCGCTGCCGGAGTCCTTCGATGTCCTCCTCCATCCCGGGAATGCGCCTGGGCAGCAGTTCGTAGTAGGTCTCGCTGGTGGTGAGCAGCTTCACGCCGGCCATCTGCAGCGAATCCACCGCGTGATGCAGGTCGATGGCGCCCAGCGCGATGTGCTGGATGCCTTCGCCGCGGTACAACTCCAGGTACTCCTGGATCTGGCCGGCCTTGTCCTTGCCTTCCTCGTTGATCGGGATGCGGATCTTGCCGCAGGGGCTGGTCATGGCCTTGCTCTTCACGCCCGTCGCCTGGCCCTCGATGTCGAAATAGCGGACCTCCCGGAAGTTGAAAAAGCGCTCGTAGAACTCGGCCCACTCCTGCATGCGGCCGCGATGCACGTTGTGCGTCAGGTGGTCGATGTACGTCAGGCCGTAGCCCGCGGGATTCAGCGCTTCATGCGAATCGATGCCGGGCAGGGGCTCGAAATCGACGTCGTAGAAGCCAATGTTGCCGATGTCGCCTTCCTTGGCGCCGTTCTTGCCGCGCCAGCGGTCCACCAGGTAGATCAGGCTGTCGCCGATGCCCTTGATCGCCGGGATATTCAGCTCGCCGGGGCCGGCCTGCCCGGCGTAACCCCAGGCGCCCAGCGAGATCGCGCGTTCATAGGCGGACTTGGCGTCGCGTACGCGAAAGGCAATGGCGCAGATGCTGGGACCGTGCTGGCGCGCAAAGCGCTGCGCGAAGGAGTCCGGCTCGGCGTTGATGATGAAGTTGATGCCGCCTTGGCGATACAGGATCACGTTCTTGTGGCGGTGGCGCGCGATGGGCCGAAAACCCATGCGCTGGAACAGCTGTCCCATGGCTTCCGGATCGGGGGCCGCGTACTCGATGAATTCGAAGCCGTCGGTGCCCATGGGGTTGTCCCAGGCGGCGGCTTGGGCGGCTTCGGGAAGGGATGGGGTCATGCTGGTCTCCGGCATTTTCTTTGGCCAAGCACTTTAGGCCCGGCGGCGGGCAGTTTTCCCGCGAATCAGGCGCTAAATCGATGAGTCGCGCAATAATCCTGCGCCATGAACTCCGAGGAAACACTAGACAGGCTCGACAAGGCAATTCTGCGCCGACTGCAGGAGAATGGACGCGAAACCTACGACCTGATCGGCGCGGCAGTGGGCCTGTCGGCCAGCGCCGTCCTGCGCCGGGTCAAGCGGCTGGAAGAAGCCGGCGTCATCGAGCGCTACGTGGCCCTGGTCAGGCCCGAAGCCGTGGGCCTGGGCCTGACCGCCTACCTGAACGTGCGCCTGGAAAAGCACACCGAAAGCCACAAGCGCAATCCGATGGACCTGTTCCGCGCCAGCGTCCAGACCTGGCCCGAGGTGGTCGAATGCGTGGCCCTGACCGGGGACATGGACTACCTGCTGCGCGTGGTGGTGGAAGACATGGCGCACTACAGCCGGTTCATCATGGACACCCTGCTCAAGCACCCCTCGGTGCAGGACTGCAAGACCAGCTTCGTGCTCGACCGGGTCAAAGCCACCACAGCCATGCCCTTGCTTACGTAGAAGCACGGATGAGCTGTAACAGTTGATCTTTAGGGGTGCAGCCCCTAGTAGAAACCCGTATATTGATCGGCATGACTGATCTACAGGCCCACAAGCCCTCGCTGGTGGTGGTGCCGATCCGATCGCTCGGACCCGGCCATCGCACGCGGATTGCCTCGCACCTGAAGGCGCTGGACGATGAAGACCGCTACCTGCGGTTCGGCTTTGCCGCAAATGACGAGCAGATCGACCGCTATGTCCACGGGCTGGACTTCGAGCGCGACGACATCTTCGGTGTCTACAACCGCAAGCTCGAGCTGATCGCGGTGGCGCACCTGGCGTTCTCGCAGGATGCCTCCATGCTCAATTGCGCCGAGTTCGGCGTATCCGTGCTGAAGAAGGCGCGCGGCCGCGGGCTGGGCGCGCGGCTGTGGGATCGGGCCGTGATGCACGCCCGCAACGAGGGCGTGGACCTGATCTTTATCCATGCGCTCAGCGAGAACACGGCCATGCTGAAGATCGCCCGCAACGCCGGCGCCAGGCTGGAGCGCGAGGGCTCGGAAACCGACGCCTACCTGCGGCTGCCGCCGGCCAACCTCGACAGCCGAATCGCCGAGCTGGTGGAGGAGCAGATGGCGCAAACCGACTACCGCCTCAAGCTTCAGGCCCGGAATTTCCGGGAGTTCCTGGCCGGCGTGATGGAGGTCCGTGAAGGCGTGCGCGCGGCCCGGCACAAGTCGGCGAGCTGAAGCGAAAAGTTCGCGCCGGCCGACAGGCGGGCGCCCCCCTTTGGGCTATCCTAGCGGTCCCTGAACGACCGCACGTCCTGCACACCCGTCTGTGTCCGACCCGCACCCTGCGCGCGCTTCCGCGGACAAGGAAGACAAGCGCACTTTCCTCCAGAAGATCGCCGAGTTCATCCACCCGGGACCGGATTCCAAGGCCGAGCTGATCGAAACGCTCGCCGACGCCGAGGACAACGACATCATTGGCGCCGAGTCGCGCGTCATGCTCGAAGGGGTGATCCGCATGGCGGACCTCAGCGCCGGCGACGTGATGGTGGCCGCGCCGCGCATGGACCTGATCGACATCGATTCGCCGCTGGACGAGATCCTGGGCGTGGTGATCGACACCGCGCACTCGCGCTTCCCGGTCTACGAGGACAACCGCGAAAACATCATCGGCATCCTGCTGGCCAAGGACTTGCTCAAGCTGCGGCGGGCCCCGGAGCTGAACATCCGTGCGCTGCTGCGGCCGGCCGTCTTCATTCCCGAGAGCAAGGGCCTGAATGACCTGCTGCGCGAGTTCCGGGGCAACCGCAACCACCTGGCGATCGTGATCGACGAGTTCGGCCGGGTGGCCGGGCTGGTGACCATCGAGGACGTGCTCGAGCAGATCGTCGGCGAGATCGAGGACGAGTTCGACATCGAGCAGGACGAGGGCGACATCTTCGGCCTGGCGGACCGCACCTACCGCGTGAGCGGCAACACCTCGGTCGAGCGGGTGGCGGAGGCCTTCGGCGTGCGGATCGAGCCCGGCGACGACGGCAACGATTTCGACACCATCGGCGGCCTCATTGCTCATGAAATGGGGTACGTCCCCAAGCGCGGCGAGCACCATGTGCTGGCCGGCCTGAACTTCGCCGTGCTCCACACCAAGGGCGGGGCCGTGCGCTGGTTCAAGGTGTGGCCGGTGGCCGGCGAAGAGCGTGCGGCCTAGGGCACGCGGCTTGGGCCCGTTGCCGTTGATCCTCGCGCCGCTGGCCGGCATCGCCCAGGCGATGTCCATGGCGTCCCCCTGGAACGGGCAGCCGCAGTGGTGGCTGCAGCTCGCTTCGCTGGCGGTCCTGTTCGGCCTGCTCGAGCGCGCCGCGTCGTGGAAAACGGCGGCCGCCGCCGGCTGGGCCTTTGCCATCGCCTGGCTGGCCGGCACCTTCTGGTGGCTCTTCATCTCGATGCACGTGTACGGCGGCCTGAACCCGGTGCTGGCGGCGGTCGCGGTGCTGGCGCTGGCGGCATTCCTCGGCCTGTACTACGCGGCGGCTTGCGGCCTGGCCGCGCTGATGCACGGGCGCAGTGCGGTCGTGCGTGCCCTCGGCTTGGCCGGAGCCTGGCTGGTGGCGGAGCTGCTGCGCGGCACCTGGTTCACCGGCTTCCCCTGGGGCGCGGGCGGCTACGCGCACGTGGACGGGCCGCTGGCCGTTTTCGCGCCGCAGCTGGGGGTCTACGGCATCGGCTTCGTCGCTAGCCTGATCGCCTTCGTGCTGTGCGCCCTGCTGCAGCCGGCCGTGCGCCGCTCGTGGAAGGCCTGGCTGGCGGCGGCCGGCGCCGCCGCGCTGCTTGCCGCCTGCAACATGGCGGTGTCGCACGATGAGGGTCCGGCGCGGCCGCCCCTGTCCGTGGCGCTCCTGCAGGGCAACATCCCGCAGGACGAGAAGTTCGAGCCCGGGACCGGCGTGGCGCTGGCGCTGGATTGGTACCGGCGCCAGCTGGATGCCAGCCAGTCCTCGCTGACGGTGACGCCGGAGACCGCGGTGCCGATGTTGCCCCAGCAGTTGCCCATGGGCTACTACGACGCCATGGCGGCCAAGTTCGCGCGCACCAGCCAGGCGGCGCTGATCGGCATCCCGCTCGGCAGCTTTCAGGAGGGCTATACCAACTCGGTGATCGGGCTGGCGCCCGGCACGGCCGCGGCCGCGCCCTACCGCTACGACAAGCACCACCTGGTGCCCTTCGGCGAGTTCATCCCGCCGCTGTTCAAGTGGTTCGTGCGCCTGATGAACATCCCGTTGGGCGATTTCAACCGCGGCGCGCTGCCGCAGCCGCCCTTCGCCTGGGCGGGCGAGCGGCTGGCGCCCAACATCTGCTACGAAGACCTGTTCGGCGAGGAACTGGGGGCGGGCTTTCGCGACGCCGCGCGCGCGCCCACCATCCTGGTGAACGTGAGCAACATCGGCTGGTTCGGCGATACCGTGGCGATCGACCAGCACCTGCAGATCAGCCGCATGCGCGCGCTGGAGCTCGAACGGCCGATGATCCGCGCCACCAACACCGGCGCCACCGTCATCGTCGATCACCGCGGCCGCGTCACGCACCAGCTTGCGCGCCATACGCGCGGCGTGCTGGTGGGCGAGGTGCAGGGCCGCACCGGCATCACCCCGTTTGCCTGGTGGGTGTCGCGCTTCGGGCTGTGGCCCTTGTGGATCACTGGCGTCGCGCTGACCGGGGTAGCGCTGGCAGCGGGGGGGCGCCGGCCGCGCGCCCGACCGTAAAATCAGCGGTTTCCCCTCGTGCGCCGATGTTGACCTTCCAGCAAATCATCTTGAAGCTGCAGTCCTACTGGGACGCCCAGGGCTGCGCGCTGCTGCAGCCCTACGACATGGAAGTGGGCGCGGGCACCTCGCATACCGCCACCTTCCTGCGCGCGCTGGGCCCCGAGCCCTGGAAAGCCGCCTACGTGCAGCCCAGCCGCCGGCCCAAGGACGGCCGCTACGGCGAGAACCCGAACCGCCTGCAGCACTACTACCAGTACCAGGTGGTGCTCAAGCCGGCGCCGGACAACATCCTGGAGCTGTATCTCGGCTCGCTGCAGGCGCTGGGCTTCGACCTGAAGAAGAACGACATCCGCTTCGTTGAGGACGATTGGGAGAACCCCACCCTGGGCGCCTGGGGCCTGGGCTGGGAAGTGTGGCTCAACGGCATGGAAGTCACGCAGTTCACCTATTTTCAGCAGGTGGGCGGCATCGACTGCAAGCCCATCACCGGCGAGATCACCTACGGCCTGGAGCGGCTGGCCATGTACCTGCAGGGCGTCGACAACGTCTACAACCTGAAGTGGACCGAGGGGCTGAGCTACGGCGACGTCTACCACCAGAACGAGGTGGAGCAGTCGACCTACAACTTCGAACACAGCGACGTCGACTTCCTGTTCACGGCCTTCGGCGCGTACGAAAAACAAGCGAAAAACCTGATGGAGCAGCAGCTCGCGCTGCCCGCCTACGAGCAGGTGCTCAAGGCGGCGCACACCTTCAACCTGCTGGATGCGCGCGGCGCGATCAGCGTCACCGAGCGCGCTGCCTATATCGGCCGCATCCGCAACCTCGCGCGCGCCGTGGCGCAAAGCTACTACGACAGCCGCGAGCGCCTGGGCTTTCCGATGGCCCCGCGCGAATGGGTCGCGCAACTGCAGAAGAAGGCGGCCTGATCCATGGCAACGAATAACCTGCTGGTCGAACTGTTTGTCGAGGAGCTGCCGCCCAAGGCGCTGAAGAAGCTGGGCGAGGCATTCGCGGGCGTGCTGTTCGATCAGCTCAAGGCCCAGGGACTGACCGGCGCCGGCTCGGTGCTCACCTCCTTCGCCTCGCCGCGGCGGCTCGCCGCGCACCTCACCGCCGTCGCGTCGCAGGCGGCGGACAAGCCGGTGTCGCAAAAGCTGATGCCCGTGGCCGTGGGCCTGGACGCGAACGGCCAGCCCACTCCCGCGCTGCTCAAGAAGCTGCAGGCGCTGGGTGCCGACGCGGCTGCCGCCGCGGGCCTGAAGCGCGCCATGGATGGCAAGGCCGAGGCCCTGTTCTACGAAAGCACCGTCAAGGGCGCGACCCTGGCCGAAGGCCTGCAGAAGGCGCTCGACGAGAGCCTCGCCCGGCTGCCGATTCCCAAGGTGATGACCTACCAGCTCGAGGACGGCTGGACCGACGTGAAGTTCGTGCGTCCGGCGCATGCGCTGGTGGCGCTGCACGGCACGGAGGTCGTGCCGGTGCAGACGCTGGGCCTGAAGGCTGGCAGCACCACGCACGGCCATCGCTTCGAGGCCGCCAGCGACTCGATCGGCATCCGCGACGCCGACAGCTACGCGGCCACGCTGGAAACCGAAGGTGCGGTGATCGCCGGCTTCGAGGCACGCCGCGCCGAGATCGTGCGCCAGCTGGCGCAGGCGGCGGCGCAGGTCGGCGGCGGCGTGCGCCCGGTCGACGACGAGGCGCTGCTCGATGAGGTCACGGCGCTGGTCGAGCGCCCCAACGTGCTGGCGTGCGAGTTCGAGCCGCAGTTCCTCGAAGTGCCGCAGGAATGCCTCATCCTGACGATGAAGGCCAACCAGAAGTACTTTCCCCTGCTCGACGCGGCCGGCAAGCTGACCAACCGCTTCCTGGTCGTGAGCAACATCCGACCGGCCGATGCGAGCGCGGTGACCGGCGGCAACGAGCGCGTGGTGCGCCCGCGCCTGGCCGACGCCAAGTTCTTCTTCGACCATGACCGCAAGAAGCCGCTGGCGGCGCGGGTGCCGGGGCTGGCCCGGGTGGTCTACCACAACAAGCTGGGCACCCAGGGCGAGCGCATCGAACGCGTGCGCGCCATCGCCAGGGTGATCGGCGCCCAGCTCGGCAGCGATGCGCTGGCGCAGAACGCCGACCGCGCCGCGGAACTGGCCAAGGCCGACCTGCTCACCGACATGGTGGGCGAGTTCCCCGAGCTGCAGGGCATCATGGGCCGCTACTACGCCCTGAACGACGGCCTGGGCGCGGAGATCGCCGATGCGATCGAGGACCACTACCGGCCGCGCTTCGCCGGCGACGCGCTGCCGCGCAACCCGGTTGGCATCGTCGTGGCGCTGGCCGACAAGCTGGAAACGCTGGCCGGCCTGTTTGCCATCGGCCAACTGCCCACCGGTGACAAGGATCCGTTCGCGCTGCGCCGGCATGCGCTGGGCATCGTGCGCATGCTGATGGAAAAGGACCTGTCACTGGAACTCGACGGCCTGGTGACCGAAGCGCTCGGCCTGTTTCCGCAGGCGGCGGCTGGGACCGCCGTGCAGCTGTCCGACTTCATCTACGACCGGCTCGCCGGCCTGCTGCGCGAGCAGGGCTACAGCGCGCACGAAGTGGACGCCGTGCTGGCGCTGCGCCCGCAGCGCCTGGGCGACGTCGCCAAGCGACTGGCGGCGGTGCGCGCCTTCGCGGCCCTGCCCGAGGCGCCCGCGCTGGCGGCGGCCAACAAGCGCATCGGCAATATCCTGAAGAAAGCCGACGGCGCGGTGGATCCGCACGTGAGCGAAGTCCTGCTGAAGGAGCCCGCGGAACAGGCGCTGTATGAGGCGATGAAGGGCGTGGCGCCCAAGGCCCGGCAGCAGTTCGAGTCGGGCGACTACACCAGCTCGCTGCAGACGCTGGCGGCGCTGCGCACGCCGGTCGATTCCTTCTTCGATGGCGTGATGGTGAACGCCGAGCAGGCCGACCTGCGCCTGAACCGGCTGGGCCTGCTGGCGACCCTGCACCAGGCGATGAACCGCGTCGCCGACCTGTCGCGCCTGGCCTCCTGAAACTCCAATGAACCCCCACGCTCCGCACTTCGTGTCGTCGCTGCCCCCCGAGGGGGCTGGACTGCCTTGGGGCGGCCCGGCGGCAGTCCGGCCATGAAACTCGTCATCCTCGACCGCGACGGCACGATCAACAACGACAGCGACGAATTCATCAAGTCGCCGGACGAGTGGAAGCCCCTGCCGGGCGCCCTGGAGGCGATTGCGCGCCTGAACCACGCCGGATGGCACGTGGCCGTGGCGTCCAACCAGTCGGGGCTGGGGCGCGGGCTGTTCGATGTCGCCTCGCTCAACGCGATGCACGCCAAGATGCACAAGCTGCTGGCCGCCCAGGGTGGCCGCATCGACGCGGTGTTCTACTGTCCGCACGCAGCCGACGAAGGCTGCCGCTGCCGCAAGCCGCGGCCCGGCCTGTTCGAGCAGATCGCCGAGCGCTTCGGCGTCGACCTGCACGGCGTGCCGGTGGTCGGCGACGGATTGCGCGACCTGCAGGCGGGCGTGGCGGTCGGCTGCGAGCCGCACCTGGTGCTCACCGGCAAGGGCGCTCCGCTGCGCGGCCAGCCGCTGCCGGACAACTACCCGCCGGGCACGCGGGTGCACGAGGACCTGGCGGCCTTCGCCGAGTGGGTCATCGCCCAGCCGGCCCGCACGATCGCCTGATGGCCTTCGTCCGCTCGGTCCTCCACGCCCTCTGGATGCTCGTCACGGTCGTGCCGTTCGCGACGGCGATCGTGGTTGCGTCGGCGTGGGCCGGCAGCCTCGCGCGGTACCGGATGGCGGTGACCTGGCTCGCCTGGAGCATGCATGGCCTTCGCGTGCTGTGCGGCGTGCGCTGGCGCGTCGCCGGCATGGAAAATCTGCCGGACGGCGAGACCAGCCCCGCGATCCTGCTGGTCAAGCACCAGTCCACGCTCGAAACCTTCCTGATGCCGGTGCTGATGCCGCATCCGCTGGCCTACGTGTTCAAGAAGGAACTGCTGCAGATTCCTTTCTTCGGCTGGGCGATCGGGCGGCTGGACATGATCCACATTGACCGCAGCCAGCGCGCGCTGGCCTTCAGCAAAGTCATCGAGCAGGGCGCACGGCTGTTGGCCAAGGGCGTCTGGATCATCATGTTCCCCGAGGGCACGCGCATCCCGCGCGGCAAGAAGGGCGCCTACAAGAGCGGTGGCACGCGGCTGGCGGTGGCCACCGGGGCGCCCGTGATCCCGATCGCCGTCAGTTCCGGCAAGGCTTGGCCGCGGCGCGCATTCGTCAAGGTCCCGGGCGTCGTCGACGTGTCGATCGGCAAGCCGATCGCGAGCCAGGGCCGCGACCCCGAGGAGTTGATGCGCGAAGTCGAGACCTGGATCGAGGCGGAAATGCACCGGCTCGATCCCGAAGCCTACAAATAGTTCGCGCTCCGCGCGACTGGCTCCATCGCGCTATCGATGCGCGAGGGTGCAGCCGCTAAACTCGCTGCCCATATGCACCGGCTGTTGCAGCTTACCCTGGACTTCTTCGACTCTGTCGACGCCGCCCCGGTGCCGGGCCCCAAGACGAAGGAGCCGCGCAAGCGTCCGGCCGAACCGCCGTCGGCGGCGCCCACCACCCCGGCGCCGCGCCTGGACGAGATCCTGCAGCCCGCATCATTCCGCCATCCGCGCGCCAACCGCGAAGCCGTCCTCGGCGACTCCGTCGTCGCCTTCGAATTCCGGCGCGCCAAGCGCCGCAACATCGGCTTCATGGTGGGGCCGGAAGGACTCACGGTGAGCGCGCCCAACTGGGTGCCGCTGTACGAAGTGGATGCGGCGGTGCGCAGCAAGTCGCCCTGGATCCTGCGCAAGCTGGGCGACGCGCATGAGCGGCAGCAGCGCGTCGAGTCGGCGCGCATCGACTGGCGCGAAGGCGCCACCTTCCCCTATCTGGGCGAGCCGGTCAGCGTGGTGCTCGATCCGCGCCATGCGTTCAAGGAGGTGGGCGGCATCCTGCAGCCGGCCGAAGGCGGCTTGCCCGGGGAGCCGCGGCATGCCCTGCACATCGGCTTGCCGCACCACGCCGAACCGGCCCAGATCCGCGATGCCGCGCAGGCCTGGCTGATGCGCCAGGCCAAGCGCGTGTTCACCGAGCGGCTGGATCACATCGCGCCGCAGCTGGCCGTGCGCTGGCGCAAGCTGGTGCTGTCCAACGCCGGCACGCGCTGGGGCACCGCGCACTCGGACGGACTGATCCGCCTCAACTGGCGACTGATCCACTTCCGGCTGCCGGTGATCGACTACGTGGTGGCGCATGAGCTGAGCCACCTGCGCGTGATGGACCACAGTCCGCGCTTTTGGGACACCGTGGCCACGGTGGTGCCGGACTACGCGCAGCTGCGCGGCCAATTGAAGGACGAAGCGCTCCCGACCTGGTGAGCGGCTCCGGGGAATTCAGGTGGCCGTGAAGCGCCACACGCCGTCGGCGTCGCGCCGGCGTGAAAGCAGACCGTCGTACCACAGCGCATGCAGGTGCGCGATCGATTCGCCCATGGCGAAGGTGGTCTGGTGCAGGTCGAGCTTGCGCTTGAACAGCACCGGCAGCACGTCCGCAGCCGACTGCGGGGCGGCCTTGCAGGCGGCGATCACTTCCTGCAGGCGTTCTTCATGGTGTTCGTGCAGCTGGCGCACCCGCTCGTGCAGGCCCCGGAACGGCTTGCCGTGCGAGGGCAGCACCAGCGTCTCCTCGGGCAGCGCCCGGAACTTGTCGATCGACTCGAGGAACAGCCGCAGCGGATTCGACTCGGGCTCGATGTCGTGCACGCTGATGTTGGTCGAGATGCGGGGCAGCAGCATGTCGCCCGAGATCAGCAGCCCGAGCTCGCCGCAGTGCAGGGCGATGTGCTCCGGTGCATGGCCGAACCCGCTGATGCACGACCAGTCCAGGCCGCCGATGGACACCGTGTCGCCGCCCTGCAGCCGCCGGAACTGCCGCGGCACCTGCGGCACCATGCTCGGGTAGTAGCCGGTGCGCGCCTTGATCTTCTCGACCGCGTCCGGATCGGTCAGGCCATGCGAAGCGAAGAAGTCGGCCGCCGCCGGCCCGCCGAAACCGGTGGTCGACTGCGAGGCCAGGCGCGCGGCGTTGTAGTCGGTGGCGCTGATCCACAGCGGCGCGTTCCAGCGCTCGCACAGCCACCAGGCCAGGCCCACATGGTCCGGGTGCATGTGGGTCACGATGACCCGCACGATGGGCAGGCCCTGCAGCTGCGTTTCGAAAATGCGCTCCCACTGCGCCTGCGCTTCCTCGCGGCTGATGCAGCAGTCCACCACGGTCCAGCCCTCGCGGCCTTCGAACTGGTCGCGCAGCAGCCACAGGTTGATGTGGTCAAGCTGAAACGGCAGGCCCATGCGGATCCAGCGCACGCCATCGGCCAGCTCCAGGGATTCGCCCGGCACGGGCAGGGTGTCGCCGAGGGGGTATTGCAGTCGCTGTTCGAGTGGGCTCATCGGGCTCATCGGTACGGGATTGACGTTGACGTAAACGTCATATGTAATCGACGCATTGTAGGCAGGGGCAGGGACATTCGCTGTCCCGGGCGTGCACGAGAACTTTATGGCGACCACGACGACGTACACCATCAGCGACCTGGCCAGGGAGTTCGACCTCACCACGCGCGCCATGCGCTTCTACGAGGACATGGGGCTGCTGCAGCCGGAGCGTTCAGGCCCGGGCGGGCGCAACCGCGTCTACAGCGCCCGCGACCGCACCCGGCTGAAGCTCACGCTGCGGGCCAAGCGCCTGGGCCTGTCGCTGACCGAGGCCAAGGACATCATTGACATGTACGACAGCCCGCGCGACACCGGGCCGCAGCTGCGCAAGTTCCTGGCGGTGCTGGCGGAACACCGCGCGCAGCTGGAAGAGCAGATGGCCGAACTCGAGGCCAACCTGGACGAGGTGCGCACCCACGAGCGGGAGGCGAGGGCGCTGCTCGCCAAGGTCGACAAGGCGCTGCGGCAGGCCTGAACTCGGCCGAACGGGCCGCGGGTCCCGTTCCTCGCCCACCTTGCCCCGCGCGCCGTCCGACTGGCCCGATGCCGGCGTTTTCGCCATAATTGACGTTTACGTAAACGTCAATTCAAGGAGCCGTCCGCCATGCCAGTGCCCTTCGAGCCCCAAGACCCGGACTACGAACGGCGCGTCCGCGCCAGCTTCGAACGGCAGGCGGCGATGACCACGATCGGGGCTCGCCTGGCCGAGGTCGCCCCGGGCCGGGTCGTGGTCGAGCTGCCGTACTCGAAGGCGCTGACCCAGCAGCATGGCTTCATGCACGCCGGCATGATCGGCACGGCACTGGATTCGGCCTGCGGCTATGCGGCCTCCACCCTCATGCCGCCCGACGCGGGGGTGCTGACCATCGAGTACAAGGTCAACCTGCTGGCGCCAGGGCGTGGCGAGCGCTTTCGCATGGAAGGCGTCGTCGTCAAGCCCGGCCGCACGATCACCGTGGTCGAAGGCCGGGCCTGGGCCATCGACCAGGGCCAGGAAAAGCTCATCGCCACCATGACGGCGACCGAAATGACCATCGCCGGACGCGAAGGCATCCAACACTGATTCACCGGAGACAGCTGCATGAACAACCTCCCAGGACTCAACTTCCAGCTTGGCGAAGACGTCGACGCGTTGCGCGAGGCGGTGCAGGCATTTGCGCAGGCCGAGATTGCGCCGCGCGCGGCGGAGATCGACCGCAGCGACCAGTTCCCGATGGACCTGTGGCGCAAGATGGGCGAGCTGGGCGTGCTCGGCATCACCGTGCCCGAGGAGTACGGCGGCGCCAACATGGGCTACCTGGCGCACATGATCGCGATGGAGGAGATTTCGCGCGCTTCGGCCTCGGTCGGCCTGTCCTACGGCGCGCACAGCAACCTGTGCGTGAACCAGATCAAGCGCAACGGCAGCGAGGCGCAGAAGCGCAAGTACCTGCCCAAGCTGATCTCGGGCGAGCACGTGGGCGCGCTCGCCATGAGCGAGCCGGGCGCCGGCAGCGACGTGATCTCCATGAAGCTCAAGGCCGAGGACAAGGGCGGCTACTACCTGCTCAACGGCAACAAGATGTGGATCACCAACGGGCCGGATGCCGACACTCTGGTGGTGTACGCCAAGACCGAGCCCGAACTCGGCGCCCGCGGCGTCACCGCCTTCCTGGTTGAAAAGGGCATGAAGGGCTTTTCCATCGCGCAGAAGCTCGACAAGCTGGGCATGCGCGGTTCGCACACCGGCGAGCTGGTGTTCCAGGATGTCGAAGTGCCGGCGGTCAACGTGCTGGGCGCGCTCAATGGCGGCGCCAAGGTGCTGATGTCTGGCCTGGACTACGAGCGCGCGGTGCTCGCCGCCGGCCCGATCGGCATCATGCAGGCGGTGATGGACAACGTCGTGCCCTACATCCACGACCGCAAGCAGTTCGGCCAGAGCATCGGCGAGTTCCAGCTGATCCAGGGCAAGGTCGCCGACATGTACACCGTGCTGCAGGCCGGGCGCGCCTTCTGCTACACCGTGGGCAAGAATTTGGACCAGCTCGGCAGCGAGCACGTGCGCCAGGTGCGCAAGGACTGCGCCTCGGTCATCCTGTGGTGCGCCGAGAAGGCCACCTGGATGGCCGGCGAGGGCATCCAGGTCTTCGGCGGCAACGGCTACATCAACGAGTACGCGCTCGGGCGCCTGTGGCGCGACGCCAAGCTGTACGAGATCGGCGCCGGCACCAGCGAGATCCGCCGGATGCTGATCGGACGCGAGCTGTTCGCGGAGACGATGTAGGCCCACCCCCGCTTGCGGGGGGTGCGACTTACGCAGAATTCCCTACCCTGATGCCTCATCGCTGGCTACTGCGAGAATCCTGACATGCCCTCCATCGCCGACCTCTTTGCCCATAACCGCGCCTGGGCGGCGCAGATGGAGCGCGACCGCCCGGGCTTCTTTGCCAGCCTGACCAAGCAGCAGTCACCCAAGTACATGTGGATCGGCTGCTCCGACAGCCGCGTGCCGGCCAACCAGATCACCGGGCTGGAGCCGGGCGAGGTGTTCGTGCACCGCAACGTCGCCAACGTGGTGGTGCATTCCGACCTCAACGCGCTGTCGACCGTGCAGTTCGCGGTCGAGATGCTGAAGGTCGAGCACATCATGGTGGTCGGCCACTACGGCTGCGGTGGCGTGCTGGCGGCGCTGCACAGCAAGCGCATCGGCCTAGCCGACAACTGGATCCGCCATATCCAGGACGTGCGTGACCGGCATCGCGGCATCCTCGAGAAGCTGGCACCGGAGCAGCGCGGCGACGCGCTGGTCGACCTGAACGTGATCGAGCAGGTGGTCAACCTGTGCGTCAGCACCGTGATGCAGGACGCCTGGGCCAAGGGCCAGAACGTCACCATCCACGGCTGGGCCTTCGGTGTCAACGACGGCCTGCTGCAGGACCTACACATGACGGTCTCGAGCGCCGATTCGCTCGAGCCGGTGTACCGCGCCGCAATCGAAGGCGTGATCGCGGCGCGCAGCTGAAGCACGGACGAGCGGCATGTCGGTCTTTCCCCAGCGCCTCGACTCCCCGCTCGCTTACGACATCGCCCGCGCGATGCTCGACGGCTTCAACCGCCACTACCGGCTGTTCCGCACCGAGTCGGCGCGGGCCAAGCACCGTTTCGAGACCGCCGACTGGCACGGCCAGCAGCGCGCGCAGCGCGAACGCATCCAGTTCTACGACCTGCGCGTGCGCGAGGCGGTGACCCGCCTGGAGAAGGAGTTCCGGGCCGGCGACCAGCCCATGGACGTATGGCAGCAGGTCAAGCTGCACTACATCGGCCTGCTGGTCGACCACCACCAGCCGGAGTTGGCCGAGACCTTCTTCAATTCGGTCACCTGCAAGATCCTGCACCGCACCCACTTCCACAACGACTTCATCTTCGTGCGGCCAGCGGTGTCGACCGAGTACATCGAGAACGAGGAGCCGGCGGCCAAGCCGACCTACCGCTCGTACTACCCCACGCGCGACACGCTGCAGGACACGATCGAGCGCATCGTCGACAACTACCAGCTGCAGCGGCCCTTCGAGGACCTGCCGCGCGACGCCGGCTATGTGATCGAAGCGATGAGCGCGCGGCTGGCGCAGGTGAAGCTGCGCGCCAACTTCCAGATCCAGGTGCTGTCCTCGCTGTTCTACCGGAACAAGGGCGCCTACGTGGTCGGAAAGCTGATCAACGGATTCAACGAGGTGCCGTTCGCGCTGCCCATCCTGCACAACAAGCAAGGCCGGCTGATCATCGACACCGTCCTGTTCGGCGAGGACGACCTGCAGGCGCTGTTCTCCTTCGCGCGCGCCTACTTCATGGTGGACATGGAGATCCCGTCGGCCTACGTGCAGTTCCTGCGCTCGCTGATGCCGCGCAAGCCGCGCAACGAGATCTACAACGCGCTCGGCCTGGCCAAGCAAGGCAAGACGCTGTTCTACCGTGACCTGCTCTATCACCTGCGGCATTCGAGCGACAAGTTCCGCATCGCGCCCGGCATCAAGGGCATGGTGATGCTGGTGTTCGACCTGCCCTCGTTCCCCTACGTCTTCAAGCTGATCAAGGACTACTACCCGCCGCAAAAGGACACCACGCGCGAGCAGATCAAGGGCAAGTACCTGCTGGTCAAGCAGCACGACCGCGTGGGCCGCATGGCCGACACGCTGGAGTACAGCGAAGTCGCCTTCGCGCGCGAACGCATCGAGGAAGAGCTGCTCGAGGAGATCCGCAAGTTCGCGCCCAGCCAGCTCGAGATCAGCGACCGCGACGGCGACGGCCATGAAGAGGTGATCATCAAGCACCTCTATATCGAGCGGCGCATGATTCCGCTGAACATCTACCTGCAGGAGGCCTTCGACGCGCTACAGGCGGCTGCCCCCGGCAGCCTGGCGGGGCAGCATGCGCATGACCAGATCGAGCGCGCGGTGATCGAGTACGGCAACGCGATCAAGGACCTGGTGTCCGCCAACATCTTCCCCGGCGACATGCTGTGGAAGAACTTCGGCGTCACGCGCAACGGCAAGGTCGTGTTCTACGACTACGACGAGATCGAATACCTCACCGACTGCAACTTCCGCAAGGTGCCCAAGGCGCACAACGAGGAGGAGGAACTGTCCGGCGAGGTCTGGTACAACGTCGGCCCGCGCGACGTGTTCCCGGAAACCTTCGGCCCCTTCCTGCTGGGCAACACGGCGGTGCGCGAGGTGTTCATGCAGCACCACGGCGACCTGCTCGACCCGGCCTTCTGGCTCGACCGCAAGGACCGCATCCTGGCCGGTCATGTGCACGACGTGTTCCCCTACGACCGCGCCAAACGCTTCGCGCGCCGCTACGCCGCCGCACCCGCGGGAGCCGGCGCGCTGGAATTCACGGCATGAACGGCCGCGGCGACTCGGGGCAGTGAGGCATGCGCGATGCTTGGGAACTCGCCAGCTTCATCGTCACGGCGCTCGGCCTGCCGTTCGCGATCCTGTTCTTTGCCTGGGAGCAGCGCAAGGAACGCGACAACGAGGACGAAGAGGCGTACCAGCTTTTGTCGAACGCCTACAACGATTTTCTCAAGGTCGTGCTGGCTCATCCGGACCTGCACCTGCGAACCAACGAGCCGCTGGCGAATCCCACCCTGGAGCAGAGGGAACGGATGCTGGTGATCTTCGATATGCTGATGTCGCTGTTCGAGCGCGCCTACCTGGTCGCCTACAAGCCGGGAATGAGCGAAACCGAAGCCCGGCGCTGGAACAGCTGGGACGACTACATGCGCGAGTGGTGCCGCCGCGAAGACTTCCGCACTGCGCTGCCGCTGCTGCTGCGCGGCGAAGACCCCGAATTCCAGAGCTACCTGCGCCGCATCGCCGATGAAGAGCGCAGCACGTCCATCCAATTTTCCTAAAGGAGTGAACCATGTCCGAAGCCATCGTCATCGTCGGAGCCGCCCGAACCCCCATGGGCGCATTCCAGGGCGACTTTTCCGCGCTTGCCGCGCATGACCTGGGCGGCGCCGCCATCCGCGCCGCGCTCGAGCGCGCCGGCGTGCCCGGCGATGCCGTGGGCGAAGTGCTGTTCGGCAACTGCCTGATGGCCGGCCAGGGCCAGGCGCCGGCCCGCCAGGCGGCGTTCAAGGCGGGGCTGCCCAAGAGCGCCGGTGCCGTCACCCTGTCCAAGATGTGCGGCTCCGGCATGAAGGCCGCGCAGTTCGCACACGACATGCTGCTGGCCGGCACGCACGAAGTCATGGTCGCCGGCGGCATGGAAAGCATGACCAACGCGCCCTACCTGTTGCTCAAGGGCCGTGGCGGCTACCGCATGGGCCACGACAAGGTGTACGACCACATGATGCTCGACGGCCTGGAAGACGCCTACGAGCCGGGCCGCGCCATGGGCACCTTCGGCGAGGACTGCGCCGCCAAGTACAAGTTCTCGCGCGAGGCGCAGGACGCCTTCGCCACCACCTCGGTGCAGCGCGCCAAGAAGGCCACCGAGTCAGGCGCCTTCGCTGCCGAGATCACGCCGGTCACGGTGAAGAGCCGCGCCGGCGAGACCGTGGTGTCCATCGACGAAGGCCCGGGCAAGGTCAAGCTCGACAAGATCCCGCAGCTGCGGCCCGCGTTCAAGAAAGACGGCACGATCACGGCCGCGTCCTCCTCGTCGATCAACGACGGCGCCGCCGCGCTGGTGATGATGACCGAGAGCACCGCCAAGCGCCTGGGCGTCAAGCCGCTGGCGCGCATCGTCGGCCACACCATGCATGCGCAGGAGCCCGAGTGGTTCACCACCGCGCCGGTGGGTGCCACCCAGAAGCTGCTGGCCAAGACCGGCTGGAAGGTGTCCGACGTCGACCTGTGGGAAGTCAACGAAGCCTTCGCCGTGGTGCCGATGGCGCTGATGACGGAGCTGAAGGTCTCGCACGACATCGTCAACGTCAACGGCGGCGCCTGCGCGCTGGGCCACCCGATCGGCGCCTCGGGCGCGCGCATCATGGTCACGCTGATCCACGCGCTGCAGGCGCGCGGCGGCAAGCGCGGCATCGCCACGCTGTGCATCGGCGGCGGTGAGGGCACCGCGGTGGCTCTGGAACTGATCTGAGCGCCGCCGGACCGCTCCTGGGCGCGAAGGCCCCCTCGGGGGGCAGCGCAGCAGGTTTGCCTGCAAGCGTGGGGGCGGAATGATGACGGTCCTCGTCCTCGGCGCGTCGCGCGGCATCGGACTGGAGTTCGCCAGGCAATACCGCGAGGCGGGCGAGCGCGTGATCGCGAGCGCGCGCGACGAGGCGGGGCTGGCGCGCTTGCACGCGCTGGGGGCCGAGACCCTGCGCATCGACGTCAGCGACGCGCAGAGCGTCAGCGCCCTGGGCTGGCAGCTCGATGGCGAGAAGATCGACCTGGCGCTGTACGTCGCGGGCGTGATGTCGCGCGGCGGCGCCACCCAGCCGCCGGCGCAGGGCGATTTCGACCGCGTCATGCGCACCAACGTCTGGGGCGCGATGCAGGCGATCCCGCAGGTCGCGCCGCTGGTGGAGGCGGCGCGTGGCAGGTTCGTCTTCATCACGAGCGCGATGGGCCGTATTGCCGATGTCTCGTCCAGCTACAGCTGGGTGTATCGCGCCAGCAAGGCCGCGCTGAACATGACGGTGGCAGCCGCGCAACCCGACTACCCCGAAGCGGTTTTCGTCGCCATGAGCCCGGGCTGGGTGCGCACCGACATGGGCGGGGCCGGCGCACCGCTGGCACTGGAAGTGAGCGTGCGCGCGATGCGCGAGGTCATCGCCGGACTGTCGAAGAAGGACCAGGGTACTTTCCTCAACTACGACGGCCGTCCCTTCGACGGCTGGTAACCGACCATCATGTTGCTGACCCAAGACCAGGAAATGATCCGCGACGCCGTCCGCGCGTTCGCGAAGGAGCAGCTCTGGCCCAACGCCGCGCGATGGGACAAGGAGCACCACTTCCCGCACGAGGCGCACCAGGGGCTGGCGGCGCTGGGCGCCTACGGCATCTGCGTGCCCGAAGAATACGGCGGCGCCGGCCTGGACTACCTGACGCTGGCGCTGGTGCTGGAGGAGATCGCCGCGGGCGATGGCGGCACCAGCACCGCCATCAGCGTCACCAACTGCCCGGTGAACGCCATCCTGATGCGCTACGGCAGCGAGGCGCAGAAGCAGCAGTGGCTCACGCGGCTGGCACGCGGCGAGTTGCTGGGGGTGTTCTGCCTGACCGAGCCGCACGTGGGAAGCGACGCCTCGGCGCTGCGCACCACCGCCAGGCGCGACGGCGGCGAGTACGTGCTCAATGGTGTGAAGCAGTTCATCACCAGCGGCAAGAACGGCCATCTCGCCATCGTGATCGCGGTCACCGACAAGACGGGCGGCAAGAAGGGCATGAGCGCCTTCCTGGTCCCGACCGACGCGCCCGGCTATGTCGTGGCGCGGCTGGAGGAAAAGATCGGCCAGCACTCCAGCGACACCGCGCAGATCCAGTTCGAGGACTGCCGCATTCCGGCGGAGAACCTGATCGGCGAGGAGGGCGAGGGCTACAAGATCGCGCTGTCGGCGCTGGAAGGGGGGCGCATCGGCATCGCCGCGCAAAGCGTGGGCATGGCGCGCAGCGCGCTCGAAGTCGCGATCGACTACGCCAAGGAGCGCCAGAGCTTCGGCACGGCGATCTTCAACCACCAGGCAGTGGGCTTCCGGCTCGCCGAATGCGCCACCCGGCTGGAGGCCGCGCGCCAGTTGATCTGGCATGCGGCCGCGCTGCGCGATGCCGGCCGGCCCTGCCTGAAGGAAGCGGCGATGGCCAAGCTGTTCGCCAGCGAAATGGCCGAGCAGGTGTGCAGCGCCGCCATCCAGACCCTGGGCGGCTACGGCTATGTGAACGACTTCCCGGTCGAGCGGATCTGGCGCGACGTGCGCGTCTGCCAGATCTACGAAGGCACGTCGGACGTGCAGAAGATCATCATCCAGCGCGCGCTGTGATGAGCGAGCCCGCCTGCCCCTGTGGCCGCCTCGATGCCGCCGCGCGGCCGTTGCCGTTCGCGCGCTGCTGCGGGCCGGTGCTGGACGGTGCGCCGGCGCCGGATGCAGAAGCCCTCATGCGATCCCGCTACAGCGCCTTCGCTCGCGGCGACGAAGCCTACCTGCTCGCGAGCTGGCATCCGTCCACGCGTCCCGCGCAGGTGGAACTCGACCCCGCCACCCGCTGGCTCGGGCTGGCGGTGAAGCGCCATCGCCTGACCGATGCCGACCGCGCCGAAGTCGAATTCGTGGCGCGGTTTCGCTCGGGCGGCGGCCGGGCCGGGCGGCTGCACGAGACGAGCCGGTTCGTGCGCGAAGACGGGCGGTGGTTCTACGTGGACGGTGACGTCGGCTGAATAGCGTCTGGTCGATGTGGCCGCGGTGGCGATCACCACCTGCACGGCCTGAGCCGCCGCTCTAGCGATCCGTGGTGCGCGCCAGCAGCAGCGCCGGCAGCAGGCCGATCAGCACGATCGCCAGCGCCGGCAGCGCCGCTTCGGCCAGTCGCTCGTCGCGCGCAAAGTTGTGCGCCACCACGGCCAGCGTGTCGAAGTTGAAAGGCCGCAGCACCAGGGTCGCCGGCAGTTCCTTCACCGTATCGACGAACACCAGCACTGCCGCGGCCAGCGCGCTGCGCGACAGCAGCGGCACGTGCACGCGAACCAGGGTTTCGCCCGGCGTGGCGCCCAGGCTGCGGGCGGACTGGTCCATGGCCGGCGTGATGCGCGTGAGCGCGGCGTCGATGCCGTGGTAGGACACGGCCAGGAAGCGCACCAGGTAGGCATAGACCAGCGCGGCCAGGCTGCCGGTGAGCAGCAGCCCGGTCGATACCTGCAGATGCGCGCGCATCCAGGCGTCGACCGTGTTGTCCATCCAGGCGAGGGGCACCAGGATGCCGACCGCGATCACCGAGCCCGGCAAGGCATAGCCCAGGCCCACCAGCATGTTGGCGCCGCGCACCCAGCGGCGCGGGTACAGCCGTCCGGCGTAGGCCACCAGCAGCGCCAGCGCCACGGCAGCGATCGCGGTGATCGATCCGGCGGTCACGCTGTGGGCCACCCAGTGGCCGAATGCGTCCCAGCGCGGGCCGCCTTCCAGCGCCAGGTGCAGCCGCATCAGCAGCGCGGCCGGCAGCGCGAAGCCGGCGGCGAAGGGCAGCAGGCACAGCAGCGTCGCGCGCCAGGCCGGCCAGCCGCGCAGCGCCACCCGCTCGCGTGCCGGCTGGGCGGCCGTGGTCGCGAAGCGCCGGGCGCCGCGCGCGCGCCGCTCCACCCAGACCACCAGGGCCACCGTCAGCAGCAGTCCCGCCGCCAGCTGCGCCGCCGCGGCACGATCGCCGAGGTTGAACCAGGCGTTGTACAGGCTCTGGGTGAAGGTGGGCAGGCCGAAGTAGGCGACGGCGCCGTAGTCGGCCAGCGTCTCCATCAGCGCCAGCATGCCGCCGGCGATCATGGCCGGCCGCGCCAGCGGCAGGGCGACGCGCCAGAACACCGCGCGCGGCGAGCAGCCCAGCGTGCGCGCCGCGTCCACCAGGTTGGGGCTGCGCTCAATGAAGGCGGGACGCGCCAGCGCATAGACATAGGGGTACAGCACGGCGATGAAAAGCAGGCCCGCGCCGTACAGCGAGCGGATGTCGGGAAACCAGTAGTCGCGCGGGCCCCAGCCGGTGAGCCGCCGCAGCGCCGACTGCACGGGCCCGCTGAACTGCAGCCAGTCGGTGTAGGCGTACGCGGCGACATAGGCGGGCATGGCCAGGGGCAGCATCAGCGCCCAGGTGAGCCAGCGGCGTCCGGGGAATTCGTACTGCGTCACCAGCCAGGCGGCGCCGGTGCCCACCAGCACCGCGCCCACCGTCACCTGCAGGCCCAGCAGCGCGGTGGTCCACACCGATTCGGCCAGCACCGTGCGCAGCAGGTGACCAAGCACATCGGCGGTTCCGGTGGTGAACAAATGACCCAGGACGCCCGCCACCGGCCCTGCCACGAGCAGGGCCACGACAAAGGCGCTCACTGCGAGCGGCGGAAAGCGGCGGCGTACCATCGGCGAGAATTGTAGGGATGAGCTTGTCCCCGCTTGCCGACGCCGGCGCGCCGCTGCAGGTCCAGCGCCTGACGGTGGCCTATGGCCTGAACGCGCCCGTGGTGCGCGAACTCTCCTTCGAGTTGCGCGTCAACGAGATCGCGTGCCTGCTCGGGCCTTCGGGCTGCGGCAAGACGACGGTGTTGCGGGCGGTCGCCGGCTTCGTTCCCCTCCTCGACGGACGCATCGTCGTCGGCGGGCGCGAGGCGAGTTCGCCCACGCACGCCGAGCCGCCCGAGCGGCGCGGCGTCGGCGTGGTGTTCCAGGACTACGCCCTGTTCCCGCACCTGAGCGTGGCCGACAACATCGCCTTCGGCCTGCGCCGCTGGGACGCGCGCGAGCGCGAGCGCCGGGTGGGCGAGATGCTGCAGCTGGTGGGACTGCAGGGCATGGCCCGGCGCTACCCGCACGAGTTGTCGGGCGGGCAGCAGCAGCGCGTGGCCCTGGGCCGCGCCCTCGCGCCCCAGCCCGCGCTGGTGCTGATGGACGAGCCTTTCTCCAATCTCGACGTCGACCTGCGCGAGCGCCTGTCGGGCGAAGTGCGCGAGATCCTCAAGGCCAGCGGCACCAGCGCGGTCCTGGTGACGCACGACCAGCACGAGGCCTTCGCCATGGCCGACGTGATCGGGCTGATGCACGAGGGCCGGATCGACCAGTGGGACGCGCCTTACCAGCTGTACCACTACCCGTCCAGCCGCTTCGCCGCCGATTTCGTCGGCGCCGGCGTGTTCGTGCGCGGCCTGGTGCGCGACATCGCCGGCGAGCGTCGCATCTCGATCGCGCTGGGCGATCTGGACGCCGGTGCGCTCGCGCATGGCACGCCGGGCCAGGTGGTGGACGTGCTGCTGCGCCCGGACGACGTGCTGCACGACGACGCCGCCCCCATGACCGCGGCGGTCGTGCGCAAGCTGTTCCGCGGCGCCGAGTTCCTCTACACCCTGCGGCTGGATTCGGGCGAGGAGGTGCTGTCGCTGGTGCCCAGCCATCACAACCACGCGATCGGCGAGCGGATCGGCGTGCGGCTTGAGGTGGATCAAGTTGTGGCGTTTCCGGTGGGGGCGGGCTGACCTGGCGTTGGGCTTTTTGACTACAATTGCGAATCAATCGCATTTGCAAACGGAGTCGACCCAATGAAGACCACCCTTCGTCTCGCCGTGCTGGCGCTGGCCGCCGCCGCCCTTCCTGCGCTTGCCCAGGACAAAGAGCTGAATCTGTATTCCGCCCGTCACTATCAGACCGACGAGGCGCTGTACGCCAACTTCACCAAGGCCACCGGCATCAAGATCAACCGCATCGAGGCGGGCGATGAGGCGCTGCTGGAGCGGCTCGCGAACGAGGGCGCCAACAGCCCCGCCGACGTCGTGCTGCTGGTCGACGCCGCGCGTCTGGCCAAGGCGCAGCAGGCCGGCCTGTTCCAGCCGGTGCAATCGGCGGAACTGAATGCGAAGATCCCCGCGAACCTGCGCGCCCCCGATGGCTCCTGGTACGCCTTTTCCACGCGTGCCCGGGTGATCGTCTACAACAAGGTCGCAGTGAAGGCTGCGGACGTGGACACCTACGAGGAACTGGCCGACCCCAAGAACAAGGGCAAGGTCTGCACCCGCTCGGGCGCGCATCCTTACCAGCTGTCGCTGGCGGCCTCGATGATCGAGCACCTGGGCGAAGCCAAGGCCGAGGAGTGGGCCAAGGGCGTGGTCGCCAACATGGCGCGCCCGCCGCGCGGCGGCGACACCGACCAGATCATGGCGGTGGCTTCCGGCGAATGCGGCGTCGCGCTGAGCAACTCCTACTACGTCGCGCGCCTGATGCGGTCGACCAAGCCCGAGGACAAGGAAGCCATTGCCAAGGTCGGCGTGCTGTGGCCCAACCAGGCCGATCGCGGCACCCACATCAACATCTCGGGCGGCGCGGTGGCCAAGTCGGCCAAGAACCGCGACAACGCGGTGAAGTTCCTGGAATACCTGGCCAGCGACCAGGCCCAGGCTTACTTCGCCAACGGCAATAACGAGTGGCCGGTGGTCAAGTCCGCGGCGGTGAAGAACCCCGCGCTGGAGCAGCTGGGCGACTTCAAGGCCGACCCGATGCCCGTGTCGGCGCTGTTGAAGAACGCCGCGGCGGCCCAGAAAATGATGGATCGCGCTGGATACAAGTGAGCGCACACTGAGGCGCGGTGCAATGCCGCCCCTCGATCAAAAAGGAAAAGCCGCGGTTCGCCCCGCGGCTTTTTTCTTGGCGCGGCGGCCGCAGCGCCACCCCACGCCACCCGCGGGAAGCGACCTGCTGTTACATCCAGTTCCACTTGTGTATGCATCCGCCTAGACTTCGCCTGCCTCAACAACCTGAAGCGGAGTCGTCCATGCAAAGCATCAGCAACTGGTTCCTGCGTCTGGCCGTCCTGTACCTGGTGGCCGGCGTGCTTCTCGGCATCGTGATGGCGGCGAGCCACGACCATCAGATGCATCCGGTGCACGCCCACCTCAACCTCCTGGGTTTCGTGATCATGGGGATGTTCGGCTTCTTCTATCGCCTGTGGCCAGAAGCCGCGGGCGCGCGCCTGGCCAAGGTGCACTTCTGGGCCTATGTGCCGGCCCACTTCGTGCAGATGGCGGCCCTGTTCGCGCTGTACCGCGGCATGACGTCGATCGAGCCGCTGCTGGGGCTGGTGTCGATGATCGTGGGCCTCGCCATCGTTCTCTTCGGTTACATCGTGTGGAAGTACACCGGCGAAGCCACTCCGGCGCGCGAGCCTGCCGCCACGGTGGGGGGCCTGGCCGCGCGCTGAGCTCCATCGGCGCACGCTAGGATGCGCCGATGATGAAATTCGATGCGATCCTGTTCGATTGCGACGGCGTGCTCGTCGACAGCGAGCCGATCACCAACGGCGTGCTGCGCGACATGCTCGAAGAACTGGGCTGGACGCTCAGCCTCGAGGAGTGCATGCGCATCTTCGTGGGCAAGGCGATCAAGGATGAGGCCGCGCTGATCGAGGCGCACACCGGGCAGCCGCTGACCGAGGACTGGATCGGGCGCTTTCGCGCGCGCCGCAATGCCCGCCTGGACCTGGAGGTGCAGGCGGTGCGCGGCGCCGTCGATGCGGTCGCCGCGCTGCATCGACGGCTGGCGGGTCGCATTGCCTGCGCCTCCGGTGCCGACCGGCCGAAGGTCGAATTGCAGCTACGGCGCTGCAGTTTGATGCCCTATTTCGACGGGCGCGTCTTCAGCGGGCACGACCTGCCGCGCTCCAAGCCGGCACCGGATGTGTACCTGGCCGCCGCCGATGCCGTGGCGGTGCCGCCGCAGCGTTGCCTGGTGGTGGAAGACACGGTGACCGGCGTGACGGCGGGCGTCGCCGCCGGCGCCACGGTGTGGGGCTACAGCCCGCCGGAAGCAGGGCACGACGCGCCCGCGGCGCTGCGCCGCGCCGGCGCTGCGGCCATCTTCACGCGAATGGAAGACCTGCCGGCGCTGGTCGGCTGAGCTTTGCGGCGCCGGCCGCGCCGCGTCACTGCTCGGCAAAGGCGCGCTCGATCACGAAATCGCCGGGGCGCGAGGTGTTGCCCTCGTTGAAGCCGCGCGTTTCGAGCATGTGCTTGAGGTCCTTGAGCATCGACGGGCTGCCGCAGATCATCACGCGGTCTTCGCTCGGGTCGAGAGGACGCATCCCCATGTCCCCGAACATCTTGCCCGACTCGATCAGGTCGGTGACGCGCCCCATGTTCTTGTACTGCTCGCGCGTGACCGTCGGGTAGTAGCGCAGCTGGCTGGTGACCATCTCGCCGAGGAATTCGTGCGCCGGCAGGTGCTCCACCAGCATGTCGTGGTAGGCCAGTTCGTCCTTCTGTCGCACGCCGTGCACGAGGATGATCTGCTCGAACTTGTTGTAGGTGTCCGGGTCGCGCACGATGCTCATGAAGGGCGCCAGTCCGGTGCCGGTGGACAGCAGGAACAGGCGCTTGCCGGGCAGCAGGTAGTCGACCAGCAGCGTGCCGGTCGGCTTGCGGCCGACGATGATGCTGTCGCCTACCTGGATATGCTGCAGCCGCGAGGTCAGGGGTCCCTCGGGCACCTTGATGCTGAGGAACTCCAGGTGGTCCTCGTAGTTGGCACTGACGATGCTGTAGGCGCGCAGCAGGGGCTTGCCGTTCACGCGCAAGCCGATCATCGTGAAATGACCGTTGGAGAAGCGCAGCGACGAATCGCGCGTCGTCTTGAAAGTGAACAGGCGGTCGGTCCAATGATGAACGGAGAGGACCTTCTCCTCGTTGAATGCACTCATGGATTGGGGCGTTGTCAGCCGTAATTATCGCAAGGCCTGAAAAAGGCCTCGGCGGGCGGGCTGATCGGGCGGCCAGCGGCGATCCCAGCTGCCCGCGGCAGAACCCCGGACGGGCCTCAGAAGACCAGAAAATCGGTGTGGTCGAACGCGCCGACCACGGTCACGGTCGCGAACTGGGTGCGGTTGGCGGAACTGCCGCCGTCGGCATCGTAGTAAAGCCTGCCGTCGGCGCTGTCGTAGATGATGTTCACGCCGGCGCCCACGCTGGCGCTGGCGCTGACCGCCGCGAAGTCGCCGGCGGCCAGCGGACCGCCGCTGCCGATGCCGCCGAAGATCGCGCTCGACAGCGAGATCCTGTCGGCGCTTCCATCGAAGTCCGCCACTGTGTCGACGTTGCTCGCAGCGTCCAGCGCCGTGTTGAACACGAAGACATCCGCGCCGTCGCCGCCTTCCAGGCGATCGTTGCCCGCGCCGCCCACCAGCAGGTCGTTCCCGCCGCCGCCCTGGATGGTGTCCGCGCCGCCGTTGCCGAACAGCATGTCGTTGCCGTTGCCGCCGCCGCCGGTCAGCGTCTGGCCTGCCAGCGATGAGGCGATCACATCTTCCTGGCCGGTGCCGGTCTGGTCCGCGCCGATCCTGTAGGCGGCCGTGCCGATGGTGTAGCCCGCGTAGACACCGCCCTGGGCGAACGAGATGGCTTTGATCGCACCCGAGCCATAGTGGCTCTTCACGGTGATCTCGGTCGCGCCGGCCTTGATGAGCAGGTCGGAGCCGACCTGCTCGAAATTCAGCACGGCGATGGCCTGGCTGTTTGCCGGTGCGGTGGTCGCGATCCGGATCTCGTTGTTGCCGCCCGAGTCGACGATGATGTCCTTGCCATCGGCCAGGCCGAACATGTAGACGGTGTTGCTGCGCGGGCTCACCAGGATGTCATTGCCCGCCGTGCTGTTGATAGTGCCGTCATTGTCCTGGCTCACCGTCACTAGCGTTGCCGCGCCCGCGCTCGTGCCGTCGGTGGGCGTGTAGCTGAAGGTGCCGCCGGACGGCGCCAGGTCGACGATGGTCAGCGTTCCATTGCTGCCGCTGCCGCCGGCGTGCACCACGGTCACCCCGGTGGCGTCGCTCACACTGGAGATGTCCAGCGTGCCACCGCCTGTCAGCGTGTCGTTGGCCAGCAGGGCCGACTCGGGCACGACAAAGGGGTTGCCGCTGCCCAAGCCGGCGTTGGTGATGATGTTGTCCGCACCGCCGATCGGTCCATCGTTGACGCCGTTGATGGTGACGGTGACGGTCCGGCTCACCGTCCCGCCCTTGCCATCGGAAATCGTCACGGTGAAGGACTCGCTGACGCTCTGGCCGCTGTTGAGCGCCTGCACGGCCGCATTCGCCACGGTGTAGGTCCAGGTGACGGTGCCGTCACCCGCGCCCGTCGCGATATCGGTGACCAAGGCCGTGAGCGTGCCGCCCCACAGGTTGCCGGCGACCGGCGCCACGGTCGGCGTGTGCGAATCGGTGAGATCGACATCGTCGAAGGTGATAGTGCCGCTCGTGCTCAGCGTGGTCGGCGAAGCGTCTTCGGTGACGGAACCGGTCACGGTGGCTGCGCTGATCGTGGCAGCGTCGTTGGTGCCGGTGAGGGTGACGGTGATGGTGCGCGAAACCGTGCCGCCGTTGCCGTCGCTGATCGAGAAGGTGAAGGTCTCGAGCTTGGTCTGGTCCTTGGCCAGGTACTCGACGGCGCTGGCGGCGACGCTGTAGTTCCAGGTCACGACACCACCGGTGCCGGTGGATGTGGTGTCGGTCGTGACCTGCGCGGTGAGCGAGCCCAGCGCGCCGGCCGAAGGGGTGACGGCCGAGACGCTGTGCACGTCGGTGAGGTCGGCGTCGGAGAAATCGATGGTGCCCGAGTCGGTGAGCTGGCCGGCGGCGGTGCCCATCTCGGTGACCCCGCCGGTGACATCGGTGGCGGCGACCACCGGCCCGTCGTTGGTGCCGGTGAGGGTGACGGTGACCGTGCGCGAAACGCTGCCGCCGTTGCCATCGCCGATCGAGAAGGTGAACGTCTCGGTATTGGTCTGGTCCTTGGCCAAGTACTCCAGGGCGCTGGCGGCGACGCTGTAGTTCCAGGTGAGCACGCCGCCGGTGCCGGTGTTCGTGGTGTCGGTGGTGACCTGCGCGGTGAGCGCGCCCAGCGCGCCAGCCGAGGGCGTGACGGCCGAGACGGTGTGCACGTCGGCGAGGTCGACATCGGAGAAGTCGATGGTGCCCGAGTCGGAGAGCGAGCCGGCGGCAGTCACCATCTCGGTGACGCCGCCGGTCACGTCGGTGGCAGCGACCACCGGCCCGTCGTTGGTGCCGGTAAGCGTGACGGTGACGGTGCGGGTGACGATCCCGCCGTTGCCGTCGCTGAGGTCGAAGCTGAAGGTCTCGATCTTGGTCTGGTTCTTGGCCAGGTACTCCACGGCGGCCGCGGCGACGCTGTAGTTCCAGGTGACGACACCACCGGTGCCGGTGGATGTGGTGTCGGTGGTGACTTGCGCAGTGAGCGTGCCCAGCGCACCAGCCGAGGGCGTGACGGCCGAGACGGTGTGCACGTCGGTGAGGTCGACATCGGAGAAGTCGATGGTGCCCGAGTCGGTGAGCGAGCCGGCAGCGGTACCCATCTCGGTGACGCCGCCGGTGACGTCGGTGGACGCGACCACCGGCCCGTCGTTGGTGCCGGTGAGCGTGACGGTGACGGTGCGCGAAACGCTGCCGCCATTGCCGTCGCTAAGGCTGAAAGTGAAGCTCTCGAGCTTGGTCTGGTCCTTGGCCAAGTATTCGAGGGCGCTGGCGGCGACGCTGTAGTTCCAGGTCACGACACCACTGGTGCCGGTGGAGGTGGTGTCGGTGGTGACCTGAGCGGTGAGCGTGCCCAGCGCGCCGGCCGAAGGCGTGACGGCCGAGACGGTGTGCACGTCGGCGAGGTCGACGTCCGAGAAGTCGATGGTGCCCGAGTCGGTGAGCGAACCGGCAGCAGTGCCCATCTCGGTGACGCCACCGGTGACGTCGGTGGACGCGACCACCGGCCCGTCGTTGGTGCCGGTGAGGGTGACGGTGACGGTGCGCGAAACCGTGCCACCGTTGCCGTCGCTGATCGAGAAGGTGAAGGTCTCGAGCTTGGTCTGGTCCTTGGCCAAGTATTCGAGGGCGCTGGCGGCGACGCTGTAATTCCAGGTCACGACACCACCGGTGCCGGTGGATGTGGTGTCGGTCGTGACCTGCGCGGTGAGCGAGCCCAGCGCGCCGGCCGAGGGCGTGACGGCCGAGACGGTGTGCACGTCGATGAGGTCGACGTCCGAGAAACCGATGGTGCCCGAGTCGGTGAGCGAACCGGCGGCGGTACCCATCTCGGTGACGCCGCCGGTGACATCGGTGGACGCGACCACCGGCCCGTCGTTGGTGCCGGTGAGGGTGACGGTGACCGTGCGCGAAACGCTGCCGCCGTTGCCATCGCTGAGGCTGAAAGTGAAACTCTCGAGCTTGGTCTGGTCCTTGGCCAGGTACTCCAGGGCGCTGGCGGCGACGCTGTAGTTCCAGGTCACGACGCCACCGGTGCCGGTGGATGTGGTGTCGGTGGTGACCTGAGCGGTGAGCGCGCCCAGCGCGCCGGCCGAGGGCGTGACGGCCGAGACGGTGTGCACGTCGATGAGGTCGACGTCGGAGAAACCGATGGTGCCCGAGTCGGTGAGCGAACCGGCAGCGGTGCCCATCTCGGTGACGCCGCCGGTGACATCGGTGGCGGCGACCACCGGGCCGTCGTTGGTGCCGGTGAGCGTGACGGTGACCGTGCGCGAAACCGTGCCGCCGTTGCCATCGCTGATCGAGAAGGTGAAGGTCTCGGTCTTGGTCTGGTCCTTGGCCAGGTACTCCAGCGCGATGGCGGCGACGCTGTAGTTCCAGGTCACGACACCGCCGGTGCCGGTAGTGTCGTTGGTGTCGGTCGTGACTTGCGCCGTGAGCGAGCCCAGGGCGCCGGCCGAAGGCGTGACGGCCGAGACGGTGTGCACGTCAGCCAGATCGACGTCGGAGAAATCGATGGTGCCCGAGTCGGTGAGCGAGCCGGCGGCGGTGCCCATCTCGGTGACGCCGCCGGTGACATCGGTGGACGCGACTACCGGGCCGTCGTTGGTGCCGGTGAGGGTGACGGTGACCGTGCGCGAGACGCTGCCGCCATTGCCATCGCTCAGGCTGAAAGTGAAGCTCTCGAGCTTGGTCTGGTCCTTGGCCAGGAACTCCAGCGCGCTGGCGGCGACGCTGTAGTTCCAGGTCACGACACCACCGCTGCCGTTGTTGGTGGTGTCGGTCGTGACCTGCGCGGTGAGCGTGCCCAAGGCGCCGGCCGAAGGCGTGACGGCCGAAACCGTGTGCACGTCGGCCAGGTCGACGTCGGAGAAGTCGATGGTGCCCGAATCGGTGAGCGAGCCGGCGGCGGTGCCCAGCTCGGTGACGCCGCCGGTGACATCGGTGGCAGCGACCACCGGGCCATCATTGGACCCGGTCATGGTCACGCTGACCGTGGCGACCGAGGTGTCGCCATTCGCATCGGTGACGCGGTAGCTGAAGGTGTCGACCGCGGTCTGGCCGGCGGCCAGGTACTGGTAGTAGGTCGTATCGGGCTGGTACTTGAAGTACCAGGTCGACGCGTTGGCGGCATTGGGCTTCACCAATGTCACCGTGCCATGATGCGGCCCCGAATCTAGGGCGAGATCCTTGACCAGGTCCGGCACGCTGTCGTTGGTCAGCACGTAGATCGTGACGCAAGGTCCATCCTCGCTGGCCGCCGCCATGTCATTGGCCGCGGCGACCAGCGCATTGGCCGGGTCGAGGGCCACGCCGTCGACCTTCACCTCTAGCCGCTCCATCATCTGCAGGGTCAGCGTCGACGAGCCGAAACGGAAGGTGAAGTCGCTGGCCAGCGCGTTCGACACCTGGCCGGTGACGGTGTTGGTGACCTTCACCAGGTGCGCCAGGTATTGGGCGATCTGCTGCTGGGTGCTGGCCTCCATCCACTGCGCCCGCGTGAACTCGATCAGCACCGTGTCGATGTCCGAGCCGCCGGTGTAGACGTCCTGCGTGCCCGCGCTGCCCTGGGTGACGTTGTAGATGAACAGGTCGCGGCCGGCGTCTCCCTTGAGCGTGTCACTGCCGGCGCCGCCGACCAAGGTGTCGTCGCCCGCCCCCGCGTTGATCTTGTCGCCGCCTGCGCTCGCGACGAGCGAGTCGGATCCCGAAGTGCCGTTCGCCATGTCTCTTCCCTGTTGTGCCAGCCACACGGCCGGTCGAGCTTCATTAGCGCTGTCGCGTGGCGCGGGCGCATGAGCGCGATGTCACTGCTGGGGCAGGAGTTGCATGGGAGACCGAGGTGAGGTTTGTCCTGCCCCGGGGCGAGACACTTTCAAGGCAGGGCTTTCATAATGGAACACATTGCGCAATTTCGACACAAACCTCCTCTTCCGGACCATGACCATCGATCGCTTGGCATCACGTGCGCACCAGCTTCTCGCGACCACCGTGCTGGTGGTGCTGGCGGCCTGCGACCGGGCGCCCGCGCCGGATCCGCTGCGCCTGCAGCCCGCCGACGCCGCGGTGGTGGCCGCGGGCCGCAAGGTGTACGAGGCGCATTGCGCCGCCTGCCATGGCATGCAGTTGCAAGGACAGCCCAACTGGCGCGAGCGCGACAGCAACGGCCGCCTGCCGGCGCCGCCGCATGACGCCAGCGGCCACACCTGGCATCACACCGATGAGGTTCTGTTCCGCATCACCAAGATGGGCGTGGCAAAAGCAGCCAACCTGAAGGATTACGACTCGGGCATGCCGGCCTACGACGGCGTCCTCACCGACGCGCAGATCGTCGCCGCGCTGTCCTTCATCAAGTCGCAGTGGCCGCCGGAAATCCGCCGCCGCCACGACGAGCTGAACGAGGCCCAGAAGAAGCGCGCGGATTGATCCGCACCTGAGCCGCGTGTCACCCGGCGGCGACGCGCATCATCCAGCCGTGCATGGTGTCGACCAGTTCCTCGCGCACCTGCGTGTCGGTGCGCCCGAACTTCGCCAGCACGTGGAACGAGTGGTCCGCGCCCTCGACCACGTGCAGCGTCGCCCGCTCGCCCAAAGCGCCGGTCGTGTCGCGGATCAGCGCCAGGTCGGCCAGGGCATCGCGCGTGCCCTGCAGGAACAGCATCGGCAGCTGCACGGCGTCCAGGTGGGCGGCGCGATCGGTGGAAGGCTGGCCGGCCGCGTGCAGCGGAAAGCCCACGAACACCAGGCCGCGCACGCCGGGCAGGGGCTCGGCCGCCTGCGCCTGTGAGCTCATGCGGCCACCATACGACTTGCCGCCCGCGAACAGCGGCACATCAGGCAGGCGGCGCGCGGCGAACGCCGCGGCCTGGCGGATCGCCGCGTGGGCGACCTTGGGGGAATCCGGCCTCTTCGATCCCTGCTCCATGTACGGGAACTGGTAGCGCAGCACGGCCACGCCGCGGCGGGCCAGCCCCCGGGCGATCTCTGCCATGAACGAGTGATGCATGCCGGCGCCCGCGCCGTGCGCGAACACATAACAGGCCTGCGGGTCGTCGGGCACATCGAGCAGCGCCGAGACCGCGGCGTCCTCGGACAGCGGCACCATCAAGGGCATCGGTTTGTCTGTCACAGCCGAAACTTGAATCGCGTCGAACCATCAAGCATAGTGCGATGGAGCCATTGCCTGTGCTCCAGTTCGGGCACAGGATCAGCCATGGGCTCGAGGCAGCCAGGGAGACCGCGATGATGAATTCCGTGCTTCGCGTCGCCACGATTTCCGCGATTGCGCTGTGGGTGGCCGTGGCGCCGGCGCAGACCAGCCGCAATACGGCCAACCGCGATACGGCCAACCGCGACGCCGCCAAAACCGACGCCGCCAAAGTCGATACCGCGCGCGACTACCGGCTCGGCCCCGGCGACTCGATCCGGGTGCAGGTCTTCCAGAACCCTGACCTCACGCTGGAATCGCGCGTCTCCGAAAGCGGCATCATCAACTACCCGCTGGTGGGGCGCGTGAACATCGGCGGGCTCACCTTGCCGGAGGCCGAAGCGCGCATCGCGCAGGCCCTGCGCAAGAACAACATCCTCAAGTCGCCGCAGGTCAACGTCAATTTGCTGCAGGTGCGCGGCAACCAGGTGTCCGTGCTCGGCCAGGTGCAAAAGCCCGGCCGCTTTCCGCTGGAGACCACCAACATGCGCGTGAGCGACGTGCTCGCGGCCGCAGGCGGCGTCGCATCCACCGGCGACGACGTGCTGGTGATCACCGGCACCCGCAACCGCAAGCCCTTCCGCAAGTCGGTGGACATCCCGGCCCTGCTTGCGGGCAAGTCCGGCGAAGACATCGTGCTGGCCTCCGGCGACACGCTGTTCGTCGGCAAGGCGCCGGTCTTCTACATCTACGGCGAAGCGCAACGGCCCGGCCCCTATCGTGTCGAGCGCGGCATGACGGTGATGCAGGCGATCGCGGCCGGCGGCGGGATCACCTCACGGGGCAGCCAGAAGCGCCTGCAGCTCACGCGCACCGATGCCGAGGGCAAGATGGTGCAGCTCACACCCGGGCTGACCGATCCGATCCAGCCCGGCGACGTGCTGTTCGTGCGCGAAAGCATCTTCTAGCCGGCGCCGGCAACGTCAGCGCCGGCCGGCGGTGGCCTGCGCCAGCTCCGGTGGCAAGCGCTTGAGCAGCCAGCGGATCGCCAGCGGCACCAGCACCAGGTCATCGACGACGCCCACCACCGGCAGCACGTCCGGCAGCAGGTCGACCGGTGACAGCACGTACAGCACGATCAGCGCGGCGCCGAGCTTGAGCCACCCTGGCGCCGCGGGATGCCGCAGCGCCCACCACAGCTGCCGCGCGTCGCCGCGCACCAGGCTCCACAGCAGGGACAGTCGTTTCCACATGGATGGTTCGTTTCCTCATTCGGTTGGGAAGACGGTGAGATTGCGGCGGTCACCGGCCATCACAAGGGGCGCAGGTGAGCGCGCGCGTCATTTATTCGGCGAAGTCGTGCGGGAATACCGGGCGCGAGCGAGCAGGGCTTGGCTTGCGGGGCTGGCCGCGATGGGCGACGCAGCTAACATTCGTGCCTTTACTGTCCAGCCAGTCTGTCATGAAACGCATCACCTTCAGCGCGGTCGCCGGCGCGCTTCTCCTCACCCTGATCTCCTCCATGCACGGCGCCCAGGCCCAGGCCAAGGGCGACAAAGTCGTCAGCCGCGACGAACTGCGCGCCTGCATGGATTCCGAGAGCGACCTGGCCACGCGGCGCAAGGCGCTCGAGGAGCGCAGGGGCAAGAACAACGAGGAAGCGGTGGCGATCAAGGCCGAAGCGACCGAATTGTCGGCGGAACAGAAGCGAGCCGAGGAAAGCTCTTCGGGCATGGGCCAGCGCGAGCGCTTCGAGCGCAAGGTGCGCGCGCACAACGCCCGGGTCAAGGCCCAGCAAGCCGGCACTGAATCGCTGCAGGCCGACTACGAGGGCCTGAACAAGTCACTGGTGGCCCACAACGACAAGTGCGGCGGGATTTCCTACAGCAAGGAAGACAAGGAAGCGATCCTCAAGGAGCGCGAGGGCAAGAAGTAAGCCGCGCCCAGGGGCGAGGCGCCGTCGGCGCCTCGCCAAGTGCTGTCAACTTTCGGCGCTGTCGCGCGCTTCGCCCCGGCCCTCGCCGGTCGCGTCGCTATTCTTCTCGCCAATGTCGTCGCGCCGGCTCGCGCGAATGCGGCTGCCCGGCACGCCGGCCCATGCCGGGCGGGGCTTGTGCGTCTGGAACTCTTCCGGTTCGATCTCCGGCAGATGGGTATCACCGGTGGCCTTCGCTCTGTCCTTCGCACTGGGCATGGCATCTCCTTTTCAACGATGGGCAGGCAAATCTACGCCGCCACAGCGCGGCTGAGGATGTAAGAACGCGCGTCACTCGCATCGTGGCGAACGGGACCGCGTTTTCGACGCAAGCGCGCCACAGGCCGCGCTTGACACGTGCCACGCCTGTCGGACTCCATCCGTCGCCCGCGTAGGGGGCGCGCTGATTTGCTGCGGGGCGCGGCTGGGAATGAGCCCGTGAGGCGGCTTCGGTCCGGACACTTCATGCATGAAGCGCCGGCAATTCAATCAGGGAGCGGCGGCAGCCGCGGCAGTTCTCATCAGCGGTTGCGGGGGCGGTGGAGGCGGGGGCGGCTCGGACCCCGCCCCGGGCGCGCCCGGGGCCACGCCTCCGGGGGACGGCGCACCGGCGCCAGGCAGCGCGCCCGCACCGGCGCCGGTGCCTGCACCCGCGCCGCCGGCGCCTGCGGTGCGTGCCGCGGGGCCGGGCATCGGCACCAACCTCGCCGGCTTGCAGACGGCCGAGACCAACCTGCGGTTCGGCCCCGGCACCCGTCCGAACGTGGACATCACGGCGGCGCGCCGCGTCGACGTGCAGTGGCTCGCGGCCCAGGGCTTCACCAAGTCGCGCCTGCCGATCCAGTGGGAAATGCTGCAGCCGATGCTGTTCGACACCCGCGCCAACGCCGCCACGCGCGCGCTGGTGGGCGAGCCCGGCGCGTTCAATGCGGTCTATCTCGGCCACATCCAGGCGATCCTGGACGAACACGCGGCGGTCGGCATGCGCTGCCTGATCGACCTGCACAACTACTGCCGCTACCGCGACTTTCGCTATCAGGCCGATGGCTCGGTGATCGGCCTGGTCGATCCCGGCGGCGGCGCCATGCCCTACAGCAGCGACCCGAATCAGGTCTACACCCGCATCTTCGCCACCGCGCCCGGCGCGACGCTGGTGCCGGCGCACTTCACCGACTTCTGGACGCGTGCGGCGCGGCTGTGGAAGGACCACCCCGCCTTCGGCGGCTACGGCCTGATGAACGAGCCGTTCCACATGCCCGCGCCGGGCGGCATCGTCGAAAGCACGGACGAAGGCCAGGACTTGTTCATCTGGCCGGCGTTCGCCCGCGCGGCGATCGACGCGATCCGCGCGATCGACCCCAGCGGCCCCATCTACCTGAACGGCAACTCCTGGGGCGGCGCTTTCAGTATCGTCGCGCTGAATCCGGCCTGGCCGCTGGCCGGCACCAACATCATCTACGAAGTCCACATGTACCTGGATGCCCGCAGCACGGGGCAGGCATTCGACTTCGACACGGAGGTGGCCAGCGGCTTCAGCGCCGGCTTCGGCAACGTCCCGATCACGCTCAACACGGGCGTCGAGCGCCTGCGCATCGCGGTGGAGTGGGCCCGGCCGCGCGGGCTCACGCTGTCACTGGCGGAGACCGGCATGCCGGTGGACGACCCGCGCTGGAACGAAATGTTCAAGCGGCTGGTGGACTTCGCGCGCGCCAACGGCATCGAGGTGTTCTCGTGGAACGGCGGCAACCACTGGAGCATGCACAACGCGGGCCTGCAGCACGTGCCGGGCTGGCACCAGAACAAGACGCTGGAGCCCGAGGTGTCCGGCGTGCTGAAGGCCTCCGCAGCCATTCCGTCCGCCGAGTTGTTCGACGACGGGCCGGGCTTCGGCGCAGCCGGGACTCCGCTGACCATCACCGTGTGGGCGCGCGGCAACCTGGCCAGCCCGGTGACGCTGGCCATCGCCTCAAGCAACGGCGGCGCGCTGTCCAGCCCCACCGTCACTGTGCCGGCAGGCGCGAACGGGCAGGCCACGTTCAGCTTCACGCCGGCCGCGAACGCGGTGACCACCCTGAGCTACACCGTGGTGTCGGGCAGCGCGGCGGCGCCCGCGCCGCGCAAGGTGTTCTCGCTGGCCGACCCGGTCGCCTATGCCGCCACCAGCCTGCCCGATGCGGCGCTGGCGATCATCGCCAGGTACGGCGCCTGCAAGTGGGAGATGGCCGACGGCTACACCGACTACCTGCTGGGCGTGCCGGCGGCGCCCGGCCAGCCGGTGCGCGCCATCGCCGACTCGGGCTATGGTTCGGGCCCCGGCAACGCGATGGAGATGCTCAACTGGATGAACACCGAGCGCGATCCGGGCATGGCCGTGCCGCTGATGCGCGAAGTGAACGGCCGCCGTTGCACCGATCACTCGGCGCCGAACACCTCCGGCTTCTGGTGCCGCAAGCTCACCCCGCTCGCCGGCGTGCAGGCGAACCCGCGCAACCGCATGCCCTATGGCCTGCACGACCCGCACTTCGCGATCGCCGCGATCAGCGTGCCCGATGTGGCCCGCACCGGCCTGGTGTTCCAGGCCTCGCGCGCCAGCCAGTCCCATGCGGCGGAGCTGGCGCTCAGCGCATCGCGCGCGCAGGCGCGCTGGACCGACCAGGCCGGCGCCACCGTGACGCTGGCGGCGCCGGCCGCGCTGGTGCCGGGCGCTCCGGCGGTGCTGACGCTCACCAGCGCGCCCGGCGCGCAGCGGCTGCGGGTGGACTCGCAGCAGGTGGCCGCCGGCAGCGCCAGCTTCGCGGCGAGCCCGCTGGACCAGATGCTCATCGCCTGGGGCTTCCTGCAGTTCGCGCCGCGCGCCGGCTTTGGCGGCAACGTGTACGCGGTGCTGAGCGGCCGCGGCGCGCCGACCGTGGCCGAGCTCGGCGTGCTCGAACGTTACCTGCGTTCGGTGGCCGGCGCGTGAGCCGCCTGTCTGGAATCCTGCGCGACAATCCTGCGCGCAGGAGACTCACCGCCATGGATTACCGCCAACTCGGCCGCTCCGGCCTGATGGTTTCGCCGCTGTGCCTGGGTGGCAACGTGTTCGGCTGGACCGCCGACGAGCGCATGTCCTTCGCCATCCTCGACGGCTGGGTCGAGGCGGGCTTCAACTTCATCGATACCGCCGACGTCTATTCGCGCTGGGCGCCCGGCCATCAGGGCGGCGAATCCGAAACCGTCATCGGCCGCTGGCTCAAGCAGGGCCGGCGCCGCGACAAGGTGGTGATCGCCACCAAGGTCGGCTTCGACATGGGCGAGGGCCGCATCGGCCTGTCGGCACGCTGGATCGAGCAGGCGGTCAACGACTCGCTGCGGCGGCTGCAGACCGACTGCATCGACCTGTACCAGGCGCACCGGGACGACGCCGACACGCCGCTCGAGGAGACGCTGGAGGCGTTCGCCAGGCTGATCAAGGCCGGCAAGGTGCGCGCCATCGGCGCCTCGAACTACGGCGCCGCGCGCCTGGGCGAGGCGCTGGCGATCAGCCGGCGCGAGGGCTGGCCGCGTTACGAGAGCCTGCAGCCGCTGTACAACCTGTACGACCGGGACGCCTTCGAAAGCGAGCTGCGGCCCCTGTGCCTGGCGCAGGACATCGGCGTGTTCAGCTTCTACGCGCTGGCGGCCGGCTTCCTCTCGGGCAAGTACCGCAGCGCCGATGACGTGGCCAAGAGCCCGCGCGGCGCCAACACCGTCAAGAAATACCTGAACGAGCGCGGCCTGAAGATCCTGGCCGCGCTGGACGAGGCCACGCGGCGCACCGGCGCGCCGCAGGCCCGCATCGCCGTGGCATGGGTGATGGCGCAGCCCGGCGTCACCGCCCCCATCGCCAGCGCCAGCACGCCGGCGCAACTGCAGGAACTGGTGCAGGCGGCGCGTCTGGTGCTGGATCGCGAGATCATGGAACTGCTGGCCCGCGCCAGCACGCCGGAGGCTGCCAGCAGCGCCCAAGGCCTGTGACGGGGACGCAAGCCCGACTGCGCTGCCGGATTTTCTGTTCGCCTCTACAATGGAGGCTGGCCCGCACGGACGCGGGCACCAGGCCGGCTCGCCTCTGCGGGGCGTCACGTCCAACCGGCTTGTCCGTCCCGGGACCTGGTGACGAACGCCAAAGGTCCCGGCCCATTTCCCCATTGATCGGTCCACGCCGCAGCGCGTGGGCCGCGGCGAGCGTGATCCGCGCCAGGCGGTGCGGCGCCCATGCCCGAAAGGATTAGAGATGGCCAAGGAAGAACTGATCGAAATGCGCGGCCGCGTGGCGGAAGTGCTCCCCGATTCGCGTTACCGCGTCGTGCTCGACAACGGACACGAACTGATCGCCTACAGCGGCGGCAAGATGCGCAAGAACCATATCCGCATCATCGCGGGCGACGACGTGACGCTGGAGCTCTCGCCCTACGACCTGAACAAGGGCCGCATCATGTTCCGTCATCTGCCGGATCGCGGGCCGCGCCCGACCGGGCCCACCACGCGCCGCTGACGCGCGTCCCGGAGCCCCCGGCTCCGCGGGTCGTGCAGCCGTGCAGCGCACGACCCCTCCTACACCCGCATCAGGACCACTGGCGCGGCCGTCTGGCTGCATTCCGACAGCCGCGCCGCACGCGTTGCCTTACCTTGGCATGGCTGTCATGCAAAAGGAGGCACCCCATGACCATGGACACCAACCTGATGCTGGTCATCCTCATGATCCTGGCGCTGTTGGCGGTGGCCGTGTTCCTGCACGCACGCAGGCATGCGTCGCACACCCTGGAAAAGCGCTTCGGTCCCGAGTACGGCCGCACGGTCGACGAGTTCGGCAGCCGCTCGAAAGCGGAAGCCGAATTGAGGGCGCGTCAAAAGCGTGTGGAGGAATTCCACATCCGGCCGCTGTCGCGCGCCGATGCAGAGCGATTCGACGACGAGTGGAGGTCGCTGCAGGCGCGCTTCGTGGACGACCCCAAGGGATCGCTGGTCGAGGCCGACGTGCTGGTGCGTGAGTTGATGCAGGCGCGCGGCTACCCCATGGGGGACTTCGAGCGCCGTGCCGCCGATGTCTCGGTGGACCATCCGGCTGTGGTGGACCACTACCGCGCGGCGCACGGGATCGCGGTGCGCGACCGGCCAGGCGAGGTGGATACCGAGGCCATGCGCCAGGCGGTGATCCATTACCGCGCGCTGTTCGCCGAGCTGCTCGAAGTCGAGCGGTCCGCCCACGATGACCCAAAGCTGAGGACCCAATCATGAGCCGCGAACATGAGGAAAGAGGATTGAGCACGGCGGACCTGGTTTCCGCCGCCGAGGAGCCGCAAGTTCGGCGAGAGCGCAACGAAGCCGGCCGCGAGGCCATCCCCATGCCCATGGGCGCTCCGCAGGCCGATGAGATGCGCGAGGCCGACATACGCGAGGCCGACATACGCGGCGCCGACATACGCGGCGCCGACATACGCGACGCCGACATGCGCGAGGCCGCCGAGCTGCGCGAGCCCGGGATGCGGACAGGGGACGGGCCGCTGGCCGCGCTGTTCGACCCGGAGCTGGCGCACGATTTCCGCCTGCGCTGGAGCAACGTGCAGATCGGCTTCGTCGACGACCCGCAGCGCGCGGTGCAGCAAGCCGACGAACTGGTGGCCCAGGTGATGAAGAGCCTGGCCGAGAGCTTCGCGCGGCAGCGCGACGAAATCGAAGCCGCGATGGGAACGGGCGACCAGGTGTCCACCGAGAACATGCGGCTGGCGCTGCGGCGCTACCGCTCCTTCTTCGAGCGCCTGCTGTCGCTCTGAACGGCGCGCGTCACCAGCGCGCCTGCAGCGAATCCGGCGAAAAGCGCGGATCGCCGGTGACCGCGCGCAGATCCACGAATTCCATGTCGGCCATCGTGATCGACTTCAGCTGTTGCCAGAGCGCCGGGTCCCAGGCGCTGCTCGGCTCGCCCTGGACATAGAAGTCGACCCCGATGTCCGCCACGTAGATCCCGTAGCGCTTGGCCGCCGTCGCGATGGCCTTGGCCTGAGGTGACCAGCTGTCGGGAATAACGAAGCCGGCCTTCAGGCGCATCAGCGCGCCGAAGGGAATGCCGCCGTCGTCCAGGCCCGTGGCAAAGCGCGCCGGCCAGGTCGGTTGTTGCGCCAGGGCGCCGTCGCGGAAGGTCACCCGCAGCGCGTGGCGGATTTCTCCTGCGGCCGCCTCCGAGGATTTGGCCAGCAGCGGCGTGATCGGCAGGCCCGCGGCGTCGGCCGAGGCCCAGTCCCTGGGGCGCATCTCGTTGGAGCGCAGGTTCCAGGCCGCGGTCGCCATCGCGCGCCACTGGCCCGTGTTGTTGTGCGCGTAGTAAGACTCCCACAGGCGGCAGGCACCCTTCTCGACCACCAGCACATGGTGGTCACCGCATTGCGACGGGCCGGCGCACAGGCCGCCCTCGGCGAACACCTGGCCGGAAGGAAAGGGAAAGCGCCGCGCGTTCTCGGGCAGCGAAGTGCAGTCGCGCACGATCGAATAGCCGCCCGCCGCACCGGCCGCCGCGCAGTCGCTCTTGAAGGCGTAGCCCTGCGAGCTCTGGCCGTCGGAGATGCCGGAGAAGGACACGATGGGCCACTGCGTGGTGGCCGCGGTGCCGTCGACGACGTTGATCGGCATGCCCCAGTAGTCATCGGACTTCGCCGGGTCGCTGCTGTTGCCCCAATTAGCGCCGAAGGGCGTGCTCTTGCCGGCGATGGACACCCAGGAGTCGCTGTTCGCGTGCGCAGGAAAGCGCGAGGTGTCGTCGATGCGCGTGTTGAAGATGGCGGTCTCCGGGAACATCTCGCAGTCGGCGAGCACCGGGGCTGAGGCGGACGTGTCCATGGCCGGTGCGGGCGCGGGGGCCGGCGCCGGCGATGGCGCAGTCGGTTCGGCGGCCGCTGGCGCGCTCGCCAAAGGCTCTGGGTTCGGGGTGATCGCGCTCGGCGCTTTGCCGCCGCCTCCGCACCCCCCCAGCACCATCAGCGCTGCGCTGAAAACAGACCATGTCATTCGTCGCTTGTGCTTGCCGGACACGTGGCACCTCTCGGGTCAAAAAAGGCCCGAATTCTGTGTGCCGGTCCAGGGGGCGCAAACGCGAGAGCGCGAAATTTCCCGGATCGCTTGGCGATGTCGTGAGGTTTTGCGCGAGAGGCGGGATTTTCTCCGGAGCGTGCGGAATTACACGTCCAGGCCGGCGCGCCGCAGCCGCGGGTCATCCGGCATCCTGAAGTCCGACAGGGGCACCAGGCCCTGGTCGCCATCTTCATAGAGCAGGTGCGCGACGTCGCCGTCGATCACCCAGCAGGCTTTGAAGAGCTGGCCCTGGACCTCGGCGGTGGCTTCATGCACCAGCACGCGCAAGTTCGGCGGCAGGCGGTCCAGCACCTTCTGGCTCGTGCATGGCTGGTCGGACAGGCGGACCGAATCTTCGCCATTGCTGGCCACCACCTCATCGGCCCAGGCAGGCGCCACCGCAAGAGCCACGACGCAGATGAATGCGAAACGCATGAGTCACTCCCCACGGGAGCGGGCGACGAACTCGTCGCCCGTCAGCTTCATCCTGCGTCGCGGGTTAGGGAAAATATGTAGGAATATCGCTCGACCGTGCTCATCGGCGGCGTTCAGGCGAGCGGCTGGACGCGTACGGCGATCACCTCGGCGCGCGCGCACTCCTGGCCTCGCTGCAGGACGACGCACTCCACGGTGGAGCGGCGCTCGCCCTTGTCCACCACCCGCGCGCGCAACTCGAGCGGCTGGTCGATCACCGCCGGCTTGAGGTAGCTCACCGACAGCTTGCCCGTGACGTAGGCGAACGGCAGCGCGGTGCCATCCATTTCGATGCCACTGTCGCGGCAGTGCGCGGCCATCGCGGTCCACATGGCATGGCAGTCCACCACCGAAGCGATCATCCCGCCGTACACCACACCGGGATGGCCGATGTGGAAGGGCTGGGGCTGCCAGCGGCAGACCAGCTCTTCCGGGCCGGCCCAGTGGCTCTTGATCTGCAGGCCCCGCTCGTTGAGCGACCCGCAGCCAAAGCAGTGCACCTTGATGACGTCCTGCAGCGCGCGGCCTTCATCCATGGGTTTTCTCCGCGAATAGGGCGCTCGAGTGTAGTCAGTCAACGCCGCGCACGAAACTCGGCCGGACTGGCGCCAGTCCACTGGCGAAAGGCCCGGATGAAGCTCTTCTCGTTGCGAAAGCCGATGGCCTGGGCCACCTGCTTGAGCGGCTGCTCGGTGCGATAGAGCAGCTCGGCGGCGCGCTCGCGCCGCACCTCGTCCTTGAGCTGCTGCAGGCTCGCGCCTTCCTCCTTGAGCTGGCGGTGCAGGGTGCGCGCGGACAGGTGCAGCAGCCGGGCCAGGCCCTCGGCGCTGCGCGCCTGTTCCGGCCGCCCGACCAGGGCCTGCCGCACCTGCTCGACCAGCAGGCGGTCGCGCCGGTACTGCAGCACCGTGAGCGGCAGCGCGCGTTGCAGCATGCGGCGCAGCGCCGTCTCGTCGCGGCGCAGCGGCAGCATCAGGTAGCGCGCATCGAAGCGGATCGAGGCCTGCGCCGCCCGGAACTCGACCGGCCCCGGGAACATGAAGCGATAGGCCTCGGCATGCGGCGGCGCGGCGAAGGGAAATCGCGCGCCCTGCAGCGCGATGCGCGAGTCGACGTACCAGCAGGCCAGGCCGTGGATGTTGCGCAGCACATGCACCAGGCAGAACTCGCGCGCCCCGGCGCCGTGGCGCGCAAGGTTGGCGCGCTCCTCGAGCGTGATCGCCGCGAGCTCGCCGTGGGACTGCAACTGCAACTCGATGTCGCCGGTGATCAGCCCGTGGTGGCGGCACCAGCGCTTGAGCGCAACGCCGAGGTTCGGCGAGCTGAGCGAGGCGCGCGCCAGCATGCCGTAGCTGCCCCATGGCAGGGGGCGGGCGAAGGCGCCCAGGCCCTCGTCGTCCAGCGCCTGCATCGCCGTCCCGGACAGGACTTCCATCTCCCGCGCGGTCATGCGCGCGTCCGCCAGCTGCAGCCGCTCTGGCGCGATCTGTGCCTGCTTCAGGACCTCCGCCGGGTTCACGCCGCCGCGCCGGCACGCGGCGGCGATCACCCGGGCGAAGGCCATCGGGGTGGCGGCCGTGGGGGCGGAAGGGGGCATATGGCACCGAAGTTTACTGGCAGGATTTGCAACCATGGCGGCATTCCTGCCCCGCGACGCGGATGCCCCGTCCGGCCCGCCCGGCGCTAGCATCGGGAGCATCGCCATGCACCCTGCCCGCCGCCCGGGCGCCAGAAGAGCCGCACCATGCACCTGGAGACACAGCTCAACCCCCGCTCCGCCGAATTCCAGTCCAACGCAGCCGCCATGCAGGCGCTGGTGGACGACCTCAACGCGCAGGTCGCCAAGGCTGCGGCCGGCGGCGGCGAGGCGGCTCGCGCCAAGCACACCGCGCGCGGCAAGCTGCTGCCGCGCGATCGCGTGCAGATGCTGCTCGACCCCGGCACGCCCTTCCTGGAGCTGGCGCCGCTGGCCGCGCACGGCATGTACCGGGGCGAGGCGCCCTGCGCCGGCGTGATCGCCGGCATCGGCCGCGTCAGCGGCTTTGACTGCATGATCGTGTGCAACGACGCCACGGTGAAGGGCGGCACCTACTACCCGATGACGGTGAAGAAGCACCTGCGGGCCCAGGAGATCGCGCGCGAGAACCGGCTGCCCTGCATCTACCTGGTGGACTCGGGCGGGGCCAACCTGCCGAACCAGGACGAGGTGTTCCCCGACCGCGAGCACTTCGGGCGCATCTTCTACAACCAGGCGAACATGAGCGCCCAGGGCATCGCGCAGATCGCCGTGGTGATGGGCTCTTGCACCGCCGGCGGCGCCTACGTGCCGGCGATGAGCGACGAGACCATCATCGTCAAGAACCAGGGCACCATCTTCCTGGGCGGCCCGCCGCTGGTGAAGGCGGCCACCGGCGAAGTGGTGTCGGCCGAGGACCTGGGTGGCGGCGACGCGCACACGCGCCTGTCGGGCGTGGCCGATCACCTGGCGCAGAACGACCTGCACGCGCTGGCGCTGGCGCGCCAGGCGGTGGCGACCCTGAACCGGCCCAAGGACTGGCCGGTGCAGCGGCGCGAGCCCAGGCCGCCGAAGTACGACCCCCGGGAGATCTACGGCGTCGTCCCCACCGACACGCGCAAGCCCTACGACGTGCGCGAGATCATCGCGCGCATCGTGGACGACTCGGAGTTCCACGAGTTCAAGGCCCGCTTCGGCACCACACTGGTGTGCGGCTTCGCCCACATCGATGGCATGCCGGTTGGCTTCGTGGCCAACAACGGCATCCTGTTCTCCGAGTCGGCGCAGAAAGGCGCGCACTTCATCGAGCTGTGCTGCCACCGCAAGGTGCCGCTGATCTTCCTGCAGAACATCACCGGCTTCATGGTCGGGCGCAAGTACGAGAACGAAGGCATTGCGCGCCATGGCGCCAAGATGGTGACTGCGGTGGCGACCGCCACCGTGCCCAAGTTCACCATCATCATCGGCGGCAGCTTCGGCGCCGGCAACTACGGCATGTGCGGCCGCGCCTACTCGCCGCGCTTCCTCTGGATGTGGCCGAACGCGCGCATCAGCGTGATGGGCGGCGAGCAGGCGGCCAGCGTGCTGGCGACCGTCAAGCGCGACGGCATCGAGGCCAAGGGCGGCAGCTGGAGCGCGGAGGAGGAGGCGGCCTTCAAGCAGCCGCTGCTGGACCAGTTTGCGCACCAGGCGCATCCCTACTACGCCAGCGCGCGCCTGTGGGACGATGGCGTGATCGATCCCGCCGACACGCGGCGCGTGCTGGCGCTGGGCCTGTCGGCGACCATGAACGCGCCGATCGGCGAGCCGAAATTCGGCGTGTTCCGGATGTGAGCGGGGGACGAGCTTGGAATCGATCTACCTTTCCGAGGAGCACGAGCGGCTGCGTGAGCAGGTCGCCCGTTTCATTGCCCGCGAAGTCGAGCCGCATGCCGACCAGTGGGAAGAGCAGGGCTTCGTGCCGCGCGAACTGCTGCGCCGCATGGGCGCGGCGGGCCTGTTCGGGCTGATGTACGAGTCGGCGTACGGCGGCGCCGAGGCCGACGCGCTGACCAACCTGGTGTTCGCCGAGGCGCTGTCGCAGTCGACCTATGCCGGCTTCATCATCACCGTGCTGGTCCACACCGACATGGCCAGTCCCCACCTGCACCATGCGGGCAGCCCGGCGCAGAAGGACAAGTACCTGCGCCGGGTCATCGCCGGCGAGCTGATCACGGCGGTGGCGATCACCGAGCCGGGCGCGGGCTCCGACGTCGCCGGCATCCGCACGACGGCGCGCCGCGACGGTGATGCCTGGGTGCTCAACGGCACCAAGATGTTCATCACCAACGGCGTGCATGCCGACCTCTATTTCGTCGCGGCGAAGTCGGGGCCGGGAAAGCGCGAGGTTTCGATGTTCATCGTCGAGAAGGGCACGCCCGGCTTTTCGGTCGGCCGGGCGCTGAAGAAGACCGGCTGGCTCTCTTCCGACACCGCCGAGCTGGTGTTCGACAACGTGCGCATCCCGGCGGCCAACCTGCTGGGCGAGGAGGGCAGGGGCTTCTACTCGGTGATGAAGAACTTCCAGACCGAGCGCATCGCGCTGGCCGCGATGGCCGTGGGCCACTGCCAGCAGGCGCTGCGGCTGACGCTGGAGTACGTGAAGCAGCGCCAGGCCTTCGGCGGCGCGCTGTGGGACCAGCAGGTGATCCGCCAGCGGCTCTCGATGCTGGACGCGAAGACCCGCGCGGCGCGGCAGTTCATGTACCACTGCGCCTGGCGCGTCACGCAGGGCCACGACATCGTGCAGGACGTGTCCATGCTGAAGGCGCTGACCGGCGAGCTGGTCAATGAAGTGGTGCAGGCCTGCCAGCAGTTCCACGGCGGCATGGGCTACATCCGCGAGACCGCGATCGAGCGGCTGTGGCGCGACGCCCGGGTGCTGGCCATCGGCGGCGGCGCCACCGAGGTGATGCTGGAGGAAGTGGCCAAGCGCTACTGAGCGGCAAGAAGGAAACCCATCATGAAGCACCTGGAGCTGCGGTTCGACAGCGGCATCGCCACCGTCACGCTGAACCGCCCCGAAGTCCGCAACGCCTTCAACGACGAGGTCATCGCCGAGCTCACCGCGGTGTTCGCCGAGCTCGGCGAGCGCGACGAAGTGCGCTGCATCGTGCTGGCGGCCAACGGCGCCGCTTTCTGCGCCGGGGCCGACCTGAACTGGATGAAGCGCATGGCGGAGTACACCCGCGAGGAGAACCTCGAGGACGCGCGCGCGCTGGCCGAGATGCTGCGCATGCTCTACCACTGCGCCAAGCCGACGGTGGCGCGCGTCCAAGGCGACGTATATGCCGGCGGCATGGGGCTGGTGGCGGCCTGCGACATGGCGGTGTCGGTGGACGCCGCGAACTACTGCCTGAGCGAAGTCAAGCTCGGCCTCATCCCGGCGACCATCAGCCCCTACGTGATCCGGGCGATGGGCGCGCGCGCGGCGCACCGCTACTTCCTCACGGCCGAGCGTTTCGATGCGGCCGAGGCGCTGCGGATCGGCTTCGTGCACGAGGTGGTCAAGCCAGAAGCGCTGGAGGCCCGCGTCGGCGCGATCACCCAGGCCCTGGTGCAGGCCGGGCCGGCCGCGATGAAGGCGTGCAAGGCGCTGGTGCAGGACGTGGCCGGCCGCGACATCACGCGCTCACTGATCGAGCGCACGGTGCAGGGCATCGCCGACATCCGCGTGAGCGACGAGGGCCGCGAAGGCATCCAGTCTTTCCTGCAAAAGCGCAAGCCCGGATGGCTCGCGCAGAATTGACCCGTGGACGGCCTGGACCGCATCGTCGACACGCCGCAGCTGCTGGCGCTGGCGGCGGCGCTCGGCTGGCTGAGCGGCATCCGGCTCTACGCGGCGGTGCTGCTGACCGGGCTGGCGGGCTACTTCGGGCTGGTCGACCTGCCGCACGGCCTGAACGTGCTGCAGCACCCGGGTGTGCTGGGGGTCAGCGGCTTCATGTGCTTCGTCGAGTTCTTCGCCGACAAGATTCCCTATGTGGACACGGTGTGGGACACCATCCACACGGTGATCCGCATTCCGGCCGGCGCGGCGCTGGCGGCGGCGGCGCTGGGCGCCGACAACGACGCGATGACCTGGATCGCCGCGCTGCTGGGCGGCGGCCTCGCGGCCACCGCGCACACCGCCAAGCTCACCACGCGTGCCGCCGTCAACACTTCGCCCGAGCCCTTCTCCAACGTCGCGGTCTCGCTGGTCGAGGATGGCATGGTGGTGTTCATGCTGTGGCTGGCCGCCGAGCACCCGGTGATCTTCGCCGTCGCGCTGGTGCTGAGCATCGCGCTGGCGATCGCGCTGATGGTGCTGCTGTACAAGTTCCTGCGGCTGGCGGCGCGCAGGGTGGCAGAGTTTTTTGGCGGCAGCCCGGCGCTGCGGCGCTAGCGTTTGAAGGATGACAATGTTCAAGAAAATACTGATCGCCAACCGCGGTGAGATCGCCTGCCGCGTCGCCGCCACCGCGCGGCGCCTGGGCCTGCGGACCGTGGCGGTGTATTCCGACGCCGACGCCCATGCGAAGCACGTCGCCGCCTGTGACGAGGCGGTGCACATCGGCGGCAGCGCCCCCAAGGACAGCTACCTGCGCTGGGAGCGCATCCTCGATGCCGCCAAGGCCACCGGCGCCGAGGCCATCCATCCCGGCTACGGCTTCCTCAGCGAGAACGAGGATTTCGCCCAGGCCTGCGCCGATGCCGGGCTGGTGTTCATCGGTCCGCCGGCCTCCGCCATCAAGGCGATGGGGCTGAAGGCCGAATCCAAGCAGCTGATGGAGAAGGCGGGCGTGCCGCTGGTGCCGGGCTACCACGGCGCCGGCCAGGACGCTTCGCTGCTGGCCGCCGAGGCCGAGCGCATCGGCTACCCGGTGCTGATCAAGGCCAGCGCCGGCGGCGGCGGCAAAGGCATGCGCGCGGTGGACAGGCAGGCCGACTTCATCGCCGCGCTCGAGTCGTGCAAGCGCGAAGCCATCAACAGCTTCGGCGACGACGCGGTGCTGATCGAGAAGTACGTGCAGCGGCCTCGTCACATCGAGATCCAGGTGTTCGGCGACACCCACGGCAACTATGTCTACCTGTTCGAGCGCGACTGCTCGGTGCAGCGCCGCCACCAGAAGGTGCTGGAGGAAGCGCCAGCGCCCGGCATGAGCGAGGCGTTGCGCCGCGAGATGGGTGCGGCGGCGGTGGCCGCGGCCCGCGCCGTGAACTACGTGGGCGCCGGCACGGTGGAGTTCATCGTCGAGCAGCGTGGCCGCGAAATGAGTCCCGACGCCGGGCCGCCCCAAGGCGGGACAGCCCCCTCGGGGGGCAGCGAACCACGCGAAGCGGGGAGTGTGGGGGCCATGAGTTTCTTCTTCATGGAGATGAACACCCGGCTGCAGGTCGAGCATCCCGTCACCGAGGCCATCACCGGCCAGGACCTGGTCGAGTGGCAGCTGCGCGTGGCCGCCGGCGAGCCGCTGCCGAAGAAGCAGGACGAGCTCAGGATCAGCGGCCATGCGATCGAGGCGCGCATCTGCGCCGAGAACCCGGACAACAACTTCCTGCCGGCCACCGGGCGGCTTCAGGTCGCGCGCTGGCCGCAGCACGTGGCCTTCTGCCGCAACGCCGATGCCGAGCCCTTCCACGCCGCCGCACCGGTGCGCATCGATGCCGGCTTCGGCGAAGGCGATGCGATTTCGCCGTTCTACGACTCGATGATCGCCAAGCTGATCGTCCACGGCGACAGCCGCGAGCAGGCGCTGGCCCGGCTGGACGAGGCGCTGGCGCGCACCCACATCGTGGGGCTGGCCACCAACGTGCAGTTCCTGCGCTATGCCGCGCGCAGCCGCTCCTTCGCCCAGGCCGACCTGGACACGGCGCTGATCCCGCGCGAGCAGGCGGTGCTGTTCAAGCAGCAGCCGCTGCCGCTGGCGCACGCCGCGGCCGCGGCGATCGCCCAGGCCCTGTTGCAGGACCGGCAGGCCCAGGGGCGCGACCCCTTCAGCCGCCGCGACGGCTGGCGCTCGCACGGCGTGACCACGCGCCGCTTCGAGTTCGATTTCGGCGGCGAGCATGCCAAGGCGCTGCTGAGCTACTTGCATGACGGCAGCCTGGTGCTGACCGTCGGCAACGTGTCGGGCGCGCTCTCGTTCGCCGAGACCGGCCAGGGCCTGGACATCCATTTCGCGGGCCAGCGCTTCAGCGCCGCGGTGTACGCCAGCGGCGAGACCGATCATGTGTTCAGCCCGGCCGGCGCCGCCCAGATCGTGTCGCTGGACCTGTTGGCGCACGCGGGCGAAGGCGCGGCCGATGCGGGGCGGCTGACGGCGCCCATGCCGGGCAAGGTGGTGTCCTTCTCGGTCAAGGCCGGCGAGAAGGTGGCCAAGGGCCAGCCGCTGGCCGTGATGGAGGCGATGAAGATGGAGCACACCATCGCCGCGCCGGCCGACGGCACCGTGGCCGAGCTGCTGTATGCGCCGGGCGACCAGGTGGCCGAGGGCGCCGAGTTGCTCAAGCTGTCGCTGTAGGTGCCGCCCAACATGCGGATTCTTTTTTGTGCCACCCAGCAGAAGGCGCAGCCCTGGGTCGAGGGCCTGCGGCGCGCCATGCCCGGTGCCGAGGTGCAGGAGTGGCAGCCCGGCGCGCCCCAGGCCGACCATGCGGTGGTGTGGGCTCCGCCCCAGCAGTTCCTGGACGAGCAGCCGGGGCTCAAGGGCATCTTCAATATCGGTGCCGGTGTCGACGCGCTGCTGCAGCTGAGGCTGCCGCCGGCCGCGAAGCTGGTGCGCATCGACGACGGCGGCATGGCGGTGCAGATGGCCGAGTTCGTCTGCCATGCCCTGATCCGGCATTTCCGCGAACTCGACGGCTACGAGGACGATGTGCGGCACGGCGCCTGGTCCTACCGGCGGCCGCGCGAGCGCGCGGACTTCCCGGTGGGCATCATGGGCCTGGGCGTGCTCGGCGAGCGTGTGTGCGAAGCGGTGCGGCAGTTCGAGTTTCCGCTGCGCGGCTGGAGCCGCACGCGCAAGGCGCTGCCGGGCGTCGAATGTTTCGCCGGCGCGGAAGAATTCGATGCCTTCCTGGCCGGCACGCGGATGCTGGTGTGCCTGCTGCCGCTCACGCCCGACACCGAGGGCATCATGAACCGGCGCACGCTGTCGCTGCTGATGCCCGGTGGCTTCGTGATCAACGTGGCGCGCGGCGCCCACCTGGTCGAAGAAGACCTGCTCGCGCTGCTGGACAGCGGCCGGCTGGCGGGCGCGGCGCTGGATGTGTTTCGCACCGAGCCGCTGCCCGAGGGTCATCCGTTCTGGCGGCACCCCAAGGTCACGGTCACGCCGCACACCTCGGCGCGGACCCTGCGCGCCGAGTCGATCGCGCAGATCACCGGCAAGATCCGGGCGCTGGAGCGGGGAGAGCCCATCTCCGGTGTGGTTGACCCGGAAAGAGGATACTGAGCCCCATGAAGTTGCCAAGCAAAGTCAAGTTGGTGGACGTGGGCCCGCGCGACGGCCTGCAGAACGAAAAGCAGCCCGTGCCGGCCGAGGTCAAGATCGAACTGGTGCATCGCCTGCAGGACGCCGGGCTGACGGAGATCGAGGTCACCAGCTTCGTGTCGCCGAAGTGGGTGCCGCAGATGGCCGACAACGCGCAGGTCATGGCCGGCATCCGGCGCCAGGGCGGGGTGCGCTACTCGGTGCTCACGCCCAACATGAAGGGCTTCGAGGCGGCGGTGGAATCCAGGCCTGATGAAGTCGTGGTGTTCGGCGCGGCCAGCGAGGCCTTCAGCCAGCGCAACATCAACTGCTCGATCCAGGAAAGCATCGAGCGCTTCGCCCCGGTGGTGGAAGCGGCAAGGGCGAAGAACATCTACGTGCGCGGCGCGATCTCGACCGCCGTCGGCTGTCCCTACGAGGGCGAGGTGGCGCCGGAACGGGTCGAGTTGGTGGCGCGGCTGATGAAGCAGATTGGGGTGCAGCACATCGGCGTGGCCGACACCATCGGCGTCGGCACGCCGCGCAAGGTGCAGGCCGCGATGGAAGCGGCGCTGCGCCACTACGCGCTCGACGACGTCTCCGGCCATTTCCACGACACCTACGGTCAGGCGCTGGCCAACACGCTGGCCTGCCTGGAAATGGGCATCTGGCAGTTCGACACCTCGGTGGCGGGCCTGGGCGGCTGTCCCTATGCCAAGGGCGCAACCGGCAACGTCGCCACCGAAGACGTGGTCTACCTGCTGCATGGCATGGGCGTGGACACCGGCATCGACCTCGACAAGCTGATCGACGCCGGCAAGTACATCAGCGATTTCCTCGGCCGCAAGCCGAACTCGCGCGCTGCCACCGCCATCCTCACCAAAAGGAACAACGAAGCATGTGCGGTGCCGAGCTGAGCGCCCTGCCGGAGGGCGTGCAGCGCGTCGCCCGCGTCTTGCGCGAGCAGGGCCACCCCCATTCGCCGGTGATGCTGGACGATGCCGCGCGCACCGCGCAGCAAGCGGCCGATGCGCTGGGCATCGCCGTGGGGCAGATCGCCAAGAGCATCATCTTCCGCCGCAAGTCGGACGACGCGGCCGTGCTGGTGATCGCTTCGGGCGACCGCCGCGTGGACGAAAAGAAAGTGGATGCGCTGGTCGGCAAGACCGGGCGCGCCGACGCCGAGTTTGTCAAGGCCAAGACCGGCTACTCGATCGGCGGCGTCTCGCCGGTGGCGCACGCGCAGCCGCCGGTCACGCTGATCGACCGCGAGCTGTTCCGCTTCGACGAGATCTGGGCCGCGGCGGGCCATCCGCACGGCGTGTTCAAGCTGCACCCCAGCGACCTCGAGCGGCTGACCGGCGCGCCGGTGGCCGACGTGGTCCAGCCGCCCGCCTGATGGAAGCGATGGCGTTGTTGGCCGAGCGGGCGCGCGAGCTCACCGCGGGCGCGGCGCAGGGCGTGCCGTCGCCCTGCATGTCGGTGTGCCGCATGGACCTGGGAACCGGCTGGTGCGAGGGTTGCCTGCGCACGCTGGACGAGATCGCGGCCTGGAGCCGGATGGACGACCGGGAAAAGCAGCAGGTGTGGGCGCTGATCGGCAAGCGCATCGCGCACGGGCCTACGGGCGACGAGGAGCAAGACCGATGAAGCGCATCACCTTCTACCTGGACTTCATCTCGCCCTACGCCATGCTCGCGTTCGAGAAGCTGCCCGAAGCCCTGAAGGGACTGAGCTACAGCGTCGACTTGCGGCCGGTCCTGTTCGGCGCCCTGCTCAAGCACCACGGCCAGCTCGGGCCGGCCGAGATCGGCTCCAAGCGCGACTGGACCTACCGGCAGGTGACGTGGCTCGGCCACGCGAATGGCGTGCCGATCGACATGCCGGCGGCGCATCCCTTCAATCCGCTGCCGCACCTGCGGCTGGCGCTGGCGTGCGGCGAGGACGGCCTCATCAACCGCTACGTCGCCGAGACGGTGTTCCGCCATGTCTGGCGCGGTGGCGCCGATGCCGCCGACGCGCAGCGGCTGGCGGAACTGGCCGGGCAGCTGAATCCGAAGCGCGACCCGGAAGGCGATGCGGTGAAAGGCGAACTCAAGTCGAACACCGCGCAGGCGATCGCGCAAGGCGTGTTCGGCGTGCCGGCCCTGGTGGTCGACGACAAGATCTTCTGGGGCTTCGATTCGCTGCCGATGCTGCGTGCCTGGCTGGAGGGCGATGCCTGGTTCGAAGCGCACTGGGACCGCGCCGCGCAGCGGCCCGTCGGCGTGCAACGCGCCCGATCCTGAGCCCGACGGTCCCGGGTTTACCCTTTGCGGCTCAGCACCTTCCTCGCATCGTGAAACCGGCGCTGCGGGTTTCACCCTAATTCGTCAGAACCCATTCAGTTTCGTGCAAGCCCGCGTTGGCTTCGCGTCAGAGCAGGGTCAGAGCGATCTCCAAGAATGCCTGCAAGCATCCGCGTCGGGTGCCTAATTCTTGGAGACAAGCAGATGTCGACACTTGCAGCACCCCGGCCGATGACGCCGGAGGAAAAGAAGGTCATCTTTGCGTCATCGCTCGGCACCGTGTTCGAGTGGTATGACTTCTACCTCTACGGTTCGCTGGCGGCCATCATCGCCAAGCAGTTCTTCGCCGGGCTGGACCCGACGTCCGCGTTCATCTTCGCGCTGCTCGCGTTCGCCGCCGGCTTCCTGGTCCGTCCCTTCGGCGCCATCTTCTTCGGCCGACTGGGCGACATGATCGGGCGCAAGTACACCTTCCTGGTCACCATCCTGATCATGGGCCTGTCGACCTTCATCGTCGGCGTGCTGCCCAGCTACGCCAGCATCGGCGTGGCCGCGCCGGTGATCCTGATCGCGCTGCGCCTGCTGCAGGGACTGGCGCTCGGAGGCGAGTACGGCGGCGCCGCCACCTATGTGGCCGAGCACGCGCCGCACGGCAAGCGCGGCGCCTACACCGCGTGGATCCAGACCACCGCGACGCTGGGCCTGTTCCTGTCGCTGCTGGTGATCCTGGGCACCCGCACCGCGATGGGCGAGCAGGCCTTCGGCGACTGGGGCTGGCGCATTCCCTTCATCGTGTCGATCGCCCTGCTGGCCATCTCCGTGTGGATCCGCCTGTCGATGAACGAATCTCCCGCCTTCCAGAAGATGAAGGCCGAAGGCAAGACCTCCAAGGCGCCGCTGGCCGAATCGTTCGGCCAGTGGAAGAACCTGAAGATCGTCATCCTGGCGCTGATCGGCCTCACCGCCGGCCAGGCCGTGGTCTGGTATTCGGGCCAGTTCTACGCGCTGTTCTTCCTGACGCAGGCGCTGAAAGTCGACAACGCCACGGCCAACATCCTGATCGCCGCCGCCCTGCTGATCGGCACGCCCTTCTTCATCGTGTTCGGCGCACTGTCCGACAAGATCGGCCGCAAGCCCATCATCATGGCCGGCTGCCTGCTGGCCGCGCTCACCTACTTCCCGGTGTTCAGCGCGCTGACCAAGGCCGCCAACCCCGACCTCGCCGCCGCGCAGGCCAAGGCCCAGGTGGTGGTGAGCGCGAATGCGGCCGACTGCTCGTTCCAGGGCAGCCCGATCGCCCGCGAGATCGACTTCCACACCTCCTGCGACATCGCCAAGCGCTACCTCGCGCAGAGCTCGGTCAGCTACGAAAACGCCAATGGTCCCGCCGGCCAGCCCGCCACCGTGAAGATCGGCGACAAGGTCATCACGGCGCCCGCCGCCACCGTGGCCAACCACAAGTTCGACGAAGCCAGCACCAAGGCGATCGCGGCCTTCAAAAAGGAAGTGGCCGAGGCGCTCAAGACCGCCGGCTACCCGTCCAAGGCCGATCCCGCCAAGGTCGACAAGTTCATGGTGGTGCTGATCCTGACCTACCTGGTGATCCTGGTGACCATGGTGTACGGCCCGATCGCGGCGATGCTGGTGGAAATGTTCCCCACGCGCATCCGCTACACCTCGATGAGCCTGCCCTACCATATCGGCAACGGTTGGTTCGGCGGCCTGCTGCCCACCACCGCCTTCGCGATCGTGGCGGCCACCGGCAACATGTACAACGGCCTGTGGTATCCCATCATCATCGCGGCGGCGACCTTCGTGATCGGCACGCTGTTCATCCGCGAGACCAAGGACGTGGACATCTACGCCCAGGACTGAACGTCGTTTCACTGAAGGGCCTGCCCCGTGGCGGGCCCTTTGTTGAAACCTCGATCAAAGGAGACATGCAATGTGGAAGCTGGTGATTGCCTTCGTCGTGTTCGCGGCGGTGGCCATGTTCGTGATCATGAAAGGCGGCGACAAGCTCGACATGGGCGGGGAAAAGCACGGCACCGAAGCAGTCACGCCGCACGCGCCGGAGCCGGCAGCTTCCGCGACGAAGTGAGAGTGATACCGGCGTGAGCATCCGCGCCGGCAGCCAGCCCTCGAACGAGGGCGTTCCCCGGGTACGACCAGGCGTCACATGCCAGCGCCCGGCAAGGCGAGCCTTGCGTGCGCGTTGCGAAGCGCTCCCTCAGGAGCTCGACGCCGTTCAGCGGCCGCCGGCGATATCCAGGATGGACCCGCTGACGTAAGAGGCTGCAGGCGAAGCCAGCCAGACGATCGCCTCGCCGACCTCTTCCGCGGTGCCGGCGCGCTTCATCGGGATGTTCTTGACGGTGCGCTCCAGGCGGTCGGCGATGCCGGTCTTCTGGTGGATGTCGGTGTCGATCAGTCCGGGCCGCACGGCATTGACGCGGATGCCGTCCGCGGCTACCTCGGCGGCCAGCCCGAAGGTCAGCGCGTCCACCGCACCCTTGGAGGCCGCGTAGTCCATCCACAGGTTGGGTGCCCCAATCCGCGACGACGCCGACGACACATTGACGATGGCGCCGCCCTGGCCGCCGTGCTGCGTCGACATGCGCAGGATCGCCTCGCGCGAACAGACGATGGTTCCCGTGACATTGGCGCTGAGGACCGCGTTCACGTCGGCGGCTTTCATCTGGTCGACCCGGCGGCGGCCGCTTCCCGTGAAGGCGGCGTTGTTGACCAGCGCGGACACGCGTCCGAGTTCCTCGTCCACCACGCGGAACATGCGGCAGATCGCATGCTCGTCGGCCACGTCGGCTTGGGCGATGAGGGCGCGCCGGCCGGCCGCCCGCACATCCGCGGCGACGCTTTCGGCCGATGCGCGGTCGCTCAGGTAGTTGATGCAGACGTCCCAGCCGTTGGCGGCGGCAATGCGTGCCGTGGCGGCACCAATGCCGCGGCTGGCGCCGGTCACGATCATCACAGGCATGTTCTATTCCTCAGAAATGGGTTGGGTTGGCGCAGCGGCCGGAAAAAAGTCAGCGCGGGCCGATCCGGTCGCCCTGCACGACGCGCCAGGCATCCTCGATCCAGTCGCACAGGACCGCGCGCGTTTCGCGCGGGTCGATGATCTCCAGGATGCCGAACTTCTCGGCCGTGCGGAATGGCGAGCTGATCCGCAGGTAATAGTCTTCCAGCTCCTTGCGTTTGGCGGCCGGGTCGCTGGCTTCCTCGATCTCCTTCTTGTGGGCGGCCATCACTCCGCCTTCGATCGGGATCGAGCCCCAGCGCGCCGACGGCCAGGCGAAGCGGTGATTGAGCTGCTCGCCGCCCTTCGGGCCGTGCAGTGCGCCGGCCATGCCGAAACAGCGACGCACGATGATCGAGACCCAGGGCGAGCGGCTTTCGTGCAGTGCATCGCCCACGCGCACCGCGCCCAGCAGCGTGCCGCCCAGCTCGGCTTCCAGTCCGGTCTGGTTGCCGGGCTGGTCGACGAAGTTGACCACCGGCAGCCCGAACAGGCTGCACAGGTTGGTATGCCGCTCCATCTTGTAGGCCGCCTGCGATGTCATCGCGCCGCCGTGCACTTTCGGGTCGTTGGCGATCACGCCGACCGGAATGCCGTTGAGCCGTGCCAACGCCGTGATCACCGAGCCGCCTTGATGCCGGCCGATCTCGAAAATCGAATCGCGGTCGAACACGCTTTTGAGGATGCGGCGCGGGTCGTAGATCTTGCGCCGATCGTGCGGAATGGCGTCCTTCAGCCAGTCGTCGGCGCGGTCGACCGGGTCGTCGCAGGCGACGACGGGCGCCAGCTCATGGACGCTGCGCGGCAGGTAACTGAGGAAGCTGCGAACCTGCGCCAGCGCGTCCGCCTCGTCGGCCGCCTCGTTGTGGACCAGCGCGTTCTTGCGGTGCACCGACCATCCGCCCAGCTCGTTCTTGTCGATGTCGACGCCATAGGCCTGGCGAACCACGTGCGGCCCTGCCGCCATCACCTGCGCCTGGTCGCGCACCATCACGGAAAAATGCGAGAACAGCACCTTGATGGCGCCCTGGCCGGCGCAGGATCCCAGCGCGACCCCGACGACGGGAACGGTGCGCAGCAGTTCCTGGACCGGCCAGTTCACGTACTCCGGCAGTTTGGAGCCGGCGCTCTGCATCAGCAGCTTGACGCTCCCGCCCGCCGAGTCGACCAGCCGGACCAGCGGCATGCGCAGCTGCCAGGCCATGCGCTCGATGTAGATCCACTTGTCGGCGATGGTCGCTTCGGACGAGCCGGCGCGGATCGAGTAGTCGTCCACGTGCAGCGCCACCTTGCGGCCGGCGACCCGTCCGGTGCCGACGATGGCGTTGCAGGGATCGAGCTCCCGGAAGTGCCCTTGCTCGTCGTAGTGCCCCTTGCCGGCGACCGAGCCGAGTTCGCGCCAGCTGCCGTCGTCCAGCAGGGCAGCGATCCGCTCGCGCGCGTTCATGCGGCCGGCGTCGCGCATCTTTTGCAGCGCCGGCGCGCCGCCCATGGCGCGGGCCATGGCGCGGCGCGCCTGCAGTTCCGTCAGCTCGGCGACCCATTCGCCGGCAGGTTCGAATTCGGTCTGCCCGTTCATGCCGGCACCTTTGCGGCTTCAGTTTCCTGAAGGAAGGCGTCACGCAGGACGTGCTTCGTGACCTTGCCCGAGTGATTGCGCGGCAGCTCCTTGACCAGCCGGATCACCCGGGGCTTCTTGTAGCCGGCGATGCGCGCGCCACAGTGTGCCGTCAGCTCCTCCGGGGTGACCCGGCTGCCCTCGCGCGGAACCACGAAGGCGGCCACGAGCTCGCCCCATTCGGGATCGGGAACGCCCATCACCGCGGCTTCGAGCACGCCGGGGCAGGAGGCGAGGGCGTCTTCGACTTCGCGCGCGTAGACGTTGAAGCCGCCGGAAATGATCATGTCCTTGTTGCGGCCCACGATGTACATGTAGCCCTCGGCATCGAAATATCCGAGGTCACCGGTGTAGTACCAGCCGCCGCGGATCGACGCCGCCGTGATTTGCGGCTGGCGCCAGAACTGAACGGCGCCGATGCCGTGGTGGGCGATGGCGATCTCACCGATCTCGCCTTGCGGCAGCTCCTGGTCATCGGCGCCGCGGATCGTGATCGACACATTGACCGTCGGTTTCCCGCAGGAGCCCAGGCGCGCCGTCTCCTGCGGCGCGCCCTCGATCACATGCTCATGCGGATAGAGCACGGCCAGCGGCTGCACCGCCTCCGTCATGCCGTATTGCTGGCGCAGGATCGGTCCGAAGCGCTTGACCGCGCGCCGGAGCAGCTCGACCGACGCCGGGGCGGTGCCGTAATTGATGATCCGCAGCGAGGACAGGTCGGCGTTCGACCCTGCGTCCAGGGCATCCAGCACGCGGCTGAGCATGGTCGGCACCAGCATCAGCTGCGTGATCCGGTGCCGCTCGATGTCGCGCAGCATCGCCGCGGCGTCGAACCTGTCGGCCACCACGCTGCGCGCGCCACGCAGGTAGCAGGGCAGCAGGTAGACGCCCGCCGCGTGGGTCAGCGGGCCGACGTGCAGCATCGCATCGTCCACGCCGAGCGCGTACTCCATGGCGTGGAACTGGTTGTCCAGGCGTTGCTGCCAGCGCAAGGCGGTGTAGGCCACGCCCTTGGGCTTGCCGGTGGTTCCCGATGTGTAGCCGATGCGCTCGATGTGGTCGTCCGGTATCGGTATGCGCGGCGCGCGGACTTCGGCCGCGCCGAGCAAATCGTGGTAGTCGAGCGCGTTCGGCGCCTTGAAGCCGACGCCGAGCACATGGCGCAGCGAAGGCACCAGCGCCGGGAGTTCCCCGGCCAGCGCTGCGAACTCGGGTCCCAGGACGACGGTGCTGGCCTGCGAATCGTTCAGGATGGCTGCGTGTTCGGGCAGCGTGTGCCGCGCATTGAGCGCGAGATAGGTCTGCGCCGCCTTCTCTGCGCCGAAAACGGCAACAACGCTGTCCACGCAGTTGTTCAGCAGCACGGCCACGCGGTCCCCCGGCGCCAGGCCCAGCCCGAGCAGGGCATTGGCAAAGCGATTCGTGCGCGCTTCGATTTCATCGAAGCTGAAGGTCTGGTCGCCGTGGATCAGGGCAGGGCGCGCGCCATGCTGGACTGCCGCCCAGGTGAGCCGCCCGCCTGCGATTCGTGGGTAAGTCATGCTGTCATCTCATTCAGGTGGAAGCTGCGTCACTTGCCGGCGGAACCGTCCTGCTGGAGGGCCTTCAGCACGGCGAGCCGCGAGTCGTCGATCAGTTTTTTCAGGGCGTCGCCGGCTTCCTCGAACCGGTTCTTCTTCAAGGCATTGATCACGCGGCGCCAGCCGCGCAAGGACTGCACCCGCCGGTCCTGGTCGCGCAAGCCGAGCTTGGTGTAGCGCGCGGTCTGCAAGGACAGCGAGTGGTAGATGTCCGCCAGCTTCTCGTTCGGGCAGGCCGAATAGATGAAGCGGCTCAGCTGCATGGTCGTCTGCGTGTAGCGATCCCAGCCGTCGGGGTCCTGGGCCAGGCGCTCCAGCTCGGCCACGTCCTGCTCCAGGCGCTCGATGAAGGCCGGATCCACGGGCGAACTGCCGCGGAAGAACAGGCCCGCCAATTCGCGCCGGATCTCGAACAGGTCGTTCACTTCCTTGGCAGACAGGCGGGTCACGTGCGCGCCGCGTTGCGCGAGGATGGTCACCACACCGCTTTTTTCCAGGATGCGCAGGGCCTCGCGGATCGGCCCGCGGCTGACCTGGAACTGCTCGGCGTGCTGCTGCTCGAGGATGCGGTCGCCGGGCCCGTATTCGCCGCTCAGGATCGCCAGCGTGATGCTTTCGGCGATCTGCTCGGGCAAGGTCAGCGGACGGCTCTTCGGTGCCGCCCGAGTGGCGCCATTGGAGTTCAAGGTGGTGGGCATGGCGGTGCTCAGGCCTGTTCCACGATCACCAGGGCCTGGCCCTCCTTCACGAGCTCGCCCTCCTTCACCAGGATTTCGCGCACCGTGCCTCGTTCCGGCGACAAGGCCGGGATTTCCATCTTCATCGATTCCAGGATGACCAGGTCCTGGTTCTCGTCGACCGTGTCGCCGACACGGCTCACGATCTTCCACACCGTGCCCGTGATCTCGGACGTGATGGTTGATGTCTTCAATGTGCGCTCCTTCGATAGCCGGACACCGGCGGTCAGTCGATTTCGGATGCCCCGCCGTTCGGGCAGCCCTGACGCGGCGGGTTGTCGTAAGTCAATTCTAGCCACATGTCTGATTGTTGACAATCAGATAATCGGGGCGTACAGTTTTTTCCATCCAAGGCGGCCCATCGGCGATGGACCTCCGGAACACGCACCCATTTGATGAGATCGTCAATGCCACTTACCCATTCCGACGTCCGCAGCCTGCTCGACATCCTGGACCGGTCCGAGGGCCTCGAATCGCTGGACATCAAGCTCGGTGACTTCGTCCTGCGCGCGCGCAAGCACGGTGCCGCCCCGCTGGCCACGGTCCCCATCGAGATTCCCGCGCCGAGCGCGCGGCCGGTCGAGCCCGCGCCGCCGGCGGCAACCCCTGGCGCCGCGGCCGGCGCGGAAGTGCCCGTCACGGAAGTGCCGGCCGGCATGACCGCCATTCGCGCGCCCATGCTGGGAACCTTCTATTGCAAGCCGTCGCCCGAACAGCCGGCCTACGTGCAAGAGGGGGCGGCAGTGGCGCTGGACCAGACCGTCTGCCTGGTCGAGGTGATGAAGATGTTCAACACCGTCAAGGCGCCGGTGGCTGGTCGGGTGCGCCGCATCCTGGCTGAGCACGGCAAGCTGGTGCAGCACGACCAGATCCTGATGCTGATCGAGGGGTGAGCCATGAACGACGCCACCATTCCCCTCGCCCGCCACGACATCCGGCGCGTCTTCATTGCCAACCGCGGTGAGATCGCCGTACGCATCGTGCGCGCCTGCCGCTCGCTGGGCATCGAATCGGTCGTCGGCGTGTCCGAGGCCGACACCGACAGCATGGCCGCACGCATGGCCGACCAGGCCGTGGTCATTGGCCCGGCGCCGTCGGGCCAAAGCTACCTGCGCGCCGACCTGCTGGTCAAGGCTGCGCTCGAGACCCGCTGCGACGCCGTGCACCCCGGCTATGGCTTCCTCTCCGAGCGCTCGTCCTTCGTGCGCGCCTGCAGCGACGCCGGCCTGATCTTCATCGGACCGAGCGCAGAGGCGATCGATGCCATGGGCGACAAGATCACCGCCGTCAGCCTGGCCACCAAGGCCGACGTGCCGCGAGTGCCCGGCTCCGGCGCCATGGCCGACCCCGCGGCGGCGCGGCGGATCGCCGAGGAGATCGGCTACCCCGTTCTGGTCAAGGCCACGGCCGGCGGCGGCGGACGCGGCATGCGCGTCGTGCGCTCCGGCGCCGAGATGGAGGCGGCCTTCCGTTCCGCCGCCTCCGAGGCCCAGTCGGCCTTCGGCGACGCCACGCTATACGTCGAGAAGTTCATCGAGCGCGCCCGCCACATCGAGATCCAGGTCATCGGTGACCAGCACGGCAACATCGTCCACCTGGGCGAGCGCGAGTGCTCGACCCAGCGCCGGCACCAGAAACTGATCGAGGAGGCACCGTCGCCCGCGCTCAGCGCGGCGCAACGCGCGGCCATGGGCCAGTGCGCGCTGCGGCTGGCGCGCAACGTCGGCTACTTCGGCGCCGGCACCGTCGAATTCGTCGTCGACGCCCGCGACAACCGTTTCTACTTCCTCGAGATGAACACCCGCATCCAGGTGGAGCATCCGGTCACCGAGATGATCACCGGGCGCGACCTGGTCGCCGAGCAGATCCGGGTGGCCGCGGGCCTGCCGCTGTCCTTCACGCAGGACGAAATCACGCTCCACGGGCATGCCATCGAGTGTCGGCTCAATGCGGAGGATCCCGACCGCAACTTCCTGCCGCGACCGGGCCTGATCACCGGCTGGAAGGCGCCCGCCGGCCCGGGCATCCGGCTCGACTCGCACTGCTGCGCGGGCTACACCGTGCCGCCGTACTACGACTCGATGATCGGCAAGCTGATCGTGCACGCGCCGACCCGCAGCGAGGCGATCGCGAAGATGACGGCGGCCCTGTCCGATCTGCAGGTGCAAGGCGTGACGACCACCGCCGCTTTCCACGAGGCCGTGCTGGCCGATGCCGACTTCGCCGCCGGCCAGGTCACCACCCGCTGGGTCGAGGAGACCTTCCTGCCCGCGCGCAAGGCGGCACGGGCCACGCAGGAGGCCACGGCATGAATACGGCGCTGCGTTTCAGCGACGCCAGCTTCACCGACGGCCAGGCCGCCGTCTGGGACCAGCGGCTGACGACCCCGATGCTGCTGGAGTGCATCGGTCATCTGGCCGGCTCCGGGCTGGCCGCCATCGAGGTGCTCAGCCCGTCGGTGCTCGAGGCCTGCATCGCGCGCGGCGAAAACCCCTTGCAAAGGGCGGTCCTGGCGCGCCGCCGCTGCCCCGGTGTGCCGCTACGCGCCACGGTGAACCTGCTGACGGGCCACGGCCGCGCGCCGGACGACACGCTCGGGCCCGGGCTGCTCGCCCCGTGGTTGGGTGAGTTGGCCGCCGCCGGCATCGCCCAGGTCGTGCTGCTGGACGCACTGCAGGACCCCCAGCGCATGTCCGGGGCGGTGCGCGACGCGATCGCCGCCGGCCTCGTGCCGATCGCCGCCTTGCCCTACGTCGCCGATGCGGGGCTGGATGATGCCGACTACGCCCGGCGCGCGCGCGCGCTGGCGGCTTGCGGCGCCGACCGGGTGATGCTGCGCGACGAGAGCGGCGTGCTGACGCCGGACCGCGCCCGCAGCCTGCTGCCCGCGCTGCGCGCCGCGCTCGGCGAGCTGCCGCTGGACCTGCACACGCGTTGCCAGACCGCCCTGGGGCCCTGGCTGGCAGTCGAGGCAGCGCGGCTGGGCATCAGCGGCATCGACACGGCTCTGCCGTGCCTGGCCAATGGGGCGTCCTTGCCCGCACTGCCGCTGCTGCTGCGTTCGCTCGCGCGGCTGGAGATCCTGGCGTCGGCACCGTCACATCAGGCGCTGGCGGCGGCCAACGAGGGCCTGGCAGCCATCGCCGACCAGGAAGGCTTTCCCGCAGCGCAGCCGTGGGTGTTCGACCTGGCGCCGTTCGCGCACCAGCTGCCCGGCGAAGTGGCGGCGCGATGCATGTCGCAGCTGCGCGAACGCGGCGAATGGCCGCGCGTGCACGCCTTCGCCGCCGAGTGTGCGGCCGTGCGCGCCGACATGGGGTCGCCGCCCATGGTGGCCCCTTTCGCCCAGGCGATCGCCGAACAGGCCATGAGTCATTTCCGGGGCGAGCCCCGCTACCAGAGTCTCAGGCCGGTGCTGCGGCGCCTGCTGCAGGGCATCTACGGCACGCCGCCGGGGACCCTGCACGACGGCCTGCAACAGCGCGTCGGCCGCATCGAGGCCAGCTCCGCCATCCCCGCCGACCGGAGCTACGCCGGCGGCCAGACGCTGCTGGCAGGTGTCGCAGGTGTCGATGCGCGCGAGGTGCCGGGACATGCCCGCCTCGCAGCACTCCGCTATGAATCCGTCGCGCCGGCCGTGGCGCTGGCGCGTGGGCTGTTGCAGCGCGCGTCCCGGTACGCGCTGGTGTCGGCGAACGGCGCCGGCATCGAAATTCGCCTCCAACTGGGCTTAGTCCAGTGAAACAGGGAAATAGCACCCCCCGTGAGCGCCAGAAGGGGCGCTATCTAGGCGCAAACCGCAGCCAGGTTGGATACCTGGCGAGGATTTGCAACAACGAGAGTGCCCCTTCTGGCGCTCACCCGAAGGGCCGGGGCGAGAAGGGGCGCATGAGGGCGTTACGGTCCTTGCCCAGGCGGCCAGCCTGGGCTGCGGCCCGTGCCTACTCCTGCACCCCTTCTCGCCCCGGCGGGGGGTGCTATTTCCCTGTTTCACTGGACTAGAGCCATGCTGTCCCAACTTCGCGCCCAGGTCGCTGCCGAGACGGCACGCACCGGCCGGCGCCGCACCATCCATCTGTCCGACGGGACGCTGCGCGACGCGCACCAATGCCTGTGGGCCACGCGCATGCGCACCGAGCACATGCTGCCGATCGCCGAGCGCCTGGACCAGGCCGGCTTCGTCAGCATGGAAGGCATCGCCCTGGTGCAGTTCGACGCGGGCGTGCTGTTCCTCAACCAGAACCCGTTCGAACGTCTGCGCCTGCTGCGCGAACGCATCACGCGCACGCCGCTGCGCGCGGCGGTGCGCGGCAACCTGATGCGCAACTTCTATCCGGTGGCCGACGACATCACGCTGCTGTTTGCCGAGCGCCTGATCGCCAATGGCGCGCGCGACATGGCGATCATGGAGGCGCTGCTGTGCTGGGACAACGTCGAGGCCACCGTCAAGCGCACCCTTGAACTGGGGTGCCGTCCCATCATCGCGCTGGGCTACAACATCGCGCCGGGTTACGACGATGCGTTCTATGCCCGCAAGGCGGCGGAGGCACGGCAGCGTTTCGGCGCCGATGGGTTCTGCATCCTCGACGCCGGCGGCATCCTGACAGTGGAGCGCACGCGCACCCTGGTCCCGGCCGTGCGCGCCGCGATCGGCCCGGAATGCACCCTGGAGCTGAACACCCACTGCCTGACCGGCCTGGGGCCGCTGGTGGCGCTCGAAGGTGCGGTGCACGGTGCCGACCGGATTCTCTGCGCGGTGGACCCGCTGGCCAACGGCAATTCGCTGCCCGCCGCGCAGATGCTCGCGCGCAACCTGCGCGAGATCGGCTTCGACGTGGCCGCGGACGACCATCTGCTCGACGAGGTCGGCGACTACCTGGGGCGCCTGGCGGAACAGGAAGGCCAGCCGGTGGGGGTGCCCGCCGAATACGACCCCGCGCAGTACGACACGCAATACGCCGGCGGGGCACAGACCAACCTGGAGGCGCAGCTCAAGCAAGCCGGCCTCATGCACCGGCTGCCGGAGGTGCTCGAGGAGATTTCCCGGGTACGGGTGGAGCTCGGCTCCCCGGTGATGGTGACGCCCTATCCCGCCATCGTGGCCGCGCAGGCGGTGATGAACGTGCTGAACACCGAGCGCTACAAGGTGGTTCCCGACGAAGTCAAGAAGTACGTCTGCGGCTACTTCGGCGCCCTGCCGATCCCGGTCGACCCGAACGTCAAGGACAGGATCATCGCCAATGGATCCAGCAGCGTCGCCTTGAGCCCGCCCGCGCTCGAGCCGGTGGTGCCGCAGCTGCGCAAGCGCTACGGACACCTGTCGGACGAGGAACTGGTGCTGCGCTACATGTACGGCGACGAGAAGATCGACGCCCTGGCCCCGACGCCCACCGACTTCAGCATCGAGCGGCCGCTGGTCGAATTGGTGGCCGGGCTGGCGCGGCTGCCCGCCAGGCGCGCCATCCATGTGATCTCGCCCGGCTTCGAACTGCACGCCAACGCGGGGCTGGCATGACGCAAGTGTCCAGGCCCCAACCGGTGGCGACTGCGGAAAGCCGGCCCTATTGGGACGCCGCGCGCGAAGGCCGGCTGGTGGTGCAGCGGTGCCCGGGTTGCGGGCGGCACCAGTTCTATCCGCGGGCCTTCTGCACCGCGTGCCTCGCCGACGGCCTGGAGTGGGTGCAGGCCCGCGGCACCGGCCGCATCTACACCTTCACCATCTGCCGCATCGCCGCCAATCCGGCCATGACCGCCCCCTACGCGGTGGCGCTGATCGACCTGGATGAGGGCGTGCGAATGCTGGCCAACGTGGTCGGCTGCGACGTCGAGCGCATCCGCACGGGGGCCCGGGTGCAAGTCCGCTTCGAGCCCATCAGCGACGAGTTCACATTGCCGCAGTTCACGCTGCAGGAGGAAGGCCGATGATCATCGACCATTTCGATATCGGCGTGCGCAAGTACCCCGAACGCGTCTGCGTGCAGACCGCGACGACACGCCTCACTTATGCCCAGGTGGCCGAAGCCTCGCATGCGCTGGCCCATGCCCTGACCGAGCGCGGGCTGGAACGCAGCCACATCGGCATCCTGTGCCCCAACGATCCGATCGGCTTCGTGACCATGCTGGGCATCATGCGTGCCGGCGCGGTGTTCGTCCCGCTCAACACGCGCGATGCCCTGGAAGACCTGATCTGGTTCATGGCGTTCGCGCAACTCTCGGCGCTGGTCGTCGACAAGAGCTTCCTGCCCCAGATCGAACGCATCCGCGCCGGCGTGCCCACGCTCAAGTCGGTGATCGCGCTGGACGAGCAAGCCGACGGCACACCCAGTGTGGCGGGCTGGATGCGCCAGTACGCGGGGCAACGCTGCATCGCGCAGCGCGAACTCGACGACGTCGCGCTGATCAAGTCGTCCGGCGGCACCACCGGGCGGCCCAAGGCCATCATGCAGAACCATCGCGCCCTGCATGCCGTCTACCGCATCAGCAACCAGTTCTGCCCGCCGGCCAAGGAGCCGGTGCACCTGGTGGTGGCGCCGCTGACCCATGCGGCAGGCGCCACGGCGGTCGGCCTGTCCTCGTTCGGCACCCGCAACGTGATCGCGCCCTCGGCCGATCCGACCGTGGTGCTGGAGCTGATCGAGCGCGAGCGCGTGACGCATATGTTCCTGCCGCCGACGATGATCTATCGCCTGCTGGCGCACCCCGACGCGCGGCGGCGCGACTGCAGCTCGCTCGAATACGTGATCTACGGCGCGGCGCCGATGTCGGTGGACAAGCTGAAGGAAGGCCTGGCGCTGTGGGGACCGGTGTTCATGCAGATCTACGGCCAGTCCGAGGTGCCGGGGCTGATCACCTGCCTGAGCCGTCGCGACCACGACATCGGCGGCAACTCCGGGGATACCCGGCACCTGGCGTCGGCCGGGCGCCCGACAGGCGCGTGCGAGGTAGCCCTGATGGACGACGACGGCAACATCGTCGGGCCCGGCGAGCGTGGCGAGATCGTCGCGCGCGGCGAACTGGTGACGCCGGGCTATTTCGACAACCCGGAAGCCACCGCCGCCGCCCGCGCCTTCGGCTGGCATCACACGGGCGACATCGGCGTGTTCGACGAGAACGGCTACCTGTACCTGGTGGACCGCAAGAAAGACATGATCATCTCGGGCGGCTTCAACATCTACCCGAGCGAGATCGAGCAGCTGATCTGGTCGCATCCCGCGGTGCAGGACTGCGCCGTGGTCGGCACCCCCGACGCCGACTGGGGCGAGCGGGTGACCGCGGTCATCGAGCTCAAGGCCGGCGCGACGGCCACCGCCGACGAGATCATGGCGATGTGCAAGGCCCGGTTCGGCAGCACCAAGACGCCCAAGCGCGTCGAGTTCTGGCCCACGCTGCCGCGCAGCCCCGTCGGCAAGGTCCTGAAGAAGGACGTCCGGTCCCGGCTCGCCGGCACGGGCGGGGGCTGAAGCATGGCGATCGACAAGCAGGAACTGCGCGGCCGCTACGCCATCGTCGGCGTCGGCGAAACCGGCCTGGGCAAGGCGGCGCCCGGCGACACGGCGCTGTCGCTGCAATGCCGGTCCGCGCGCGAGGCGCTGCTCGATGCCGGCTTGCTTCTCACCGACGTCGACGGCGTGTTCGCGCATTGGGACGACCGGGCCAGCGCCATGCTGGTGTCCGAATACCTGGGCATCCAGCCGCGCTATGTCGACAGCACGGTGGTGGGCGGTCAATCCAACATCACGCACCTGGTGCATGCGATGGCAGCCATCGAGGCCGGCCTGTGCGAGGTGGCCCTGGTCACCTGGGGCAGCACCCAGCGGCTGGACCAGAGCCGCCAGCGCGGCGGGCTGATGCAGGACGCGCGCATGCCGATGGGGCAGTTTGCCGCCCCCTACGGCATGCTCAATCCGATCGGCTGGTACGCCATGCTGGCGCGCCTGTACCTGGACCGCTGGGGCGTCGGGCCCGAGTGCCTGGGCGAAGTGGCACTCGCCGCGCGCCGCTGGGCGCAGCTGAACCCGAACGCCAGCGCCCGCGATCCGCTGACCATGGCGCAATACCTAGCCTCGCCGATGATCGCCGACCCGCTGCGCAAACTGGACATCTGCCAGGTCAATGACGGCGCGGGCGCCATGGTCCTGACCCGCGTGGAGCGGGCGCGCGCGCTGAAGCGGCCGCCGGTGGTGGTGCAGGGCTTTGCCGACAGCCACCGCCACCACATGACGCCGTTCGCGGTCACCGACTGGCTGGACGAGCAGCCCTTGCGCGGCCTGGCCGACGAGGCCCTGGCCATGGCCCGGATCGATCGCAGCGACCTGGACATGGTCCAGATCTACGACGCCTTCACGATCAACGTGCCGTTCGGCCTCGAGGCCATGGGCTTTTGCGAGCCGGGCGGCGCGGCGGACTTCCTGCGCGGCGGCCGCATCGCACCCGGCGGCGGCTTCCCCGTCAACACCTCGGGCGGCGGCCTGTCGTTCAACCATTCCGGCCAGTTCGGCATGCAGCTCACCATAGAAACGGTGCGCCAGTTGCGCGGCGAGTGCGGCGCGCGCCAGGTGCCCGGTGCGCGCCACGCGCTGGTGCAGGCAACCGGCATGGTGATGTCGGCCTACATGGTGATGGTGCTGGCCGCCGCGTGAGACAACGAATTCCTTCCCTAGTCCTTCTTTCACAAACAACAGGAGACATCATGAAGATCCCATCCAAGATCCGTAGCGCGCTGGCTTTGTCCATGGCACTGCTCGCGGGTACGGCCGCCGCGCAAGGCAAGGGCGAGACGGTGCGCATCCAGGACCATCTCGGCGTCATCACGCTGCCCATGCGTGTGGCCATCGCCAAGGGCTATTGCGCCAACTACGGCATCAAGTGCGAGCTCCAGCCGATCCCGACCGCGGCACTCGGCATGCAGGCGCTGATGGCCAAGAACATCGAGGGCGCCGTGGCGGCGCTGGAGGTGTGGATCCCGGCGGTGCAGAAGGGCGCCAAGGTGAAGGCGGTCGTCAACATCATGAGCAAGAACCTCGGCCTGATGGTCGTGGGCAACCATGTCGACGCCCCCAATGCGGGCAAGCCGTTTCCGGCCTGGGTGGCGGACCTGAAAGGCAAGAAGGTCGGCGTGACCAGCCGCGGCAGCGGCGTGGAGACCGGCGTGCGCTTCCTGCTCGACAAGGCCGGGATGAAGGCCGAGGACGTCACCTTCGTGGCGGTGGGGGCGCCCAACACCGCCTACGCCGCGCTGGTGAACAAGCAGATCGACTTCGCCATGTCCTACGAGCCGATGGGCACCATGTGCGACGTCACCAAGCAATGCAAGGTCGTCTACCGGGCCGATGCCGATCCGCAGCCGGCCGAGGTCTTCGCCACCAACGGCGGCGGCGCCGGCCTGATCATGAACCAGGCCTACATCGACGCCAACCCGCACGTGGTCGAGGCCCTGGTCAAGGCCACCCGCGACGCCGACAAGTTCATCAACGACCCGGCGAACTTCGAGGAGGTGCTGAAGATCAACGACGCCCACTTCAAGTTCGACATCCCGAATGGGGACCAGCTGATGCGGTCCCTGCTGCAGCGGCAGATCAAGCACGGCATCTTCGATCCGCGCATCAGCCGCCCTGCCGTCAAGGCGACCGTCGATTTCATGCTCAAGACCGGCCAGTGGGACAAGGGTATCGAAGCGGCGGAAATCATCGACGCACGCGCGCCCTGATTCGATGGCCGCGATCTCGATCGACAACCTCAAGATCCGCTTCGGCCAGCAGGTGCTGGCCGTGGACGACTTCTCGCTTCAGGTCAACGAAGGAGACCTCGTCTCGATCGTCGGCCCCAGCGGCTGCGGCAAGACCACGGTGCTGAACCAGCTCACCGGCCTGCTGCCGCCGCAGGAGGGCAGGATCTCGATCCTGGGCAAGCCGCCGCACGAGGGCAATGCCGATCTGGCTTACATGCTGGCGCGCGACTGCCTGCTGCCCTGGCGCACGACCCTGGCCAATGCCTGCTACGGCATGGAACTGCGCGGCGTGCCCTGGGCGCAGGCCGAAGCACGCGCGCGCGAACTGCTGGCGAAGGTGGGCCTGGCCGGCTTCGAGGACAGCTATCCCAAGGCGCTGTCGCACGGCATGCGGCAGCGCTGCGCGCTGGCCCGGACCTTCGCGCTGGACTCGCCGATCCTGCTGATGGACGAGCCGTTCGGCGCGCTGGACGCGCAGACCAAGCTGGCGCTGGAGGATCTGCTGCTTTCGCTGTGGCAGGCGCAGCGCCGCACGGTCATCTTCATCACGCACGACCTGGGCGAGGCGGTGGCGCTGTCGGACCGGGTGGTGGTGATGAGCGCGCGCCCCGGCCGCATCATCGCCGACGTCCAGATTCCGCTGGCGCGCCCGCGCTCGGTCCGCGCCCTGCAAAAGAGCGCCGAGTACCACGAGATCTACACCCATGTCTGGGAGCAGCTCGAGCGCGGCATCCAACAGTCCGGCGCCGCCGCGAAACTTGTTCATTGAGGGCCGACCGTGAAAGATGTCCAACACACCTGGCGTGATGCTGCTGCGCACCTGGTTTTCCTGGCCGCCTTCCTGGCGGTCTGGGAATTCGCCTGTTCGCGCGGCTGGCTGGACGCGACCTTCTTCGGACGTCCGTCCGGCATCGCGAATTTCCTGTACGAAGGGTTCGTGTCCAAGCCCAAACTCTGGCTGGAGCTGGGATACACCATGGTCGGCACGGTGGCGTCCTTCGTTCTCGGCAGCGCGCTGGCCATCCTGCTGGGCCTGGTGTTCGTCGCCTTCCCGCGCTTCGAGCGCGCCGCCGATCCCTACCTGACGTTGCTCAATGCGATGCCCCGGATCGCGCTGGTGCCGCTGTTCCTGCTCTGGTTCGGACTCGGCCTGGGTTCGAAGATCGCCGTGGGCACCAGCCTGGCTTTCTTCATCGTGCTATCCAGCACGGTCGCGGGCATTCGCGGCGTGTCCGGCGACCTGCTCACGCTCACGCGCAGCCTCGGCGCCTCGCCGCTGCAGTTGTTCATGCACGTCACCTTGCCCTCGGCGGTCCCCGTGATCGCGTCGGGCCTGCGGCTCGCGCTGGTGTACTCGATGCTGGGTGTGATCGGCGCCGAACTGATGGCGGCTGAGCACGGCCTGGGGCAGACGCTGGCCTACATGCAATCGACGTTCAACATGAACGGTGTCATGGGGCTGCTGGTCGTGCTGGCGCTGCTGGGCATGCTGGTGACCTCGGCGATGAGCCGGCTGGAACGCGCGCTGCTGAAGTGGCAGTGACTGAAACAACCGCGGAGTCGGCGGACCTGGAGCCCGGACATGCGTGATGACTGGAACACCCTGAAGCTTTACCGGCCTGCCGAACAGGTCTTGACGCTGGCGATGAACCGGCCGGCGCGGCGCAACGCGGTCAGTTTCGAGATGGCGAGCGAACTTCTGGCGTGCCTGACCGAGCTCCATGCCTGCCAGGACTTCCGGGTGCTCATTCTCACGGGTGAGGGCTCGGCCTTCGGCGCCGGCGCTGACCTGAAGGAGCGGGTTCATCTGACGCCTGAAATCGTCCAGCGGCAACGCCATGCCGGGCTGCAGATCGTCGAACTGCTGGAAGCATTCCCGGTGCCCGTCATCGCGATGATCAACGGCCCGGCGTTCGCCGGGTCCCTGGAACTGGCGCTGGCCTGTGACATCCGGGTCGCCTCCGACCGGGCGGTCCTGGCGCTCACCGAGCTGCGCAACACCGGTTCGTTTCCCGGTGCCGGCGGCCCGGTTCGCCTGACCAAGATGGTCGGCCGCGGCCGCGCCAGCTACATCGTGCTCAGTGCACGCCAGTTCTCCGCGCAGGAGGCCTTCCAGCTCGGTTTCGTGGAGCTGGTCGTTCCGCATGCTGAATTGCGGGAGCGGACCTTGGCGCTGGCGGGCGAGATCGCCGGCAACAGCCCGGTGGGCGTGGCCGCGGCCCGGCAGCTGATCCGGCAAAGCGTCGATCTCGATACCGGCGCGGCAACCGCGCTGTCGCAGGCCATGCGCGACCCGCTGGACGGCGGCGACGACTACACGGAAGGTCTCACGGCGTGGCTGGGAGGCCGGTCGCCGGAGTTCAGGAGTCCCTAGCACGGGCGGCCGCTGCCGCGGAAACTTCCGATCTGGTGGGGGAAGGTCGTTGGGGCACCACGCCGTGGATAACCACATGGCGGGACTTGGCAAGGCGGTATCTCTAGAATGTTCCGCCTTCGACCGAAAGAACCTCCCGCATGACCCAGGGACAGATCCGCATCCGCGGCGCGCGCCAGCACAACCTCAAGAACCTCGACCTCGACCTGCGCACGGGCGAGCTGACCGTCGTCACCGGTCCGAGCGGATCGGGCAAGTCGAGCCTGGTTTTCGACACGCTCTACGCCGAAGGGCAGCGGCGCTACGTCGAGACCTTTTCGGCCTACGCCCGCCAGTTCCTGGATCGCATGGACAAGCCCGCGGTTGACCGGGTGGAAGGGGTGCCGCCCGCCATCGCCATCGACCAGACCAACCCGGTGCGCTCCTCGCGCTCCACGGTCGGCACCATGACCGAGCTGAACGACCACCTGAAGCTGCTGTTCGCGCGGGCCGCGCAGCTGTTCGACCGCCAGACCGGGCTCTTGGTGCGGCACGACTCGCCGGACAGCATCTACGACGAACTGAAGCGCCGCACCGCGCAGGACGATCCGCGCCTGGTGCTGACCTTCCCGGTGGAACTGCCGGCCAGCACCACCACCGAGGAAGTCGAGCAATGGCTGGCCGCCAGCGGCTTCACCCGGGTGCACGGGCAGCGAGAGGTGGCGACGGTGACCGGCCCGCGCAAGGTGCTGGACGTGGTGGCCGATCGCTTCCGCCTGCAGAACACCGAACGGGCGCGCGCCATCGAGGCGATCGAGGTCGCGCTCAAGCGCGGGTCGGGGCGCCTGTCGGTGTACCGCCAGCTGGCCGACGAGAGCTTCGACTGCTGGAAGTTCTCCACCGGCCTGCACTGCCCGGACAGCGACATCCGCTACGCCGACCCGATTCCGTCGATGTTCTCGTTCAACTCGCCGGTCGGCGCCTGCGACGCCTGCCGCGGCTTCGGCCGCGTGATCGGCGTCGACTGGGGCCTGGTGATTCCCAACGACAAGCTGACGCTGCGCGCTGGCGCGATCCGTCCGATCCAGACGCCCGCGTGGTCGGAGTGCCAGGACGACCTGATGCGCCACGCTGAGGCCGCCGGCGTTCCGCGCGACACGCCCTGGTACAAGCTCACGCCGGAGCAGAAGGCCTGGGTGATCGAAGGGACGCCCGGCTACAAGGAGGGCAACTGGAGCAAGCAGTGGTACGGCATGCGGCGCTTCTTCCAGTACCTGGAGAGCAAGGCCTACAAGATGCACATCCGCGTTCTGCTGTCCAAGTACCGCAGCTACACGCCCTGCGAGACGTGCGGCGGCGCGCGCCTGAAGCTGGAAAGCCTGCTGTGGCGCCTCGGCACCAAGGAGGACGCCGACGCGGTGATCGAGCCCTCGCGCCGCTTCATGCCGGTCGGCGTGAAGTGGACGCGCGAGCAGCTCGAAGCGATGCCGGGCCTGGCCCTGCACGACCTGATGCTGATGCCGATCGACAAGCTGCGCCGCTTCTTCGACCGGGTCGAACCGCAGGCCGAAGCCGCGCACGCCGGCCAGGGCGACCTGCAGGCGCTCAAGCTGCTGTTTGATGAGATCAACACGCGGCTGAAGTACCTGGTCGACGTGGGCATCGGCTACCTCGCTCTGGACCGGCAGAGCCGCACGCTTTCTGGCGGCGAGGTGCAGCGCATCAACCTCACGACGGCGCTGGGGACCTCGCTGGTGAACACGCTGTTCGTGCTGGACGAGCCCAGCATCGGCCTGCACCCGCGCGACATGCACCGCATCACCGAGGCGATGATGCGGCTGCGCGACGCCGGCAACACGCTGGTGGTGGTGGAGCACGACCCCGCGGTGATGATCGCGGCCGACCGCATCATCGACATGGGGCCGGGGCCGGGCGAGCGTGGCGGGCAGATCGTGTTCGACGGCACCACCGCGCAGCTGCGCCAGGCCGATACGCTCACCGGCGCCTACCTGGGCGCGCGCAAGCACGTGGGCATGGGCTTCAAGCGCGCGGTGACCGAAGCGACGCCGCGGCTGATCCTGGAAGGGGCCCGCCAGCACAACCTGCGCGACCTCGCGGTCGAGTTCCCGCTGCAGCGGCTGGTGGTGGTGACCGGGGTGTCCGGCTCGGGCAAGTCCAGCCTGATCCAGGATGTGCTGGCGCCGGCGCTGATGCGGCATTTCGGCAAGGCGACCGACTCGCCGGGCGCGCATGACCGCCTGCTGGGCGCCGATCACCTGGGCGACGTGGTGTTCGTCGATCAGTCGCCGATCGGCAAGACCGCGCGTTCCAACCCGGTGAGCTATGTGGGCGCCTGGGATGCGATCCGCGAGATCTTCGCCACCGCGCCGCTGGCCAGGCAGCGCGGCTACACCGCGTCCAAGTTCTCCTTCAATTCCGGCGACGGCCGCTGCCCCACCTGCGGCGGCTCCGGCTTCGAGCACGTGGAGATGCAGTTCCTGTCGGACGTGTACCTGCGCTGCCCGGATTGCGACGGCAAGCGCTACCGGCCCGAGATCCTGGAACTCACCATCGAGCGACAGGCGGCGGGCGGCAAGGCGCGCGTGCTGAACGTGGCCGATGTGCTGGAGCTCACGGTGAGCGAGGCGGCGCAGCTCTTCGCCAACGACCGCGAGGTGATCCGCGCGCTGCAGCCGATCGCCGACGTCGGACTGGAATACGTCAAGCTGGGCCAGCCGGTACCCACGCTGTCCGGCGGCGAGTCGCAGCGCCTGAAGCTGGCCGGCTTCCTGGCGCAGGCGGCGAAGAACGGCTCGGCCACGCGCCAGGGCCTGGCGACCAAGGGCGTGCTGTTCATGTTCGACGAGCCCACCACCGGGCTGCATTTCGACGACATCGCTAAGCTGATGCGCGCCTTGCGCAAGCTGCTCGAAGGCGGCAACTCCATCGTCGTGATCGAGCACAACCTCGATGTGATCCGCGCGGCGGACTGGCTGATTGACCTGGGGCCGGAAGGCGGCGACGCCGGCGGCCTGCTGGTCGCCGAAGGCCCGCCGGAGGAAGTGCGCCACCACCCGAGTTCGCACACCGCCAAGGCCTTGCGTGAATACGACTTGACCTTGGGTGCGGCGGAAGAACCGAAGGCCGTTTACTCCCTCCCCCACCGGGGGAGGGCAGGGGTGGGGGCGCTCGACGGCGCGAGATACGCGAAATTGGACTCTGACCCCAATTTGGTGAATTCGGCGATCCAGATCGTCAATGCCCGCGAGCACAACCTGAAGTCGCTGTCGGTGAACGTGCCGCACAACCGCTTCAGCGTGATCACCGGGGTGTCGGGCTCGGGCAAGTCGACGCTGGCCTTCGACATCCTGTTCAACGAGGGGCAGCGGCGCTACCTGGAATCGCTCAACGCCTATGCGCGCAGCATCGTGCAGCCGGCCGGGCGGCCGGAGGTCGATGCGGTGTACGGCATTCCGCCCACGGTGGCGATCGAGCAGCGGCTGTCGCGCGGCGGGCGCAAGTCCACCGTGGGCACCACCACCGAGGTGTGGCACTTCCTGCGCCTGCTCTACGTGAAGCTGGGCACGCAGCACTGCGTGCACGATGGCACGCCGGTGCGGCCGCAGACGCCGGACAGCATCGCCGCGCAGCTGATGCGCAAGTACAAGGGCCAGCACATCGGCCTGCTGGCGCCGCTGGTGGTCAACCGCAAGGGCGTGTACACCGAGCTGGCCGAATGGGCGCGGCCGCGCGGCTACACCCACCTGCGGGTGGACGGCAACTTCCTGCCGACCACCGGCTTCCCGCGCATCGACCGCTTCAAGGAGCACACCATCGAACTGCCGGTGTGCGACCTCGACATCACACCGGCCAACGAGGAGCTGCTGCGCGCCAAGCTCGCCGAGGCGCTGGAGCATGGCAAGGGCGTGCTGCACGTGCTGGCGCCGCTGGATGGGCTGCGCGGCGCGATGATGGCCGGCGAGGGCCGCCATCACCACATCGGCAAGGTCGAGGTGTTCTCGACCAAGCGCGCCTGCCCGGAATGCGGCACCAGCTACCCGGAGCTCGATCCGCGCCTGTTCTCCTACAACAGCAAGCACGGCTGGTGCCCCGACTGCGTGGGCACCGGCGTGAAGCTCAGCCGCGAGCAGCGCAAGGCCTACGACGATACCCTCCGCAGCGACGAGGACAAGGGCCGCGAGCAGACCTTCGCCGAACCCGAGGTGGAGGACGTGAGCGACGAATCCTGCTCCTCGTGCGGCGGCACGCGCCTCAACCTGCAGGCGCGCCATGTGAAGTTCAGCGCCACCGGCATTGCCGAGATCGCCGCCCTCTCGGTGAGCGAGGTGCGCCGCTGGATCGAAGGCCTGCAGGCCGGCAGCGTGCTGAGCGATCGCGAGCAGGGCATCGCGCGCGACCTGATCCCCGAGATCAAAAGCCGACTGGAGTTCCTGGAGGAAGTCGGGCTGGGCTACCTGACGCTGGACCGTGGCGCGCCCACGCTGTCCGGCGGCGAGGCGCAGCGCATCCGCCTGGCCGCGCAGCTCGGGTCCAACCTGCAGGGCGTGTGCTATGTGCTGGATGAGCCGACCATCGGCCTGCATGCGCGCGACAACCAGATCCTGCTGGATGCGTTGCACAAGCTCGGCAGCAAGGGCAACACCCTGGTGGTGGTGGAGCACGACGAGGACACCATCCGCCGCGCCGACCACATCATCGACATCGGCCCCAGCGCGGGCAAGCGGGGCGGCCGGGTGGTGGCGCAGGGCAGCGCCAGCGAGATCTCGGCCGCCGAGGAGTCGGTGACGGGGCGTTACCTGCTGCATGCGATGAAGCATCCGGTGAAGCCGCGGCGCGAGGTTGGCTTGAATGGAGCGCCCCTCACCCCAGCCCCCGCCCCGGAGGGGAGAGGAGGCAACCCCGGCACCGAGGGCCAGCTCCAGCTGCGCGGCGCCGACCTGCACAACCTGCAGGACGTCGACGTCGACGTCCCGCTGCGTCGACTGGTCGCCGTGACCGGCGTGTCTGGCTCCGGCAAGTCCACGCTGGCGCGCGACGTGCTGCTGGCCAACGTGCAGGCCGCGGTGCAGCAGCGCGCCACCAAGGCGGGCCGCGATGCCGACGCGCGCGGCAAGCGCCCGGCATGGATCGGCTGCCAGGGGCTGGACGGCTACCAGGCGGTCGACCGCGTGCTGGAAGTCGACCAGACGCCCATCGGCAAGACGCCGCGCTCCTGTCCCGCGACCTACATCGGCTTCTGGGACACGATCCGCCGGCTGTTCGCCGACACCCTGGAGGCGAAAGCGCGCGGCTACGGGCCGGGTCGTTTCTCGTTCAACACCGGGGAGGGGCGCTGCCCGGTCTGCGAAGGGCAGGGCGTGCGCACCATCGCGATGAGCTTCCTGCCGGACGTGAAGGTGCCCTGCGAGTCCTGCCACGGCGCGCGCTTCAATCCCGAAACGCTGGCCGTCACCTGGCGCGGCAAGAGCATCGGCGACGTGCTGCAGATGGAAGTCGATGAGGCGGTGGCTTTCTTCGCCAGCATGCCGGCCATCAGCCATCCGCTGCAGCTGCTCAAGGACGTGGGCTTGGGCTACCTCACCCTGGGGCAGCCTTCCCCGACCCTGTCAGGCGGCGAGGCACAGCGCATCAAGCTGGTCACCGAGCTGTCGAAGGTGCGCGACGACATCACGCGCCGCGGCCAGAAGGCGCCGCACACGCTCTATGTGCTGGACGAGCCCACGGTCGGGCTGCACATGGCTGACGTGGAGAAGCTGGCGCGTGTGCTGCACCGCCTGGTGGACGGCGGCCACAGCGTAATCGTGATCGAGCACGACCTGGACATCATCGCCGAAGCCGACTGGGTGATCGACCTGGGCCCGGAAGGGGGCGGCGAGGGCGGCCGCGTGGTGGCGGCCGCGTCGCCCGAGCAGCTGGTGATCCGCGGGACCCACACCGGCCGCGCGCTGGCGCCGGTGCTGGCGCGATAGGACTCCCCGCGCAGCCCGATCACACGCTGTGAAGAACCGGCTTTGCCGGGCCTCTTTAACTGATCAGGCGATTCAGGAAACTCGCGCAGCGAATTTCCTGAATGAGTCTATTACCAGTGCCAGCCGCCGTAGATCGTCAGGCCGTCGACGTGGCTGTTGCTCTGATTGGAGTAACGCATCCAGTCGATTCCCACGTACGCGTTCGGGGTGAACCGGTAGTTCGCGCCCAGGCCCCAGGCAAAGTCGTCCTGGCCTTCCGTGCGCCCGATGAAGCCGGTGCGATCGACCTCCACCTTGGTGTGGGCGTAGCCCAGGCGGCCGAAGAACTCGAACTGCTGATACGCGTATTTCGGCTTGACCCAGAGGCCGTACATGTAATCCAGCTTGGCCTGGACGCTGGTCGGAACACCGCCGATCGCGATGCCCTTGTCGTCGTCGTCGATGCCCCAGGCGCCTGCGGCTTCGACCGCGAAGAACGGATGGAAGTCGTACCCGATGATGCCGCGTATCGCCCCGGGCCGGAGGCTGGTGCCAAATGCGTCGATCTTCAGCTGCGTATAGCCGAGTTCCCCGTAAAGGCCCGCGGTGCTCCACTGCGGCATCGTCATCTGGGCCTGGGCGCTGCCCAGCAAAAGAAATGCGGCACCGGCCGCGGTCGCGAGTCGTTTCATCTGAATATCCCTGGGTTCAGTGATTGGGTTTCTTCCTTGTATGACTCCAGCGGGGGAGTCCGGCCAGAAAGGCCATACGTATCCTGCCCGCGGCGCCCATCCGCCGTTTCTTGTTGAGCGTGTGTCTTTTGCAACGAGTCGGCTAGACGCGACACGACGGTGCCGTTCGCAGGAGTCGCCTGTGTGACGGCACAGGGGGACAGTCCCGATGCGCGCGCCGCACACAGGCGTTCCAATGCGCGCACTTTCCCAATCAGAGGACATCCGATGCGCCGTCGCCACCTCGTGCAGCTCGCCGCTGCCACCATCGCCGCCCCTTCGCTGTCGGCATTCGCCCAGGCCTTTCCGGCCAAGCCGATCAGGTTGCTGGTCGCCTTCCCGGCGGGCGGCCCCACCGACATCACCATGCGCTCGCTCGCCGACAACGCCTCCAAGGTGCTGGGCCAGCCGGTGGTGATCGAGAACAAGCCGGGCGCGGGCGGCACGCTGCCGGCGCAGCAGCTCCAGACCACCTCGGCGGACGGCTACACGCTGGCGCAGATTCCGCTGGGCGTGTTCCGGCTGCCCTACACCACCAAGATCAACTGGGACCCGGTCAAGGACATCGCCTACGTCATCAACGTCACCGGCTACGCCTTCGGCATCGTGGCGCCGACCGACGGCCCCATCAAGAACTGGAATGACTTCGTCGCCTACGCCAAGGCCAACCCCGGCAAGCTCAGCTACGGATCCACCGGCACGCTGACCAGCCCGCACCTGACCACGGAACTGATTGCGCAGAAGCTCGGTCTTGTGCTCAACCACATTCCGTACAAGGGCAGCGCCGATTTGAACCAGGCCATCCTCGGCGGCCAGCTGATGGCGGCGGCCGACTCCACCGGTTTCGCGCCGCTGGTCGAATCGGGCAAGCTGCGCGTGCTCAACACCTGGGGCGAGCAGCGCCTGGCGAAGTTCCCCGACGCGCCCACGCTCAAGGAGCTGGGCATCGACATCGTGCAGAACTCGCCCTTCGGCATCGGCGCGCCGCGCGGCACGCCGCCGGATGTGGTCAAGAAGCTGCACGACGCCTTCAAGAAGGCGATGGAAGAGCCCAGCTACGTGCAGTCGCTGGCGCGCTACGACATGCTGCCGATCTACATGGACTCGGCGCAGTACGCCCGCTTCGCGCAGGAGACCTTCCAGCGCGAGAAGGCGCTGGTCGAAAAGCTCGGCCTGGGCAAGCCGCAGTAGCGGCGATTCGGGCGGCTTCGGCGCTTCGGGCGCCTCAGCGCGCGGCGAGGATGGCGGCCGTCACTTCCGCGAAGCCGGCGCCGCGCTCGCTCGGTGTGATGTACCTCGGCGGGTGCGTGAGCTCCGCCTCGAAGCGCCGGATGTTGGCCACGCCCACGCTGTGCGGGAAGCATTCGAACATCAGCACATCGTTGGTGGAGTCGCCCACGTAGACCCAGTGCTCGATCTCGGCGTCGAGCTCGCGGCCGAGCAATGTGCGCACGATCCAGCGCGCGCCGGCCAGCTTATTGTGCTCGCCATACCAGCCATTGATGTGGATCGAGCTGACGGTGGCGGTCATGCCCTCGGCCTGCATCAGCCGCACCACCTGCGCGATGCGCCCGGCTGGCAGGTGGGCGAACTCGCTGTGGTCGATTGCGATGTCGGTTTCGCGGCCGGCGCTGTCGCGCGCGATCGTCGCCCCCGGCACTTCCGCCAGCACCCGCTGCGCGACCTGCTGCATGCGCCGGAAGTTGAGCTCGCGCTCGTCGGGCGCCTGCTGGTAGAGCTTGACCAGGCCATCGCCCTCGCGCAGCACCGCGACCGAACCGTTCTCCGCCACGATGGCATCGACGGGCCAAGCGCGGGCGAAGGGTTCGCTCCAGCCGACCGGACGGCCGGTGATCGGGATGACGTGGATGCCGGCCGCCCGCAGCCGGCCCAGCGCGGCCAGCGCGTCGGCGGTGATGGCGCCCTCCGTGGTCAGCGTGTCGTCGATGTCCGTGAAGACACCGCGGATCGACAGGCCCGAAAAGGCAGGTGCGCTGAGCGGGATCACCGGCGTGAAGGCAGGAGCTTGCCGCGCACCGGCGCGGAGGACAGCAGGGGCGCGCGGGCCGCGAGCGGCGCTGCCATCGGCTGGGCCGGGCAACTGCCGTTCTTGATGTGATGCAACGCGGTGGCCAGCAGGCGCTCGCCCGGGCTGCCCAGCGCGTTCTCGAAGTCGTCGGCGGCGGCGCAGGTCGGCGTGAAGCCGTTGGCGTAGTCGCCGAAGCCCTGCTCGTTCACGCCCTGGAACTCGATCGGGTAATAAGAGAAGCCGCAGTTGTCGGCGCGGCTGAAGCCGTAGGGCTTGCCGCAGGTGGTGCTGCCGACGATCACCACGTTGACGCCGACGCCGCGCAGGCTGTTGATGACCGATTCGCTGGCTGAGCAGGTGTTCTCGGTGCTGAGCACGTAGACGCGCGGCAGGCCCAGGCGCGGCAGCGCCGTGCCCTCCCCGTAGAGCGATTCGCCCCACTGGACCTGGCCGGAGAAGCGGAAGGTCGATTCCGCGGTCTCCTGGCCCCGCTTGTCGTTGAAGCGCAGCTGCTCGAACACCTTGCCGTCGGCGCCGCTGCCGGTCACCATCGACGACAGCGACAGCGCCGTGTACAGGTAGCCGCCGCCGTTGTAGCGCATGTCGAGCACCAGATCCTGCACGCCATAGGCTTTGGCGTTGCCCAGCGCGGCGATCAGCTTGTCCTGGGCGCCGCGGGTGTGCGCGTTGAAGAGCAGGTACCAGACCTTGCGGTCGGACGGTGCGGCCGAGGCCGCCATCGACATCGGCAGCGGGTCTTCCTGCACCTGCGCCGCCGACAGGCTCACCGTGCGGGTCGGCGCGCTGGGGCTGGATCGGTAGACGAAGCTGATGCTGGCCGCCGCGCTGGGATACCAGCTGGCGCCGGCCGGGGCGCTCACCAGTTCGCCGCCGCGCTGCAGCCCGGCAGCCGCGGCGGGCGAAGCGGCATCGACGAAAGCGGCGCGGGTGCGGCCCTGGCCGTCTTGCTCCCAGCGGATGCCATAGCCCAAACCGGCGCCGGTCTCCAGGCTGTCCGCGACGGTGTTGCTGACGATGAAGCTGAAGCGGTCCTTGAACTGTCCCGTGGCGTCGCGCTGCGGCGTGAGCAGGCTGTAGAAATAGTCGGGGATGTTGTTGTGGAGCGAGGCATTGACCGCTGGCATTTCCGAATACCAGAGGTAGGACTCGTCCAGGTAGGCGCGGGTGAACTGCTTCTGGCCTTCGAGCGTGCAGACGCCCGCGTAGCTGGCGGACGGCCCGGCGGTCAGGGCCGGCGGCGCGGGCTGCTGCGCCTCTGCGCAGGTTTGCGCGCTGCCGCTGACGCACTGGCCGGCACTGCCGCCGCCACCGCCGCAAGCGGCAAGCAAGCCGGCGGCCAACGCCGCGGCTGCGGCGGCGCGAACTCCGGCCGGGATCACCGGCCTTCGGCGCAAACCTGCGCGCTGCCGCTGACGCACTCGCCCGGATCGCCGCCGCCGCCGCCACAGGCAGCCAGCAGGACCGCAGCCAGTGCAGCGGCGGTGGCCGCGCGCAAGCCCTTGTTCATCGAAAGACGCATACCTCTCCTGAGATGTTGGCCCTCATGCTCAGCCATTATCCATTGGCCTTTTGCAAGCTCAAGCCCGCGTGCTCTCGAAGTGGATGGAAATGTATCTTTGGGAAACGCTCCTGCGCCAGGCGCACGTCGTAGGGCGAGGTGCACAGGAAGGCCAGCGACTCGGCGGCATCGTGCGCCAGGCGTTGCGGATACGCGTCGGTGAAGGACTTCAGTTCCGCCGGCGTGTCGGCGGTGATCCAGCGCGCGCCGGTGTACTGGCTGCTTTCGAGCCGCACGTCAGCGTCGTACTCCGCCTTGAGGCGGTGCTGCACCACTTCGAACTGCAGTTGGCCGACCGCGCCCAGCAGCATCGGCCCGCCGACTTGCGGGCGGAACACCTGAATCGCGCCTTCCTCGCCGAGCTGCGCCAGGCCCTGCTGCAGCTGCTTGGTGCGCAGCGGGTTCCTCAGGATCACGGTGGTGAACAGCTCCGGCGCGAAGAAGGGCAGGCCGGTGAATTGCAGGCTGGCGCCGTCGGTGATGGTGTCGCCCAGCTGCACGCCGCCGTGCGTGGTGAAGCCGATGATGTCGCCGGCAAAGGCTTCATCCACCGCCTCGCGCCGCTGCGACAGGAAGGTGACGACCGAGGTCGGGCGCAGCTCCTTGCCGGTGCGCTGCACCTTGAGCTTCATGCCGGGCGCGTACTTGCCCGAAGCCATGCGCACGAAGGCGATGCGGTCGCGGTGCGACGGGTCCATGTTGGCCTGCACCTTGAACACCACGCCGGAGAAGTTCGGGTCTTCCGGGTTCACGGTCTTCTCGACCGACTGGCGGTTGACGGCGTGGTGGCTGGTGCGCGGACGCGGCGAAGGCGCCAGGTCCACCAGTGCCTCCAGCACTTCCATCACGCCGAAGTTGTTGACGCCGGAGCCGAAGAACACCGGCGTCTGCTTGCCTGCCAGGAAGGCCTCGTGGTCCCACTCGGGCGAGGCGCCGATCGCCAGCTCCATGCTCTGCTCAGCCGTCTCGAACTCGTGGCCGAAGCGCTTCATCAGCGTGTCGCGCTGCGAAAGGGGAATGGTCTCGAAGTCCTGCGGCAGGCGCTCGGAACCCGCCTCGAACACGGTCATGGCCTGCGTGCGCAGGTTCATGATGCCGCCGAAGGTCTTGCCCTGGCCCACCGGCCAGGTCATGGGCACGCAGGGCATGCCCAGTTCACGCTCGATCTCGTCGAGCAGCTCCAGCGGCTCGCGCACCTCGCGGTCCATCTTGTTGACGAAGGTGATGATGGGCGTGTCGCGCTGCCGGCAGACCTCGATCAGGCGCCGCGTCTGCGCTTCCACGCCATTGGCCGCGTCGATCACCATCAGCGCGGAGTCGACCGCGGTGAGCACGCGGTAGGTGTCCTCGGAGAAGTCCTTGTGGCCGGGCGTGTCCAGCAGGTTGATCACGTGCTCGCGGTACAGCATCTGCATCACCGAGCTCGCCACCGAGATGCCGCGCTGCTTTTCGATCTCCATCCAGTCCGAGGTCGCGTGGCGCGAGGCCTTGCGCGCCTTCACCGAGCCGGCGATCTGGATCGCGCCGGAAAACAGCAGCAGCTTTTCCGTCAGCGTGGTCTTGCCCGCGTCGGGGTGAGAAATGATGGCAAAGGTTCGGCGGCGCCGGGTTTCTGCGGCGTAGGTCGATGCGGACAAAGGGAACTCCGGGGAGATGCGGCTCGGGACGCAGGCCGCTGTGCAAACCCTATATTTTCCCATGGGGTTGAGCTGGCGGCCGGAAGCCGGCGCTTGGCGGCCATCTCCCAGGGGTGAGCGTGAATTGGTCACGGCGATTTCGGGCAGGGCGCCTTTCGGGGCGGGGCCGGCGGCCGGGACGGGTCGTTCTCCGGTCACGCTCGCGGCTACGGCCGTGAATGGTTGCAGGCAGCGCCCGCCCACGACCGGCGTGCGCCATCGACGTCAGCGAACACGCGAATGGACCTGCGCCCGACCCATCCCGACCACCGGCCCAGGACAGGACGGGGTGGGGGCACCAGGGCCGGCGGCCCGGAAAACGAGGCGCGGACTCAGCTCCGCTGGACAGCCCTGAACACCTTCTCCAACTCAAACGGCGCCACCACTTCGAGCTGGTCATACCGGCACCCCGCAGCCGGCTTGTCCGGCCGCCAGCGCAGAAACTGGGCCGCGTGGCGGAAGCGGTCGCCCTGCAGGTGGTCGTACTTGACCTCGCAGACGCGCTCCGGCCGCAGCGGTTCCCACGACAGGTCCTTGCCCGCGCTCCAGCGGCTCTCGCCGCCGGGCATGCGGCTTTGTTCCTGCGCGACGGCCTCGGCCCAGTCACGCCAGGGGTGGTCGCGCAGGGCATCGCCGCGCAGGGGCTCCAGTTCGGTGGCGAACTGGCGGCGCATGTCGGCGGTGAACGATGCCGTCACGCCCACGTGCTGCAGCACGCCCGCCTCGTCGTACAAGCCGAGCAGCAGCGACCCCACTGCGTCCTGCGTGTCGCGGTACCAGCGGAAGCCGGCTACCACGCAGTCGGCGGTGCGCGCGTGCTTGACCTTCAGCATCGCGCGCCGGCCGGGCTGGTAGGTGGCGGCCATCGGCTTGGCGATCACGCCGTCGAGTCCCGCGCCTTCGAAGCGCTGCAGCCAGTCCTGCGCGGTGACGCGGTCCTGGGTGGCGGGCGTGAGGTGGATCGGCGGCAGCACGCTGCCGAGCAACCGCTCCAGCCGCGCGCGGCGTTCGGACTGCGGCAGTTGCATGGTGGAACGCCCGCCGGCGGCCAGCAGGTCGAAGGCGATGAAGGATGCCGGCGTCGCGTCAGACAGCTTCGCCACGCGCGAGGCCGCCGGGTGCAGGCGCTGCTGCAGGCTGTCGAAGTCCAGCCCCCGCTGGCCCACCACCACGATCTCGCCATCGATGACGCAGCCCTTGGGCAGGCGCTCGACGAAGGCCCGCTCCAGCTCGGGGAAGTAACGGTTGAGCGGCCGCAGGTCGCGGCTCTGGATGAAGGCCTCCTGCCCGGGACGGAACACGACGGCGCGGAAGCCGTCCCATTTCGGCTCGAAGATGAAGCCGTCCTGCTGCGGCAGCTCATCGGCAAGCTTGGCCAGCATGGGCGCGATCGGCGGCGTGACGGCCATGGCTTGCTTGTAGCGCAGGTTTTATAGCTGCGGCAAGCGCAAAGCGTGACAGACTCCCGGGTCCGAATCCCGGGGATTGCATGAGCCATACCGACCAGCACCGCTGCGCCTGGGCCCAGGGCGACGCCCTGATGGCCCGCTACCACGACGAGGAATGGGGCGTGCCGCAGCGCGATGGCCGCATGCTGTGGGAGATGCTGATGCTGGAGGGCTTCCAGGCCGGCCTGTCGTGGCGGACGGTGCTGACCAAGCGCGAGGCGTTCCGCAAGGCCTTCGCCAGTTTCGAACCCGCCAAGGTGGCTCGCTTCGGCGACCGGCAGATCGAGCGCTTGCTCGCCGACCCCGGCATCATCCGCTCGCGGGCGAAGATTGACGCGACCATTGCCGCAGCCCGCATCTATTGCGATATGCAGGAACGCGGCGAGGACTTCGCGGACTTTTGCTGGGCCTTCACCGGCGGCAAGGTGCTGGCCGGCGATGGCCGCAGCGTCCCGGCGAGCACGCCGCAATCCGAAGCGATCTCCAAGGAGCTGCGGCGGCGCGGCTTCAAGTTCGTCGGCCCGGTCATCGTCTATGCCTGGATGCAGGCGGTGGGGATCGTCGACGACCACGCGCTCGGCTGCTTCCGGCGGCGCGACGCCCGCTGAGCTCCGGCGCCGGCGCCGGCCGCCCGGACTCATCCGCAGCGGCGCGGTGCCGCGAAGCCCGGGCTTGGGCTAAAATCGGCCGCATCCGAGGAGCGTTGCAGCATCCCCATGCGGGTGTGAGGCTCGGAACCTACGCAACGACGCTCACCCACTGTTCTGTGCGGTGAGTATCCCAGCAGGCAGTGGTCAACTCGACACCAATGGAGTCACCATGAACGCTGCCGTTCTCAAACCCCAAGCCGCGCAGGACTGCGCGATCGCCGACCTCTCGCTCGCCGACTGGGGCCGCAAGGAAATCCGCATCGCCGAGACCGAGATGCCGGGCCTGATGGCGATCCGCGAGGAGTTCGCGAAGAGCCAACCGCTCCGGGGCGCGCGCATCACCGGCTCGCTGCACATGACGATCCAGACCGCGGTGCTGATCGAGACCCTGCAGGCGCTGGGCGCGACCGTGCGCTGGGCTTCCTGCAACATCTTCTCGACGCAGGACCATGCCGCCTCGGCGATCGCCGCGACCGGCACGCCGGTGTTCGCGATCAAGGGCGAGTCGCTCGAGGACTACTGGGACTACACCCACCGCATCTTCGAGTTCGGCCCCAAGGGTGCCGAGGGCGAAGGCCCCAACATGATCCTGGACGACGGCGGCGACGCCACGCTGCTGATGCACCTGGGCAAGCGCGCCGAGAAGGACGCGTCGCTGGTCGCCGGCAACGGCCACAGCGAGGAGGAGAAGATCCTGTTCGCCTCGATCCGCAAGAAGCTGGCCGAAGACCCCACCTGGTACAGCCGGAAGAGCGGCAAGATCATCGGCGTGACCGAAGAGACCACCACCGGCGTGAACCGCCTGAAGCAGATGGCCGCGCGCGGCGAGCTGATGTTCAAGGCCATCAACGTCAACGACTCGGTCACCAAGAGCAAGTTCGACAACCTGTACGGTTGCCGCGAATCGCTGGTGGACGGCATCAAGCGCGCCACCGACGTGATGATTGCCGGCAAGGTCGCGCTGGTGGCCGGCTACGGCGACGTGGGCAAGGGCTCGGCGCAGGCGCTGCGCGCGCTGTCGGCGCAGGTGTGGGTCACCGAGATCGACCCGATCAACGCGCTGCAGGCCGCCATGGAAGGCTACCGCGTCGTGACCATGGACTACGCGGCCGACAAGGCCGACATCTTCGTCACCGCCACCGGCAACAAGGACGTGATCACCCACGCCCACATGGCCAAGATGAAGGACCAGGCGATCGTCTGCAACATCGGCCACTTCGACAACGAGATCGATGTCGCCTCGCTGGAGAAGTACCAGTGGGAAGAGATCAAGCCGCAGGTCGACCACGTGATCTTCCCGGACGGCAAGCGCATCATCCTGCTGGCCAAGGGCCGGCTGGTGAACCTGGGCTGCGGCACGGGCCACCCGAGCTACGTGATGTCCTCGTCGTTCGCCAACCAGACGATCGCACAGATCGAGCTGTTCACGCACAGCGAGTCCTACGACCTGAACAAGGTCTACGTGCTGCCCAAGCACCTGGACGAGAAGGTCGCGCGCCTGCAACTCAAGAAGCTGGGCTCGATGCTGACCGAGCTCACCGACTCCCAGGCCGAATACCTGGGCGTGCCCAAGCAGGGCCCGTACAAGCCGGACACGTACCGGTATTGACCCAGGACACCCTCCCCCTCCGGGGGAGGGCAGGGGTGGGGGCGCTCGCAACTTTGACCAGCGCCCCTCACCCCCGCCCTCTCCCCGGAGGGGAGAGGGAGTAAAAGCATGCGCGCGGATCAATTGCTCGTCGAACGCGGCCTGGCCGCCTCGCGCTCGCAGGCGCAGCGCCTGATCGCTTCGGGCGTGCGCTGGCGGGCGGCGGACGGCTGGAAGCCGGTCGCCAAGAACGGCGACGAGTTGCCGGCGCAGGCCGAGATCGAGCTGCTCGACACTGCCGAGGCGCGCTATGTCTCGCGCGGCGGCTTGAAGCTGGAAGGCGCCTTGCGCGCCGCCGGCATCGACGCGGCCGGCAAGGCCTGCCTGGACGTCGGCCAATCGACCGGCGGCTTCACCGATTGCCTGCTGCAGCACGGCGCCGCCCGCGTGACGGGGGTGGACGTCGGCCACGGCCAGTTGCACGAGAAGCTGAGGCAGGACGCGCGCGTGACCGCCATCGAGAAGCTCAATGCCCGCGAACTCTCGCCAGAACGGGTCGGCCACGACTTCGACCTCGTGGTCGGCGACCTGTCATTCATCTCGCTGACGCTGGTGCTGCCGGCACTCGCGCCGTTGCTCAAGCCCGGGGGCGAGCTGCTGATGCTGGTCAAGCCCCAGTTCGAATTGCAGCCGGGGCAGGTCGGCAAGGGCGGCATCGTGCGCGACGCCGCGCTGTATGCCGAAGTGGAGCGCAGGCTGCGCGAGTGCTGCGCCTCGCTCGCCCTGACGGTGCGCGGCTGGTTCGACAGCCCGATCGCCGGCGGTGACGGCAACCGCGAATTTTTCATTCATGCAAGCAACACACACTGAGGCGAGACGATGACGCTTTCGATCAGCCTGGAATTCTTCCCGCCCAAGACGCCCGAGGGGGCGGACAAGCTGCGCGCCGCGCGGGAGCAACTCTATGCGCTCAAGCCCGAGTTCTGCTCGGTCACCTTCGGCGCCGGCGGCTCGACGCAGGAAGGCACCTTGCAGGCCGTCAGCGAAATCATGGCCGAGGGCTGCCCGGCGGCGCCGCACCTGTCGTGCATCGGCCAGACCAAGGACAGCATCCGGGAGCGGCTGGCCGCCTACAGCGCCGCCGGCGTCAAGCGCATCGTCGCGCTGCGCGGTGACATGCCCAGTGGTTACGGGCTGGGCGGCGAGTTCCGCTATGCCAGCGACCTGGTCGCCTTCATCCGCAGCGAGACCGGGCGCCAGTTCCACCTCGAAGTGGCGGCCTATCCCGAGATGCACCCGCAATCGAAGTCGCCGACCTCGGACCTCGACGCCTTCGCGGCCAAGGTCGAGGCCGGCGCCGACTCCGGCATCACGCAGTACTTCTTCAATGCGGACGCGTACTTCGGCTATCTGAACGAACTGCACAGGCGCGGCATCCGCGTGCCGGTGGTGCCGGGCATCATGCCGATCACCAACTCGTCGCAGCTGATGCGCTTTTCGGACAGCTGCGGCGCGGAAATCCCGCGCTGGATCCGCTTGCGGCTGCAGGGCTTCGGCGACGACAGCGCGTCGATCAAGGCCTTCGGCCTCGACGTCGTGTCCCAGCTGTGCGAGCACCTGAAGGCCGGCGGCGTGCCGGGCTTCCACTTCTACACGATGAACCAGGCAAAGGCGACGGCGGAGATCTGCCGGCGCATCGGCCTCGCGCCCTGACGCTACGGGACCTGGACTCGGCTCAAGCCGGACCCAGGTGCGCCTGACGAGAGCCCGGCTTTGCGAGGAAGGCCTTGTAGCGGCCGCTTTGGTGCAGTTTGGCGTAGACGCGGTGCAGGTGCGTCTTCACCGTCTGGTCGCTGATGTCCAGGACGCGGCCGATTTCCTTGTTTGTCATGCCCTGGCCGATCAAGCGCAGGATTTCTTCCTCGCGGCGCGTGAGCTTGCCTTCTTCAGCCGCGCCAGATGCCCCGATGAGGCCCAGCTGCGCCTGCAAGGCCTGCAACAACACGCCGCGGCCATACCAGGTACCGCCCTGGTGCACCGTGCGAACAGCCTTGGCCAGGGTCTGCGGCTCGACGGGCTTGATCACGCAGCCCCAGCTGTGATGGCGAAGCGCATCGATCAGTCGCTCACTCGCGCAGCCGTCGCAAAGCAGCAGCGATCGGGTTCGCGGGCTGGCGATGCCGATCTGCGTCAGCAGCGCCAAAGTCTGCGTCCATTCGCATCGTTCGAGCAGCAGGACATCGGGCTGCTGGGAGGCTGCTGCAGAGGCTGCCTCCTCGAAGTCGACAACCTTGATCCGCAATTCGTCGCCCTCGCACGCCAGCATGTTCACGGCGGCCGCGCGCACGCCTGCATCAGCGCCGGCAAAGAGCAACTCGATCTGCATTGCAAACCCTCCCAAGGGCAAGCGAACAAACTCAGTCTCGACAGTCCTGCTATGTAGTCCAGTTCCGAGGCGTAGAAGCCACAAAAAAGCAGGAATGCAGGAACTTTGCCACTAAAGAAAACTCATCCAAGGCAAATTTTGATCGTGTGGCCCCGTACACCATCTGGTGTATTGCCAGCGCCGAGCCAGCGCTTATCGTCGAGCCTGTTGCCGTCGAGGCAACATACAGGGAGCTGGCGATGCCTTGGTCGTACAAGAAGAAGCAGGCGTGCGTGCCTGCCATCCGCTGCGGCGGCGACTCGACCGTGGGTGGCGCTGCCGCGCTGATCGCCCGGCTCGCGATGCCGCCCCCTTCATAAGCTGAGCTCCCGTCCGGGAGCTTTTCTTCTTTTCCCTCGCGCGCTCGCCGCGCATTCCGTCCCCTCAGAGATTTCGAGGCTCTGCGGTCAGCCCCTTCTTTGGCCGCTGCTGAACACATCGAGGAAGAATCATGGCATTCACGATCACTGGTTCCCTGGCGGTTGACGAGACAGCGAGCACGCAGAACGCGGGCTCGAGTGGCGCGGACAAGACTGGCAACGATGTCTCGGGCGGGTTGACCACGCTCCAGACCAAGGCGCTGCCGTTCCATTCGATCCTGGCAGCGGTGGTGCCCGGTGGCACCCCCACGGGCGTGGCGGTCAGCAACGCCGCAAGCGACAGCTCGGACGGCTCTGCGTTGATCACCGGCCTTGCGAACGTGACGAACCTGGCCTTCACGAACTCCACAGGCGGAGCTCTGTCAGGGCAACTGGCCCTGTCTTCGGCCTCGCCGGATGTGCCGCTTTTGACTGCGGACGGCTTCCAGATCTATCTCTACAGCCATGCGGGCAACGACAACGTCGTGTTCGGCCGCAAGGCCAACGCCGATGGCAGTGCGAAGGTGGACGGCGCCGTCGTGTTCGCCGCCTACCTGCAACCGACGGACGCCAACGGCGCCGTGTTGTCTTCCGATGTGGGAGCGACTGGAGCCAAGGTGTGGCTGGTGCAGTACGAGGCGATCCAGCATCCGGTCACCACAAACCCGGACGATTCCCTGACCCTGCAGAACCTTCACGTGTCGGTGAACAGCTCCATCGACTTCAACCTGAACAATGCACCCTCGGGCCAGAACCTGTTCATGATGTTCGGCGACGGCACGCCCAGCCTCACTGAAACCGCCATCGTCGTCACCGGCAAGGATCCCATCACCAGCGGCGACACCGTCAACACCGGCCAAGGCGGCGGACCGACCACCCTGGGCACCAACAGTCAGCAGATCGTCGAGGGCAAGGGCCTGTACTTCACCTTCGTAACGGGCGCCGATCCCAATTTCACGGTGCCCAACCTGACACAGGGTGAGGCGGGTCTGGAGGCCAACATCAGCTTCACCAACCTGTTCAGCGCCACAGCGGCCGAATTCAAGGTGGTGCAGGTGGGCGGCGGCGATGACGCCACCGTGGAGCTGTTCGCCTCGACCACGGTGAACCAGTCGGGGACGCAGTTCCTCGACAACCTACACAACAACACGGCGGTCGGGATCGACCAAGTCACCGTCGTCACGCCGGCCGTGAAGCAGGGCCCGAACACCTTTGCCAGCCAAACATTCGTGTTCAACAAGGTCGGCGGGCCCACCACAGTCACGACCAACACCGGCAATGTGATCACGGTGAGCTTTGGCGCCTCCACGGCGAAGATCCAGGGCGTCGAACAAGACTACGTGATCCAGTACCACACCGTTGGCGTTCACCACCGGGTGCTGATCGACAACCCCGTGACGGCTGACTCAGCCTATGACGCGCCCTTCGACATCGGCGGTTTCCGGCTGATCAGTGCTTCGTCCACCCCCAACCCGTTCTCGGCCCTTTCGTTCCAGGATGACGGGCCCAGCGTGACGGCCACGGCCACCAACGAGGCGGCGGTGGTGCTGACCACGCAGGACGCCCAGACGATCGGCGCGCTCAGCGACAGCGACGTCACCACCGCCAACTTCAGCGGCGTGTTCGGCAGCATCCCCGTCTACGGCGCCGACGGCGCCGGCACCACGACCCTGAGCTATGTGGTCAGCCTGTACGGGGCCAACGGCGGCCTGTCGGGCATGAGCAGCGACGGCGTGGCCATCCGGCTGTACACGGCCGCCGGCGGGGTGGTGGGCTCCACGGCCACCAGCGCCGCGAATGTCAGCGCCGCCAACACGATCTTCTCCATCACCGTGGGCGCTTCCACCGGCATCGTCACCCTGACGCAGTTCGCCGAGATCGACCACGCAGTGGAGCAGACCACCGGCTCGCCCTTCGACGACCAGTTCGCCACCCTGGCCAACAACCTGGTCAAGCTCACCGGCACGGCGCTGACCACCGACGGCGATGGCGACACCGCCACCCACAGCGTGGACGTCGACCTGGGCGGCAACGTGCGCTTTGCCGACGACGGCCCGAGCGTGACGGCCACGGCCACCAACGAGGCGGCGGTGGTGCTCACCACACAGGACGCCCAGACGATCGGCGCGCTCAGCGACAGCGACGTCACCACCGCCAACTTCAGCGGTGTGTTCGGCGCCACCCCCGCCTACGGCGCCGATGGCGCGGGCACCACGACCCTGAGCTATGTGGTGAGCCTGTACGGCGCCAACGGCAGTGCTTCGGGCATGGCCAGCAATGGCGTGGCGATCAACCTGTACACGGCAGCAGGCGGCGTGGTTGGCTCGACCGCGACGACAGCCGCCGGCGTGACCGTTGCCAACACGATCTTCTCCATCACCGTCGGCGCTTCCACCGGCATCGTCACCCTGACGCAGTTCGCCGAGATCGACCACGCAGTGGAGCAGACCACCGGCTCGCCCTTCGACGACCAGTTCGCCACCCTGGCCAACAACCTGGTCAAGCTCACCGGCACGGCGCTGACCACCGACGGCGATGGCGACACCGCCACGCACAGCGTCGACGTCGACCTGGGCGGCAACGTGCGCTTTGCCGATGACGGCCCGAGCGTGACGGCCACGGCCACCAACGAGGCGGCGGTGGTGCTCACCACGCAGGACGCCCAGACGATCGGCGCGCTCAGCGACAGCGACGTCACCACCGCCAACTTCAGCGGCGTGTTCGGCAGCATCCCCGTCTACGGCGCCGATGGTGCCGGCACCACCAGCCTGAGTTATGTGGTCAGCCTGTACGGGGCCAACGGCGATGCATCGGGCATGAGCAGCAATGGCGCAGGCATCAACCTGTACACGACGGCCAATGGCGTGGTCGGCTCGACTGCGCTCACGGCCAACGACGTCAGCGCCGCCAACACGATCTTCTCGATCACCGTAGGCGCTTCCACCGGCATCGTCACCCTGACGCAGTTCGCCGAGATCGACCACGCGGTGGAGCAGACCACCGGCTCGCCCTTCGACGACCAGTTCGCCACCCTGGCCAACAACCTGGTCAAGCTCACCGGCACGGCACTGACCACCGACGGCGACGGCGACACCGCCACGCACAGCGTGGACGTCGACCTGGGCGGCAACGTGCGCTTTGCCGACGACGGCCCGAGCGTGACGGCCACGGCCACCAACGAGGCGGCGGTGGTGCTGACCACGCAGGACGCCCAGACGATCGGCGCGCTCAGCGACAGCGACGTCACCACCGCCAACTTCAGCGGCGTGTTCGGCAGCACCCCCGTCTACGGCGCCGACGGTGCCGGCACCACCAGCCTGAGTTATGTGGTCAGCCTGTATGGCGCCAATGGCGGCCTGTCGGGCATGAGCAGCGACGGCGTGGCCATCCGGCTGTACACGGCCGTTGGCGGGGTGGTGGGCTCCACGGCCACCAGCGCCGCGAATGTCAGCGCCGCCAACACGATCTTCTCCATCACCGTGGGCGCTTCCACCGGCATCGTCACCCTGACGCAGTTCGCCGAGATCGACCACGCGGTGGAGCAGACCACCGGCTCGCCCTTCGACGACCAGTTCGCCACCCTGGCCAACAACCTGGTCAAGCTCACCGGCACGGCGCTGACCACCGACGGCGATGGCGACACCGCCACGCACAGCGTGGACGTCGACCTGGGCGGCAACGTGCGCTTTGCCGACGACGGCCCGAGCGTGACGGCCACGGCCACCAACGAGGCGGCGGTGGTGCTGACCACGCAGGACGCCCAGACGATCGGCGCGCTCAGCGACAGCGCCACCACCACCGCCAACTTCAGCGGCGTGTTCGGCAGCATCCCCGTCTACGGCGCCGATGGTGCCGGCACCACCACCCTGAGCTACGTGGTCAGCCTGTACGGGGCCAGCGGCGGTGCATCGGGCATGAGCAGCAACGGCGTCGGCATCAACCTGTACACGACGGCCAGCGGCGTGGTCGGCTCGACCGCCGCGGACGCGGCCAGCGTCAGCGCCGCCAACACGATCTTCTCGATCACGGTGGGCGCCTCCACCGGCATCGTCACCCTGACGCAGTTCGCCGAGATCGACCACGCGGTGGAGCAGACCACCGGCTCGCCCTTCGACGACCAGTTCGCCACCCTGGCCAACAACCTGGTCAAGCTCACCGGCACGGCGCTGACCACCGACGGCGACGGCGACACCGCCACGCACAGCGTGGAAGTCGACCTGGGCGGCAACGTGCGCTTTGCCGACGACGGCCCGAGCGTGACGGCCACGGCCACCAACGAGGCGGCGGTGGTGCTGACCACGCAGGACGCCCAGACGATCGGCGCGCTCAGCGACAGCGACGTCACCACCGCCAACTTCAGCGGCGTGTTCGGCAGCATCCCCGTCTACGGCGCCGACGGCGCCGGCACCACCACCCTGAGCTACGTGGTCAGCCTGTACGGGGCCAACGGCGGTGCATCGGGCATGAGCAGCAACGGCGTCGGCATCAACCTGTACACGACGGCCAGCGGCGTGGTCGGCTCGACTGCGCTCACGGCCAACGACGTCAGCGCCGCCAACACGATCTTCTCCATCACCGTGGGCGCCTCCACCGGCATCGTCACCCTGACGCAGTTCGCCGAGATCGACCACGCGGTGGAGCAGACCACCGGCTCGCCCTTCGACGACCAGTTCGCCACCCTGGCCAACAACCTGGTCAAGCTCACCGGCACGGCGCTGACCACCGACGGCGACGGCGACACCGCCACGCACAGCGTGGACGTCGACCTGGGCGGCAACGTGCGCTTTGCCGACGACGGGCCGACGGCCACGGGCACCATCGCGGTCCAGTTGGACGACGACGCGCTCTCCGGCGGCAACGCGGGTGGCACCGGCGACGACGCCGATTCGACCAACGTCAGCGGCACGCTGGGCAATACCTTCGGCGCGGACGGTGCCGGCACGGTGGCCTACCTGACCACCGGCAATCCGGCGGGGTTCACCTATGAACTGGCCGGCACCAGCCTGCTGGTCAAGCAGGGCACGACCACGGTGCTGACGCTCACCATGGTGGCCGCCACCGGCGCCTACACGGTGACGCAGAACAACCCGATCGTGCACGCGGCAGGCAGCACCGAGAACAACCAGAGTTTCACAATCAACTACCGCGTCACCGACGGCGATGGCGATACGGCCGACAACTCGTTCACCATCAACGTCGACGACGACACGCCGGTGATCACCGCTACGTCCAATCTGGTGTACGCCAACGCCGGCAACCCGCCCCCCAACGCGGACGCGGGCGGCACCGGCATCTTTGGCTACAACATCGGCGCGGACAAGCACCTCACGCCCTACAGCGCCAGCAGCACCGACTTCTCGTCCATGAGCTTCACGGGAACGGTGGGCGCTGCCGCCATCACCAGCCCGGTGATCACCTGGGCGTCGGAGACCGATGCGCAGGCCGTGTTCAACATCAGCTTCACCTATTTGTCCAATCCGGTCCTGAACACCACGACCAACGCCACCGGCACGCTGACCTTCGACAAGGTCAACGACACCTACACGGTGCGCCTGAGCGACGAGATCCAGAGCTTCAGCATCGTCCGGACCTCCACCGCCCAGGGCTTCACTGGCTACAACATCGACACCACGCCGCCGATCGACCAGACGCCGATCAACCAGCAGCCGCCGGTATCGGTGGCACGCCTGGTGTCGGACTTCCAGGTGCAGTTCTCGGGCGTCCAAAGCGTGGGCGGCAGCTCGCCGGTGGCGATCACCTCGGGCGGAAATCGGGCGTTTGCCGCCGGCGAGGTGCTGACCGCCTCGAACTCCTGGGTCAGCGTTTCCGGCGCGGCCGTCGGTGTGGCGGGCGACACCATGCAGAGCGGAGAAGTGCTGGACGCGGACTTCTTCAAAGCCAACCCGTTCGGCAACACGGCCGCCGAGCCGGATGCCACGGCCAGCGGCATCTACCTGAAGTTCGACGGCATCGGCAACGAGGACCTGGTGGTGATCCTCAAGCTGGTCAATCTGGTGACGGGTGATGAAACGACGCGTGCCATCATCGTCGACAGCGAAGACGTCATCATCAAGACGGCCTCCACCCGCGCCAACAACTTCCATCCGATCGCCAACCCGGCGAGCTACGGCGTCACGCTGGACCAGAACGACGGGCTGGTGATCATCGAGAGGAACGACTTCAACTTCGGCACCGAAAACTACCTGATCCGGGGCGTACAGGTCATGACTTCCACGGAAGGCCTGACCGGCAGCGGCTACAACCTGAATGGCGCCATCGGCGTCAACGGGGTGAGCACCGGCGCCACATTGAACTTTGGCAACGAGGTCAACGAAGGTTCGTCCAGCAACCCGAACGAGGCGGGCGAGGCAGGCACCTGGGACACCGACGTGGTGAAGATCTCCGACATGGGCTTCGTGTCCTCCAGCACGCCGGATGCGACCCTGGTCTTCAACGTGGCGGTGACCGACAACGACGGCGACTCCACGGGCACCCAGACGCTGAATGTTCGCATCGAGGGCGACACGGTGTTCAGCGGTGGCAACGATACCGACACCGACGCACTGCTCGCGGCCGTGACGACCGTGGTCAACGGCTTCAACGCCGGCACCTTCAGCCTGGACTTCACCGCCGCCGGCACGGCCACCAACTACGGCGAATCGCTGGCCGATGCGGGCACGCTGGCGGCCTACATCGCCGCCGCCGACGCTGCGCTCAACGGCACGGTGAAGTACTACTTCGGCGTGATCGGCGGCAACGGCTACCTGGCCGTGGACACCGACGGCATCGGCATCACTGCCATCCTGGAGCTCACGGGAGTGACTGACCTGGCGTTTACCAACATCGTCTGAGCCTGGAGGCGCGGCCTGGCCTCCTGATCGAGGCCAGGCTGGCCCCAGGGGCGGCTTCTTCTCGTTGCGGGTTACGCGCCGAGGCGCTGGGTATGAACCGGCGCCCAGGCTGGCGCGGCAGTCTGTGTCGGGCATTACACCATGCGGTGTATTGCCAATGCCGTGCTGGCCCCTATCGTTCAGCGTGATGCCCAATAACCACGTCCAAGGAGCCGGTAATGATCCCGATGGGTGATTTACAGCCGAGCCTGGCAGGCGCCGAACTCGGCTGCGGCGTGTCGCCGCCTTCATAGAAGCGGAGCCCTCCGGGGGCCTTGTTTCATCCCTGACGCGGGCTTCCCGCTCATTTTCCCCAAGCACATGGCCTTGCGGTCAGGCCCCTCTTTGGCCGCACGCATCACTGTTCGAGGACACGAATCATGGCCATTCTTCTCGGCATCGACGAAACAAGTGGCGCGCAGGACACGACGCAAGGCGGCGCAACCAGCAACGACGTCACGACCAGCCTGCCGGTGCTGTTTTCGAATGCATTGGCATTCGAGACCCTCGCGGGGTCGGTGAACCCGGTGTCAGCCACCGCCTTGAGCGGGGCCACCACGCCAACTTCCACCGGCACCAATATCACCACCTTCAGCGGCGCCGTGACGGACATCAAGTTCACCGATTCCAACGGAGCGCTGCTGGCAGGGCAGGACAGCGGCCTGACGACCACGGCCGGGGTCAAGCTCTATCTGTACACGTCCGCGAACGACAACAACGTCCTGCTGGGCCGCGAAGCGAACGCCGATGGCACGGCGAATTCCAGCGGGGCCGTCGCCTTCGCGTTGTACCTGGACACGGGCACGGGGTCGATCAGCGACGCGGGCGCAACCGGGGCCAAGCTCTGGATGACGCAGTTCGAGGCCATTCACCACAACGACCCGACGCTGGCCAACGATTTCGTGACGCTGGCGCAGGACCTGTTCATATCGGTCAATACGCTGCAGAACTTCTCGTTGTCAGGCGCGCCTTCGGGCAGTAACTTGTTCCTGATGTTCGGCGACGGTTCGCCGAACCTGACCGACACCACCATCGTCGCCACCGGCAAGGCCCCGGCCAATCAGTCCGACGGAGCCAACATCAGCAGCGGCAGCACCGTATCCAGCAGCCAGGGCGGCACCGGCGACACGACGCTCGGCACCAGCAGCCAGATGATCAATCCGGGTGAAGGCATGTACTTCACCTTCGTGAAGGGTGCCAATCCCGATTTCACCATCCCCAACCTGTCGCAGACCGAGGCGAACCTGGAGTCAAACATCCAGTTCACGCAGGTGTTCTCCGCCACCAGCGCTTCATTCCTGATCGCCCAACTGCAGCCGCCCAAGGGCGTCACCCTGACGCTCACCGCGATCGATGACCCGACCGTGTCCTCGGGCACCCAATTCGTCGACACGCTGCTCAATGCGGACACGCAGGATCCGGCGAACTGGGAGAACATCACCACCGTCGTCATCCAGCGCACGGTGATCGTCAAGAAGGTGCCTACTGTCACCACGTTCACCTTCACAGAAGCCAACAACACGCCTCAAGGCGGCATCACCGTCGACTTCAGCGGCAAGACAGCGAAGATCACCGGGGTGGTGGCAGGCGACCGGGTGACCTATACGGCCGCCGGCGAACACAACCGGCTGCTGGTCGACAACACCGGCAACAGCGACGCCAATCTCAATTCGAAGTTCGACATCGGCGGCTTCCGGCTGGAAAGCGGTTCGCTCACCACCGTCAACCTGGGCAACGTCGCCTTCATCGATGACGCGCCCGCGGCGGCCGCCGCGCTGGGCGCCGGCTCGGTGATACACGACGAGACGGCGGGCTTGCAAAGCGCGGCCGGGGCCAACGACACCACCGCCGCGGGCGTGGTGGCGCTGTTCGCCGGCGTGACCAACACCAGCACGCAACTGGCCACGGCCGGCTACGCGCAGGGCAGCGTCTCGGTGATCGATTCGAGTAACAGCAGCTTCGGCGCCGACGGCCAGGCCGCATCGGGTGCCACGGTGTACTCGCTGGCGGTGTCGGCGGCCGGCGTGAACTCGGGCATCACCACGCTCGACGGCACCGCCATCCTGCTGTTCAAGGAAGGCGACCTGGTGGTCGGGCGCATCGGCAGCAGCTCGGGCGCGGCGGCGTTCGCGGTGGCCATCAACGCCAGCACCGGCGTGCTGAGCATTGCGCAGTACAGCGCGGTCAAGCACGCCACGACCACCGACCCGAACGATTCCACCAGCATCACCAATACTGCGCTGCAGGCCGTGGCCACCGTCAAGGACGGCGATGCCGACACGAACTCGGCCTCGGTCAATATCGGCAACCAGGTCCGAATCCTGGACGATGGTCCGACAGCCGCCGCGGCGCTGAGTACCGGCACGGTGACGCATGACGAGACGGCCGGCGTGCAAAGCGCCGCCGGCGCCAACGACACCACGGCAGCAGCCACGGTCGCCCTGTTCAGCGGCGTGACCAACACCAGCACGCAACTGGCCACGGCCGGCTACGCCGCGGGCAGCGCCGCAGTGGTCGACCCGGCCGGCAGCAGCTTCGGCGTCGACGGCCAGGCCGCCTCGGGCGCGACCACCTTCTCGCTGGCGGTGTCCACCGCGGGCGTGAGCTCGGGCCTGACCACGAATGCGGGCACATCCATCCTGCTGTTCAAGGAAGGCGACCTGGTGATCGGGCGCATCGGCAGCAGCTCCGGCGCGGCGGCGTTCGCGGTGGCGATCAACGCTTCCACGGGTGTGTTGAGCATGGCGCAGTACAGCGCCGTGAAGCACGCCAACACCAGTGACCCGAACGACCAGGTATCGGTCGATAACTCGGCCCTGCTGGCCGTGGTGAACGTCAAGGACGGCGACGGCGACACCAACAGTGCCTCGGTCGCGATCGGCAACCAGGTCAGGATCCTCGACGACGGGCCGGCGCTGGCCTTCGGCAACCTGATCGGCACCGGCACGATCACTCCACAGTTGGGCGCATGGAGCATGGCGCCTGGCGTGGACCAGCTCGGAGCCAACGGGTTGGACATTGCCATGACCGGCTTCCAGCTGGTCAAGCCGGACAATACCACCGTCAATGGCGTCACCTTCAGCTTCGAAGAGACCGCGCCATCACCGGATGCCAGCGGCAACTACCACTTCAGCGGCTCGATCACCGCCGACCTGGACAACAATCCGTCTACGCCGGACATCACCGAGCACTTCACAATGACGGCGTTCACCAACGGCACCTACAACATCGACCTGGTGGAAGGCTTCCAGTCCTCGGTCACCTTCTCCACCGCCAGTGGCCAGTTGAAGGCGGGCAGTCCGGATCCGGTCAAGACACTGCTGATTCCCCCGCCGCCGGCCACGACTGTGGAGGTCGTGTTCTTCTCGGTGGCGCCGGGCGCTTCCACCGCCAGCGTGCAAGCGCTGGTCGGCAGCGACGTGGGCGGCGCCTACGACCCGACCGAGGAAATGCTTCAGGGCACGGCCGCGGTGCCGCCCGGCAAGCCGCCGCTGGTCACAGCCGGCGTCATCGACACCCGGGAGGTCGTCGTCAGCACCTCGGGCATCGGCGTGGACAACAACGTGTTCCAGGGCGACGGCGTGGCCGGCATCGGCGGCACCGACGAAAGCTTCGTGGTCAACCCGACGACGCAGGTCACCAGCGTCAAGGTGAACATCGACAACTCGGTGGGCGGCTACAATTTCACGGGGGCGGCGCAGCAGGGTGGGCAGGAGCGCTTGTTCTACAACATCCTCTTCGTCGACGGCACGACCTCAGGCACGGTGCTGGTAACGCAGGACCTGGGGTTGGCCAACAAGGGGCAGCCGACCTCCTTCACGATCAACGGCGGGGGCAAGCTGATCGATGCCATCCAATTCACCATGGCCTTCGGCGACGTCAAGATCCCCTCCATCGAGTTCACGACGGAAACGCAGAACCTCGTCAACGGGATCAGGCTGGCCTTCACGGCAGGGATTGCCGACGGTGACGGCGACTCGGCCAGCAGCAGCTTCGTGGCGAACCTTTCGGCCAACGCGCTGAACTCGACCTTCGACTACATATTGAACGGCGCGGCCAGTGCGCTGGACTGGTTCAACGTCGACCTGACGCTGTCGCAGACCAAGTACCAGGTCAACGGCTTCGATGTGGGGACGAGCCGCGACAAGCTGGTGCTGCTGGGCAATGCGGGAGCGACGTTTGGGATCGACAACACCGGCGCCGATGCGATCGTGACGGTGAACGAGACCGGCGGGCAGACCACGACGATCACCGTCGTCGGCGTGGACCTGCTCAATACGGACGTCGCCCTGGTGTGACAGCGAAACGGCCCGACCCCTCGCGGGGCCGGGCCGTCCTTTCCTGTCGGCGCAGGCCGCTCAGGGCTTGCTGATGACGATCTGCGTCACCGCGTTCTGCGTTGCGTCGTAGGTCATCAGCGAACCGCTGATGCCGGTGCCGGTGAAGGTGGTGCTCGCCCCGGCATTGGACTTGATCGCCGTGCTGCTCAGCGTGCAGTTTCCCGTGCTGCCGGTGACACAGCTCGCACTGCCGCCGGTCGAGAACGTGCCGGCGACGGTGGCATTCGCCACGGCCGCGCCGGTGCTGATGTCGCGCACGCTCACTGCGGCGTTGGCTTTCCAGTTGCCGCCGGAGCGGGTGGCGCTGCCGACCATCGTCTTGAAGGCCACCGTTGCCGTGGGCGGCTGGGTCGCCGGTGCGCCGGTCGCGCCGGGCGAACTGAGCAACAGGTTGGGCGAACCGGTGCCGGCCCCAGTCACGTGATTGACCGTGGCGCCCGAGAGGATGGCGTTCGTCACGGCGGCGGGCGTGGCCGAAGGATTGTTCTGGAGTACCAGCGCGGCGACTCCCACCACGTGCGGGGCCGCCATGGACGTGCCGCTGATGGTGTTGCTGGCCGTCGGGCTGGCATGCCATGCCGAGGTGATGTTGTAGCCGGGCGCGAACAGGTCAACGCAGGTGCCGATGTTGGAGAAGTAGGCGCGATAGTCGCTGTTGGAAGTCGCGCCCACGGTGATGGCACTGGGCTCGCGAGCCGGTGAATACTGGCAGGCGTCCTGGCCGTTGTTGTTGCCGGCGGCGACGACCATCGTGACGCCCTTGGCCACTGCGCCCGCGACGGCGGCATCCACCGTGGCCGAGATGGCGCCGCCGAGCGAGAGGTTCGCGACGGCCGGGCGCAAGTTACTGGCGGCGAGCCAGTCGATGCCCGCGATCACGGCGCTCCAGCTGCCGGAGCCTGAACAGTCGAGCACACGCACCGGCACGAGTTTCACGCCTTTGGCCACGCCCCAGGTCGTCCCGCCCACCGTTCCGGCCACATGCGTGCCGTGACCGTTGCAGTCGTTCGTGCCGTTCCCGTCGGCGATGGCGCCATAGCCGGGCATCACGCGCCCGCTGAACTCGGAATGGTCGGCGCGGATGCCCGTGTCGACGATGAAGGCGTAGACGCCTGCGCCGGTCTGGTTGAAGTGGTATTGCGTGTCCAGCGGGAGGTCGACCTGGTCGAGCCGGTCGAGGCCCCAGGTCGCCTGGTTCTGCGGCGAAGCGAGCTGCTGCAGCGACACGGTCGCGTCCTGCTCGATGTGCTCGATGTTCGGGTTGTGGCGCAGCGCCTGCACCGCGGCATCGGGCAGGGTTGCCGCGAAGCCCTTGAACGCGTGCGAGTACGCATGGTGCAGTTGACCGCCATGCGCAGCCGCCAGGCCCGCCGCTTGGCCGCGGGGATCGGTCACGTTGCTCTTGAAGGTGACGATGTAGCGACCCGCGATCGGGCGGCCCGCGCCATACGGATGGTTGGCGCGCTCGCTGTTCTGGGCATGGGCCAGCGGCGCAAGCAGGACGAGGGCGGTGCCGGCGATCGCCAGCAACCGGCTCGGCAGTTTCGGGTAGTTCATGAAGGAGATCCGCTTGAAGCACGGCTGTGGGTGCCTCAGCCGTCCGCGGATCGTAGGCGCCACTGAAGAGCTCGCGCCTCGGAAAACGTAAGTGGATCAGCTAGTTTTCAACGAAATGCTGAGCCAGGGCGCGGGTCGAATGCCCCAGTGACTCGTCAGTGAACGCCTGAGAGCGCTGCGAGCGGCTGCAGGCTTACAGGGCGTTGCAATTCGATCGCTTGCCCCGGGACGCTATCTCATCGGCGCAGGCACCCGCGCGCGCATTCCAGCGCCTGTGCCAGGTAGCTGCCGCCGAACAGCAGTGCGTGATTGAGCAGGTGATAGAGCTGATACAGGGGGCGCCGCCGCGCGTAGCCCGGGTGCAGGCCGGCGGTCTGCTGGTAGGCGCGCCAGAAGCTCGCGGGCGGGCTTCCGAACAACTCCATCATCGCGAGTTCGGCTTCCCGGTCCGAGTACGACACGCAGGGATCGAAGATCACCGGCGTGCCGTCGGCCAGCATGCCCCAGTTGCCGGACCAGAGGTCGCCATGGACCAGGCTGGGCCGTGGCTGGTAGCCGTCATCGAACAACGCCGGCATCGTTTCCATCACGTGTTCGACGGCCGGCGCGAGTTGCGCCGGGCAGCCCCGCGCCGTCAGCCGCGCCAGCATCGGCCGAATGCGCGATTCGCGCCAGAAGTCGAGCCAATCGTGACTCGGCGTATTCACCTGCGGCGTCGCCCCGATGAAGTTGTCGCTGGTCCAGCCGTAGCCGGGCAGGCAGGGGTGCAGATGAAGCGCAGCCAGTGCATGGCCGAAGCGCTCGCCGAACGCCGCGTCGGGTGTCGCCAGGTCCAGCCATTCGAGCGACAGCTGCCCGCGGCCTTCCTCCAGTTCGAGCACCTGCGGCACCCGGATCGTGTGGGTGGCCGCCAGGGCCTGCAGGCCCTCCGCTTCCGCCTTCAATACGGCGGGCTGGCCGCGTTTGCGGAAGACCTGGGCCATGCCTCGCCTTTCGGCCGGCCTGCGCTCAGGCCGATTCCAGCGTGTGGCCCTGGCCCCGGCCGCGTCCCAACAGCTCCACGTACTGGGGCAAGGCGGCCTGCATCGCCGCCTTCAGCGTGTGCGGCGGGTTGATGACGAACATGCCGCTGGCGGTGAGTCCCGGCCCGCGCTGGGGCAGGCCCGCGGGCGCCGCTGCCGGCGGGCCGATCGCCAGGGTCGCATTGAGCCAGGGCTTGCCCGCCTTGTTGGCCAGCGTCTTCAGCCGCCGCGGCAGATCGTGTGCCTCGGCGCGCGGGACGATCGGATACCACACCACGTAGACACCGGTGGCGAAGCGCTTCAGGCCATCCTGGATGCAGGCGGCGACCTTGGCGTAGTCGCTCTTGATCTCGTAGCTGGGGTCGATCAGCACCAGCGCGCGGCGCGAGGGCGGCGGCAGGAAGGCCTTCAGGCCTTCGAATCCGTCCTCGCGGGCCACCGAGACCTGCCGGCCGGCCTCCAGCTGCGCGATGTTGCCGGCCAGCGCCTTGCTGTCCGTCGGATGCATTTCGAACAACTTGAGCTTGTCGCGGGCCTCCGGGCGCAGCAGGCGCTGCGTGATGAAGGGCGAGCCGGGGTAGATCTTGAGCTGGCCCGGTGTGTTGAAGCCGGCGATCACCTCCAGGTAGTCGCGGATCGCCGGGGCGGCAGCGTCCAGGTCCTCGAGGCTGGACGCCAGCTTGATCACGCCGTCGGCGGCCTCGCCGGAGGTGCCGGCATAGTCCCCGTCCAGCCGGTACAGGCCGGCGCCGGCGTGAGTGTCCACTACCGTCAGGGCCGTGTCCTTCTGGATCAAGTGGCGCAGGATCGCGATCAGCATGGTGTGCTTGATCACGTCGGGGTGGGCGCCGGCGTGGAAGGCGTGGCGGTAGCTGAACATCCGGGGATGGTAATCGGCCTGTGGACCTAAGTCCTTGATTTTTCGTATAATCTCGGGCTCTGCAGCGCCTTAATTGGGCTCCGCGGCAGATACCCGAGGCGTTCTTCCTCGGGGAGCACCCACCTAAGAGATCCCCATCAGAGGGACACCGACCGTGGAAAAGAGCCCGCAAACCAACTCGAGAAAGTTCTTCATGAAGACGTTCAGCGCAAAACCCGCTGACGTGAAGCACGAGTGGTTTGTGATTGACGCCACCGACAAGGTGCTCGGGCGAGTTGCCAGCGAAGCAGCAGCCCGTTTGCGCGGCAAACACAAGGCCATTTACACGCCTCACGTCGATACCGGCGACTACATCGTCGTCATCAACGCATCCAAGCTTCGCGTCACCGGCGCGAAGGAACTGGACAAGATGTATTACCGCCACTCGGGTTTCCCGGGCGGCATCTACGCCACCAACTTCCGCGACATGCAAGCCAAGCATCCCGGCCGCGCGCTGGAGAAGGCCGTCAAGGGCATGCTGCCCAAGGGCCCGCTCGGTTACGCCATGATCAAGAAGCTCAAGGTGTACGGCGGCGCCGAGCATCCGCACACCGCCCAGCAACCCAAGCCGCTGGAAATCTAAGGAGCCCGGAATGATTGGTGAATGGAACAACGGCACCGGCCGGCGCAAAAGCAGCGTGGCCCGTGTCTTCCTGAAGAAGGGCAGCGGCAAGATCACGGTCAACGGCAAGAGCATCGAACAGTTCTTCGGCCGCCAGACCTCGATCATGATCGCCAAGCAGCCGCTGGTGCTGACCAACCATGTCGAGACCTTCGACATCCAGGTCAACGTGCACGGCGGCGGTGAATCCGGCCAGGCCGGTGCCACCCGCCACGGCATCACCCGCGCCCTGATCGACTACGACGCGTCGCTCAAGCCCGCGCTGTCGCAAGCCGGCTTCGTGACGCGCGATGCGCGCGAAGTGGAACGCAAGAAGGTCGGCCTGCACTCCGCTCGCCGCCGCAAGCAGTTCAGCAAGCGCTAAAGACCGCAGCGCAACCATCGGTTGCAAAAAGCCGCGCAAGTTCTCTTGTCGCGGCTTTTTTGTTGCCTGTATGGTTGAGCTTCAGCCACGACAAATAAAAAAATACGGATGCGCTTCAAGCTTCTTCGCCGCCGCCTCACGATCAGCGCACCGCGCATGGCCATCCGCAGCAGCATGCCCTGGCCGCTGCGCTGGGCGGGCGTGGCCATCGTGCTGGGTTTCTGCGGCGCCATCAGCCTGTGGACTTTCGAGTTCGGCAAGAGCATCGCGGGGCTGGACACCGGCGCCAAGGAAGAACTGGTGCGCCTGCGCGATGACGTGGAGCGGCTGCGCAGCGAGCGCGACAAGGCGCAATCGGGCGTGAACACGTCGGCCAGCCTGATCACCGCCGAAAAGGCCGCCCAGGAACGCCTGGGCGCGCAGATCAAGCTGCTGCAGGCCGAGAACCGGTCCCTGCGCGATGACCTGGCCTTCTTCGAGCGCCTGATCCCCGCCAGCGGCTCCGAGGGCGTGGCCATCCGCGCGCTGCAGGCCGAGGTGCTGGGCAAGCAGCTCAAGTGGCAGATGCTGGTCATCCACCCGGTGAAGAACGCGGCCGAGTTCCACGGCAAGCTCGAAGTCAGCATTGCCGGCATGCTCGACGGCAAGCCCTGGACCATGGAATTGCCGGGCGGCCCGCAAGCTCTGCAGTTCAGGCAATACCGCCGGATCGAAGGAATGGTCGAACTTCCGGCGCAAGCCGTGGTAAAAAACGTATCCGCCAAGGTGGTGGAAGGTGCGGCGACTCGCGCCGTGCAGAGCATCAAGCTGTAAAAGCTCGAACCTTTCAGGAGTCCTATGTTCGGCAAGAAGGCGCAACCGCCAATCAAGAGCCTGATCGCTCAAGGCAGCCGCATCGAAGGCAACCTGAAGTTCACCGAAGGACTTCGCGTTGACGGCGAAGTGTTCGGCAACATCTCGTCCAACCCGGAGCAGCCCAGCATCCTGGTCATCTCCGAGGCGGCCAGCGTGGTGGGCGAAATCAGCGCCGACCACGTGATCATCAACGGCACCGTGCGCGGCCCCGTGCATGCCAAGGAACTGCTGGAACTGCAGCCCAAGGCCCGCATCGAGGGGGACGTGCACTACCGCAACCTCGAAATGCACCAGGGCGCGGTGATTGCCGGGCAGATGAAGCCCATGGACCCGATTCCCGGCGAAAAGCCCTTACTCAAGCTGGCGGCAACCGCCGTCTGACCTGAATTCCCGAGCGATTTGCCGTACTATTGCGGTAGTTCGTCATTACGGAGCAGTGGACTCATGAGTGCAGTCGCAGAAAACATCCAGTCGGAGATGCCCGCTCCGCTGATCTTCACGGACAGCGCCGCGGCCAAGGTGGCCGACCTGATCGCCGAGGAAGGGAACCCGGACCTGAAGCTGCGCGTGTTCGTGCAAGGCGGCGGCTGCTCGGGCTTCCAGTACGGCTTTACCTTCGACGAGATCGCCAACGACGATGACACGGTCATGGTCAAGAACGGCGTTTCTCTGCTGATCGACGCGATGAGCTACCAGTACCTGGTGGGCGCCGAGATCGATTACAAGGAAGATCTGCAGGGCGCCCAGTTCGTCATCAAGAACCCGAACGCCAGCAGCACCTGCGGCTGTGGCTCGAGCTTCTCCGCCTAAGCGGGATAGATGCACCCCAGCACACGGGCGCCTCGGGCGCCCGTTGTGCTTTCGAGCTCCAGCTTCTCGCGCCGCACGGTCCGGCGCGCCAGCCAGGCGAAGGCGGTCGCCTCGACCTGCAGCGGCGGCAGGCCGTCGTCGGCGCTGGAATTGACGCCGGTGTCGGGCAGCAGCGCGCGCAACCGGCGCATCAGGTGGGTGTTGAGCGCGCCGCCGCCGCAGACGATCAGCCGTCGCAGGCCGGGCTGGAGCCGCAACACGTCGGCCGCGCAGGCCGCTGCCGTGAGTTCGGCCAGCGTGGCCTGGACGTCCTCGGGTGCCAGGCTGCCGAAGGGCAGCAGCTTGTAGCGCAGCCACTCCTTGTTGAACAGGTCGCGTCCCGTGCTCTTGGGCGGCGCCTTGGCGAAGTAGGGCTCGGCACGCAGGGCCTCCAGCAGCGCCGGCACCGGTCGGCCCGACGCCGCCCAAGCCCCCTGGTCGTCATACGGCTGCCCCGTGTGCAGCGAGCACCAGGCGTCCATCAGGCTGTTGCCGGGGCCGCAGTCGAATCCGAGCATGGAGCCATCGGCGCGCAGCAGGGTGAGGTTGGAAATGCCGCCGATGTTGAGGACGCCCACGGTTTCGCCGCGCCGCCCGAACCGTCCCTGGTGGAAGAAGGGCGCGAGCGGCGCGCCTTGGCCGCCGGCGGCGACATCGCGGGAGCGGAAGTCCGCGACGACATCGATTCCGCTGAGTTCGGCGAGCAGCGCCGGCTGGCACAACTGCAGGGTGTAGCCGGTACCGTCGAACTCCTGCGGCCGGTGCCGCACGGTCTGCCCGTGCGCGCCGATCGCGGTGACCGTGCCCGGCGCGACGCGCGCGCTGCGCAACAGCGTGGCCACGACATCCGCATACACCCGCATCAGACCGTTACCGGCCAACGCGGCACGGTGCAGCTCGTTCTCGCCCGGTGTGTTCAGGGCCAGGAGCTCGGCGCGCAGGTCGGGGGGGAAGGGTGCGCTCGCGTGTTCGATCACCAACGGCGCATCCGGCGAGAAGTCGACCAGCACGCCATCGACTCCATCGAGCGAGGTGCCGGACATCAGGCCGATGAAGAGATCGGGCATGCGGCGATGTTAAGGCAACGCCGAAAAAATCCCCGCGGGGTTCAGCGGCGCCTGGCCGCGCGATCCGGCGCGATCACTCCGCGCTGGCCATCACGCTGGACTGGCCGGCGGCGGCGAGTTGCACGCGCATCGCCCGCGCCAGGCGATCGAAATCGGCGCGCGCCGTGGCGGTCAGCGGCGGCGCGCTGCGCTTGGCCATGGCCATCGGGTCGCGGTTCACGCCATTGACCAGGAACTCGAAATGCAGGTGCGGGCCGGTGGCCCAGCCCGTCGATCCGACCGCGCCGATGTTCTGGCCCTGCGACACCGACTGGCCGGCATGCACGCCGATCTTGCTCAGGTGCGCGTAGAGGGTACGGTCGGCGTTGTTGTGCTTGACGATGACGACCTTGCCGAAGCCGTTCTGCACGCCGGCGAATTCGATCGTGCCGTCGCCGACGGTGCGCACCGGTGTGCCGGTCACGGCCGCCAGATCCACGCCCAGGTGCTGCTTCCACTGCCGCTGGATCGGGTGCATGCGCATCGCGAAGCCGCTGGACACGCGCGAGAACTCCACCGGCGAGGACAGGTAGGAGCTTTCCAGGCTATTGCCCTCGGGCGTGTAGTAGGCGCCCTTGCGGCCGGGGGCCTGGAACCAGACCGCGTTGTACGGCTTGCCGGCGTTCACGAATTCGGCCGACAGGATGCGGCCGGTGCGCATGGGTTCGCCGTCGGCCTCGAGCGCCTCGTAGACGACATTGAAATAGTCGCCCACGCGCAGGTCGCGGCGGAAATTGATGTCGCCCGAGAAGATGTCGACCATCTGGTTGACCACCCCGTCGGGCATGCGTGCCTCATCCGCGGCGGCGAACAGCGAGCTGCGCACGGTGCCGCTGCCCAGGCGGGTGGATGCCGTCAGGGGCGCCGTTTCCACCTGGGAGCTGAAACTGTCGGCGCTGCGCTTGATCACCAAACGCTTGAAGGTGCCGTCGTCATTCGGCGCCCAGCGCGCGGTGAGTTTTTGCAGCTCCTGCTGGACGCCGGCTTCCACCGTGACGGTGCGGCCGGCGCGTCCGAGCAACTGCGCGCGGAACACCGGGTCCTTGCGCAGGAAGGCGGCCGCCGCCGGGTCATTGACCCCGAGACGGGCCAGCAGTGCCTCGGCCGTATCGCGCTCGCGGGTCAGTTCCGAGCGGAACAGGTTCAGGTCGTGCAGATCCAGCTGCTGCAACTGCGCTTCCAGCGGCAGCGGCACGACGTCCTCGAGCACCTGGCGCACGATCACGCTGTCGGCGCCGGGATCGAGAGAAGCGACCGCGAAGGCGGCGCCGCCCGCACCGAACATCAAGGTGGCGAGCAATGCGGTGACTTGCCGGGGGTGGTGCTGGAATGTGTGCGCCGTGCGTTGAAGCAACTTTTCAGCGGCGGCGGTCAGTCCGGTCTTCAATTCAATCCTCGGTATGTGCTGCCTCGGCCCAGTCCTAGGCCGCGCGCAGGCGCGAACCAAGACGGTTGCCGGGGCAGAAAAAATGCCGCATCTAGAATCGGGATCGTCCAACGGGCGAGCGCAGTATACCGAGTAGCGGCTGAGCCGTGCCCCAAAACTCCTTATGAATCAAGCATCTGTTACACATACGCCGGCGACGGATCGCGCCCGGGAAGCGCTCGCCGTGACCTTGCGCGGCGTCGACGAGCTCATTCCCCAGGACGACTGGCTGAAGAAACTCGTGAAATCCGAGGCCACCGGGGTGCCGCTTCGCATCAAGCTGGGCCTGGATCCGACGGCGCCGGACATCCACCTCGGCCACACGGTGGTGCTGAACAAGATGCGCCAGTTGCAGGACCTGGGGCACACCGTCATCTTCCTCATCGGCGACTTCACCTCGATGATCGGCGACCCGTCGGGGCGCAACACCACCCGCCCGCCGCTCACCGCCGAGCAGATCAAGGCCAATGCCGAGACCTACTACCGGCAGGCCAGCCTGGTGCTGGACCCGGAGCGCACCGAGATTCGCTACAACAGCGAGTGGAGCGACCCGCTGGGCGCGCGCGGCATGATCCAGCTGGCCGCCAAGTACACCGTGGCGCGGATGATGGAGCGTAACGACTTCCATGACCGCTTCAAGGCCGGCAACTCGATCAGCGTGCATGAGTTCCTGTACCCGCTGATGCAGGGCTACGACTCGGTGGCGCTGAAAAGCGACCTCGAGCTTGGCGGCACCGACCAGAAGTTCAACCTGCTCATGGGCCGGCACCTGCAGCAGGAATACGGCCAGGAGCCGCAGTGCATCCTGACCATGCCGCTGCTCGAGGGCCTGGACGGCGTCGAGAAGATGTCCAAGAGCAAGAACAACTACATCGGCATCTCCGAGGACGCCAACACCATGTTCGCCAAGGTGCTGTCGATCTCGGACGAGCTGATGTGGCGCTGGTACCTGCTGCTGAGCTTCCGCAGCGAGGCCGACATCGGAGCGCTGCGGCGCGAGGTCGAAGGCGGCCGCAACCCCAAGGAGGCCAAGGTGCTGCTGGCCCGGGAGATCACCGCGCGCTTCCATGGCGCACCGGCGGCCGACGCGGCGGAGCAGGACTTCGCCAACCGCAGCAAGGGCGGCGTGCCCGACGAGATCCCGGAAGTGCGGCTGGACGGCGCGCCGTTGGGCATCGCGCAGCTGCTCAAGCAGGCCAACCTCGCGCCCTCCACCAGCGAGGCCAACCGCCTGATCGAGGGTGGCGGGGTGCGGGTGGATTCCAGCGTGGTGAGCGACAAGGGCCTCAAGCTGGCCGCCGGCAGCTATGTCGTGCAGGTCGGCAAGCGCAAGTTCGCCCGGGTGACGCTCGCCTAGCGGCCCAAGAGGGGCCGGGTCACTGGCCTGGAGGGGTGAGGCGGCCGCATCGCGCACAATCTGCGGATGAGGTCATGGGCCGCGTCGCTGTCGCCATCGTTGCTGCTTCGGGCGTCGATCGCCGTGGCGGTACTCACCATCGCCCTGAAGTCCGCGGCCTGGTGGATCACCGGCTCGGTCGGCCTGCTGTCGGACGCGATGGAGTCACTGGTCAACCTCGCCGGCGCGGCTTTCGCCCTGCTGATGGTGACCATCGCGCGCCGGCCGGCGGACGAGGACCACCCCTACGGCCACCACAAGGCCGAATACTTCTCCTCCGGCTTCGAGGGGCTCGCGATCTTCGTCGCCGCCGCCGGCATCCTGTGGGCGGCGACCCAGCGCCTGCTCGCCCCGCAGCCGCTCGACCAGCTCGGGTGGGGCCTGGCGCTCTCGGTCCTCAGTTCGGCGCTGAACGGCGCCCTGGCCTGGGCGATGCTGCAATCGTCCCGCGCGCACCGCTCCGTCGCACTCGAAGCGGATGCGCGCCACCTGATCACCGACGTCTGGACCTCGGCCGGCGTGGTGCTGGGCGTCGGCCTGGTGGCGCTCACCGGCTGGCAGTGGCTGGACCCGGCCGTGGCGATCGGGGTCGCGCTCAACATCCTGCGCGAGGGCGCGTCGCTGATGTGGAAGTCGTCCCAGGGCCTGATGGACGAAGCCCTGGAACCCGAGGTGATGGAGGAGGTGCAGAAGACGCTGGACGGCTTTCGCCACCCCACCATCCGCTTCGACCACATCTCCAGCCGCAAGTCGGGCCAGCGCCGCTTCGTCGACCTGCACATGCACATGCCGGCGAGCTGGACGCTGGGGCGGGCGGCGGCCCTGCGCGGTTCGGTCGAACAGGCGCTCATGAGCGCGGTGCCGGGCCTGCGCGCCACCATCCAGCTGTTGCCCAGCGACGTCGAGGCGCATTTCGATGACGAGAAGGACTTGATCTGATGTTGTCCGTCGTGCAGCGCGTCAGCCAGGCGCGGGTGGTGGTCGGTGGTGCCACGGTCGGCGAGATCGGCGCCGGCCTGCTGGTGCTGGTGTGCGCCGAGCGCGGCGATGCCGAGGCCCAGGCCGACAAGCTGCTGGCCAAGATCCTGAAGCTACGCATCTTCAGCGACGAGGCCGGCAAGATGAACCGCAGCGTGCAGGACACCGGCGGCGGGCTGCTGCTGGTGAGCCAGTTCACGCTGGCGGCCGACACCAGCGGCGGCAACCGCCCCAGCTTCACCAACGCCGCGCCGCCGGAAGAAGGCCAGCGTCTCTACGACTATTTCGTGGCGCGTGCGCGCGCCGCCCACCCGCTGGTGCAGACCGGCGAGTTCGCCGCCGACATGAAGGTGCACCTGGTCAACGACGGGCCGGTGACCATCCCGCTGCGGGTCGTCGCCTAGGGTCGCCGGGCCGCGCCGCGGGCCCGCACCGCCGCTGCCAGCTCGCGCAGCACGGTTTCGGTCTGCGCCCAGCCGATGCAGCCGTCGGTGATCGACACGCCCCACTTCAGCGGCTGCCCGGCTTTCAGCTCCTGCCGGCCTGGCTCCAGGTGGCTTTCGATCATCAGGCCCAGGATGCCTTCCTCGCCCTGGGCGATGCGTCCGGCCAGCTCCTGGGCCACGCTGATCTGCCGCGTGTAGTCCTTGGCCGAGTTGGCGTGCGAGCAGTCCACCATCACGCGTTCGCACACGCCCGCCTTGTGCAGCCGGGCGCGCGCCTGCGCGACGTCCTCGGCATGGTAGTTGGGCCCGCGCGAGCCGCCGCGCAGGATGATGTGGCAGTCCTCGTTGCCGCCGGTCTCGAACACCGCCGCCTGGCCCATCTTGGTCATGCCCATGAAGGCGTGCGGGGCGCGGCAGGCGACCAGGGCATCGGCGGCCATCTGCACGCTGCCGTCGGTGCCGTTCTTGAAGCCGATCGCGCAGGACAGGCCCGAGGCCAGCTGGCGATGGCTGGGGCTTTCGGTGGTGCGCGCGCCGATCGCTCCCCAGCTGATGAGGTCGGCGATGTACTGGGGGCTGAGCAGGTCGAGGAACTCGGTGCCGGCCGGCAGCCCCATCTGGGCGATCGCCAGCAGCAGTTCGCGCGCGTGGCGCAGCCCCTCGTTGATGTGGAAGCTGCCGTCCAGGCGCGGGTCGTTGATGAACCCCTTCCAGCCGACGGTGGTGCGCGGTTTTTCGAAGTACACGCGCATGACCAGCAGCAGGTCGTCCGCCAGCTCGCCGGCGAGCCCGTGCAGCCGCTGCGCGTACTCGAGGGCCTGCTGCGCGTTGTGGATCGAACACGGCCCCACGACGACCAGCAGCCGGTGATCCTCGCCGTGCACGATGCGGGCCACGGCGGCGCGGCTCTTCTCGACGAAAGCCTGGACCGGTTCATCCGCGGGCAGGTCGTACTGCAGCAGGGCCGGCGAGATGAGCGGGCTCACCTGCCGGATCCGCACGTCGTCCAGGCGCGTCGCCTGTTCCCTGTCCTCACGGAGTGCTTCGGCGGCAGATGGGTTCATGTCGAAATCTCTCGGCTCGTGGCGCCGAATGGTACCGCCGGCATTCAGTAGGGATTGGCGTAGCCCAGCGACGCCAGCAGCAGGATCTCCAGCGCTTCCATTTCCAGGGCGTCGCGCTCGCCGGTCTCGTGGTCGTAGCCCTGCGCGTGCAGCGTGCCGTGCACCAGCAGGTGGGCGTAGTGGGCCTCCAGCGTCTTGCCCTGCTCCCGGGCTTCGCGCTCGACCACCGGGCCGCACAACACCAGATCGGCCGACACCCAGGGTTCGCGTGCGTAGTCGAAGGTCAGGACATTGGTGGGGTAATCGCGGCCGCGGTACTGCAGGTTGAGTGCCTGGGCCTCGTCCTCCCCCACCACGCGGACCGCGATCTCGGCCGGGTGCTTGAGGGCCGGCTCGATCCAGCCGGACACGCGCGGCTTGCGCAACACCGCGCGATGGGCGGCAACGTTCGGGAATCGGCCGAATTGCAGGACCAGATCCAGCTTCAGGTGCATCGCGCTCAGGCCTTCTCTTTCCGCGCGGCGTCGTAGGCGTCCACGATGCGCGCCACCAGCGGATGCCGCACCACGTCGGCGCTGGTGAAGCGCGTGTGCGCGATGCCCTTGACCCGCCGCAGGATGCGTTCGGCATCCACCAGCCCGGACAGCTGGCCCTTGGGCAGGTCGATCTGGCTGATGTCGCCATTGACCACGCAGCGGCTGCCGAAGCCGATCCGCGTGAGGAACATCTTCATCTGCTCGGGCGTGGTGTTCTGCGCCTCGTCGAGGATGACGAAGGCGTTGTTCAGGGTGCGCCCGCGCATGAAGGCCAGCGGTGCGATCTCCAGCGCGTTGCGCTCGAAGGCCTTGGTCACCCGGTCGAACCCCATCAGGTCGTACAAGGCGTCGTACAGCGGCCGCAGGTAGGGGTCGACCTTCTGCACCAGGTCGCCGGGCAGGAAGCCGAGCTTCTCGCCGGCTTCCACCGCGGGGCGCGTCAGCACGATGCGCTGCACCGCGCTGCGCTCCAGCGCGTCCACCGCGCAGGCGACCGCCAGGTAGGTCTTGCCGGTGCCCGCCGGCCCGATGCCGAAGGTGATGTCGTGGTTGGCGATGTTGTCCAGGTACACGCTCTGGTTGGGGGTGCGCGCCTTCAGGTCGGAGCGGCGCGTGTGCAGCAACTGCGCGCCCTCGGCGTCCTCGTCCATCGGGTACTCGCTGGCCACCATCAGCTGCACCTTGTCGGCCGCGATCGGCCGGCCGGCCATTTCGTACATGGCCTCCAGCACCTCCAGCGCGCGCTGCGCCTTGGCCTTGGGGCCTTCGATGCGGAACTGGTCGTGCCGGCGCTGGATGCGGACCTGGAATGCGGTCTCCACCGTGCGCAGGTGTTCGTCGGTGGGGCCGCACAGGTTGGCCAGGCGGGTGTTGCTCGCCGGCGAGAAGGTGTGAGTGAGGATCAAGCGGTGATAATCCCGTGAACGAGATGAAGGCCTGAAGCGGCCAAAAACCCCTCATGATAGGCAAACTGACTGGAACGCTGGGGGACAAGAACCCGCCGCAGGTGCTGGTGGACTGCAACGGCGTCGGCTACGAGGTGGACGTGCCGATGAGCACCTTCTACAACCTGCCTGGGCTGGGGGAGAAGGTGAGCCTGCTCACGCACTTCGTGGTGCGCGAGGACGCCCAGGTGCTTTACGGCTTCGCTTCCAGCGGCGAACGCGAGGCCTTCCGCCAGCTGATCCGGATCTCGGGCGTGGGCCCGCGCACCGCGCTGGCCGTGCTTTCGGGCATGAGCGTGAGCGACATCGCGCAGGCGGTGAGTGCGCAGGACGCGGGACGCCTGGTCAAGGTGCCTGGCATCGGCAAGAAGACGGCCGAGCGCCTGCTGCTGGAACTCAAAGGCAAGCTCGGCCCCGATCTGGGAACGGCCTCGGCCGCGGCGGCCAGTGACGCGCAGACCGACATCCTGCAAGCGCTGGTGGCGCTCGGCTACAGCGACAAGGAGGCCGCCGCGACGCTGAAGTCGCTGCCGCCGGATGTGGGCGTGAGCGAAGGCATCAAGCTGGCGCTGAAGGCGCTGTCCAGATAGTGAAAGCCATGCGGCACTGGTCAACCCGGCTCCTGGGCCTGTGGCTGGTGTTGCTGCTGTGCGGCTGCGCCGTTTCACCCTACGCCAAGGAACCGAAGCAGCGCAGCGACGCCCTGCTCGAGACGCAGATTCGCGAGGCGGGCGCGCGGCTGGCGCCGGGGCAGCCGCCGCGCGTCATCTTCGCCGGTTTCGCGATGCATTCTGAGTCCAATGCCTTCCGCGGCGACGTGCTGCTAGCCGAGAAGGTCATGCGCGGCATCGACCCGCAGGCGGTGGTCTTCAAGCTGTCCAACCCGGCGTTCGGCCAGGAGGCCGATCTGCCCTTTGCCACGCGCGAGAACGTCGCCGCCGTGCTGCAGGCCATCGGGGCGCAGGCGCGTCCGCAGGACAAGGTGGTGGTGCTGCTGACCACCCATGGCCACGTCAATCTGCTGGAGGTCTACGCGGCCAACACCCGGCTGGGTGTCGTCGGCCCGGCCGAGCTGCGCGAGTGGCTGGCCCCGCTGCGTGGCCAGCCCACCCTGCTGATGGTGTCGGCCTGCTATTCGGGCTCGTTCCTGCCCACGCTGCGCGGGCCCTCGCGCATCGTGCTGACGGCGGCCGCTGACGACCGCCCGTCCTTCGGTTGCCAGTTCCACAGCCGCAACACCTTCTTCATCGAGGAGTTGCTCGGCCAGCCTGGGCTGGCGGCGCAGTCCCTCAGCGACTGGGTGCCGCAGGCCTATCGCGCCATCGAACAGCGCGAGCTGGCGCTCAAGCTGGCACCGTCGCAGCCGCAAGCCTTCTTCGGCGCGGACGTGCAGGCCTGGGCCCGGCAGCCGATCGCGCAATGGTTGAACTAGTGACAGGACCAACCAAGCCAATGAGCATCCAGACCGACGATTTCGCTCCGCCGCCGCCCAAGCGCGTGGTGTCGGCCGCCGCCGCCTCGCCGAACGAGGAGGCCATCGAACGCGCCCTGCGCCCCAAGCTGCTGCAGGAGTACGTGGGCCAGGCCAAGACCCGCGAGCAGTTGGAGATCTTCATCGGCGCGGCGAAGAAGCGCGGCGAAGCGCTGGACCACGTGCTGCTGTTCGGTCCGCCGGGCCTGGGCAAGACCACGCTGTCGCACATCATCGCCCACGAGCTGGGCGTGAACCTGCGCCAGACCTCCGGCCCGGTGCTGGAAAAGCCCAAGGACCTGGCGGCGCTGCTGACCAACCTCGAGAAGAACGACGTGCTCTTCATCGACGAGATCCACCGCCTGTCGCCGGTGGTCGAGGAGATCCTGTACCCGGCGCTGGAGGACTACCAGATCGACATCATGATCGGCGAGGGGCCGGCCGCGCGCTCGATCAAGCTGGACCTGCAGCCCTTCACGCTGGTGGGCGCGACCACCCGCGCCGGCATGCTGACCAACCCGCTGCGCGACCGCTTCGGCATCGTGGCGCGGCTGGAGTTCTACACGGCCGATGAACTGGCGCGTATCGTCCGGCGCAGCGCCGGGCTGCTGCAGGCGCCGATCGACGAAGACGGCTGCGTGGAGATCGCCCGGCGCTCGCGCGGCACGCCGCGCATCTCCAACCGCCTGCTGCGCCGGGTGCGCGACTACGCCGACGTCAAGGGCTCGGGCCACATCACGCAGGACATCGCGCACAAGGCGCTGGCCATGCTCGACGTCGATCCGCAGGGATTCGACGTCATGGACCGCAAGCTGCTGGAGGCGGTGATCCACCGCTTCGACGGCGGCCCGGTGGGGCTGGACAACATTGCCGCCTCCATCGGCGAAGAACGCGACACCATCGAGGACGTGATCGAGCCCTACCTGATACAGCAAGGCTACCTGCAGCGCACGCCGCGCGGGCGGGTGGCCACCACGGCGGCGTACCGGCACCTCGGCGTGGTACCGCCCAAGGAAGCAGGGGGATTGTTTGACGCATAGGTCGAGCGGCGAGGCTGCGCGCACGGCGCAGGCAGGGCAACAAGAGGGAATCTGGCAGTACAAGGCGCGGTGGCGCAGTTCGGTGGGGCTGGTCACCGGCGTCATGCTGGCGATCACCAGCGGCACCGCGCTGCTGGCCGCGTCCGCGCCGGGCGGGCTGGCCCCCATCCTGTGGGGCACCGCCGCGCTGTTCGCCTGGGGCACCTGGGGGATCGGCCGGCCGCTGTTCCGGAACGACTGGGTTCTGCGCATCGGTCCGCGCGGCGTCAGCAGCTACATGCTCAATGGCCGCACCATCCCCTGGCGCGACATCCGGGATGTCAGCGTGGAAACCGTGCAGCGCAACGCGATCGTGGTGCTCACGCTGGCAGCGGATGCGACCGAGTCCCTACAGAAGACGCGCCGATGGCTGAGCGGGCGCAAGCCCGAGCGCCGCATCGCGCTGGGCGCATTGCGACCCGCGCAGGCCGCCGAGGCCATTGCCGCGTTGAACCAGGGCTTCGTCGCGCGCGCAGAGCACGCGGCTGCCGCGGCCGAGGCCCGCGAGAAGGAAGCGAAGTACGAGGCCGCCTTCGCGCAGGAGCTGGCGCGGCTGACGCCCATGCCCTGGGCGCTGTACGCGATGGTGGCGCTCAATGTGGGCGTGTGGCTGGGCAACGTGCTGACGGGGCTGTCCCTCATGCAGCCGTCCTCCGCCGACCTGTTCCGCTGGGGCGCCAACTCGGCCTGGGCCGTCACCCGCGAGCACGAGTACCGGCGCCTGCTCACCGCCACCTTCCTGCACGGAGGCGCCATCCACCTGGCAATGAACATGCTGGGCTTGTGGGGGGCGGGCAAGTTGCTCAACCGCCTCTATGGCAACGGGCAGTTCCTGCTGATTTACTTCGCCAGCGCGCTGGCCGGCTCCGCGGCCAGCCTGCATTTCGGCGCGCAGACGGCGGTCTCGGTGGGCGCCTCGGGCGCGGTCTTCGGCGTGCTGGGCGCGCTGATCGTGGCGGCGCAGCGGCACCGCGAACAGCTGCCGAAGGCGCTGAACCGAAACATCATGACCAGCGAAGGTCTGTTCCTGGCCTACGCCCTGGTCAATGGGTTTTCGAAGCAGGGCATCGACAACGCCGCGCACATGGGCGGCCTGCTTGCGGGCGCCTGCATGGCCTGGCTGCTGGCGAGCCTGCTGACGCGGCCCGCGGCCGGCGCGCGCCGGATGCGCGCGGCTGCCGCTGCGGCGGGCGTGGCGGTGGCCGTGGCCGGCGTGGTGCTGGCGGCACCGGCGGCGCGCGTCGATCACGGCACGCTGTTCGCTGCCGGCGAGCGGCTGCAGCGCGTCATCCCCAAGATCCAGTCCGCGGCGGCAGCGCTCCAGCAGGACGCCCGGGCGGGCGAGGCCGGCCGCATGAGCGTGCAGCAGTTCGCCGACAAGGTGGAGCGGCATCACCTGCCGGCCTTGCGCGCCGCCCACGCGGAGCTGGCCGCGATACCGCGGGCCCAGGGCGACCCCCGCGCCGACATGATCGCCGACCTCGCGCAGTTCACGGCAAGCATGATCGAGCTGTCGGAACTGCAGCTGCGCATCCAGCGCGGCCAAGGCGAGCCGGATACGCAGGCGCGGATCCAGCGCCTGGAGCAGCAGATTCAGCTCATGGCGCGGCGGATGCAGGAGCGCCAGGCTGCGGCGAAGAAGCCGCGCTGAAGTCGGCAGGCTCCCTGCGCACGTTGTGCACGATGAGGATCTGCGCGACGTAGTAGGTGGCCAGGATCGCGAACTGCGCCATCGGCAGCGGCAGGGCGAACTTGTTGATCGCCAGGATCGAGTCGCTGAGCATGAAGAACACCGCGCCCGCCGCCACGCCGATCGAGGCCTTGTCGCGGATCACGGCGGCGCGCCCGATCGCCTGCGCCGCCATCAGGGCGATCACCAGCGCGTAGGCGGCCACGGCCACCTTCAGCACCGGCCCCAGGTGCGCGAACAGCACGGCATACATGAGCGCGGCGGCGCCCAGCGCCGCGAGCAGCGCCGGGCGGCTGGCGAACCAGGGCGCGTCGCGCCGGAGCAGGGCGATGTAGCACAGATGCGCGGCCAGGAAGCTCACCAGCCCGGGGATGAACTGGCCCGGCAGCATCAGCAGCACGTCGCCGCCCAGCGAGAACACCAGGGCCGCCACCAGCAGCCATGAGAACCGGCCGCGCTGGAGCACGAAGGCGATCGCCAGCACCATCGCCAGCGGCTTGAATACCTGGAAGGCCGCCGTCATGCCGGTCGCGGCGGTGGCCGTCGACAGGGCGGCCGCTTCGACCAGCAGCACTTCGAGCATGCCGATGCGGCCCTGCATCACCGCGCCCAGGCTCCACAGGCCGGCGGCCAGCGCCGCCAGCCAGGCCGCCGACTGCGCCAGCGGCAGGCGGTCGGCGTTCCACAGGAACAGTACCGACCCGGCCAGCAGCAGCAGGAACTGGGCGAAGGCGAAGCCGGCCAGGCGGGGCGTCATCGGCGGGTGGAAGCGCTGCATGCGCGCGATGTCGAAGTCCGGCTTGGGAAAGCGCGCGGCGACGTCGGCCGGGCGCCAGCCCGGCGGCTTGAACCAGACGCGCAGCTTGTCGGCCCAGCTGCGCGCATGCCAGCAGTCCTTGGCCAGCGCCCAATAGACCTCGGCGTTCGACCACAGCGGGTCCCAGCTGTCCAGCGGCGCGCGCGTGCCGTACACGCACTTCTCGTCTTCTTCCACGAAGCTGCCGAACAGGCGGTCCCAGACAATGAGGATGCCGCCGTAGTTGCGGTCGAGGTAGCGCTCGTTGACCGCATGGTGCACCCGGTGGTTCGAGGGCGAGCAGAACCAGCGGTCGAACCATCCGAGCTTGGGCACGTGCTCGGTATGCACCCAGAACTGGTACAGCAGGTCGATCAGCGCCACCACGCCGAACACCAGCGGCGGCACGCCGGCCAGCGCCATCGGCAGGTAGAAGATCCAGCCGAGCAGTGCGCCCGAGCTGGTCTGGCGCAGGGCGGTCGACAGGTTGTAGTCCTGGCTCTGGTGATGCACCACGTGCGCCGCCCAGAAGATCGCGCTCTCGTGGCCGGCGCGGTGCAGCCAGTAGTAGCACAGGTCGTAGAACACCAGCGCCAGCAGCCAGCCGAACGCCGAGGTCCAGAACGCATCGTTGTGCCACAACGCCACCGCGCCATACACCGCGGTGTAGATGCCCACGCGGAACAGCCGGGTGAGCACTGCGCTCACCTGGCTCAGCATGCCCAGGCTGATGCTGTTGATGGCGTCGTTGAGCCGGTAGGTGTCGCGCCCGCGCGCCCGGCCGATGGCGAATTCGATGGCGATCAGGCCCAGGAAAACGGGCGTGGCCAGGACGATGACTTGCGACGGGCTCAATGGATCTCCTCCGCCCTACGGGCTGCGGGCTGCGGTGCTATGAGCCTTCGGCGCGGCCGTTCGGCTCATGGACCCGATTTTCGAGCCCGTCAGCTGAGCGCGCCTCTGGCGTCAACCCTGATGACGCGATCCACCGTCCCGGAGAGGAGGCCGCCGGTGACGCCGACCATGGACTCGTGCAGGTTCACCGTCGGATCGCAATGGCCGGGGATCAGCCACAGCATGCGGCCGATCTCCGGCACGCGGGTGCTCGTGCCGGCCGGGCGCAGGATGCCGTGCTCGTCGCCGCCATTGAAGTATTCCAGCTCGGTCTCGGCGTCCAGCGCCAGCACCCGGGGCAGGCCGGAGTCGATCGCGTGGCTCTTGTGGCCGGCGTCGCACACCGCATGCCCGGCCTGGGCGCTGATCACCTGGGTCTTGACGAACAGCGCATGCTCGAACTGCGGCTGCGCGGCGTCGCGCTCGTTCGCCGCGTAGTCGGCGTCCATGAACAGGAAGGAGCCGGCCTGCAGCTCGCCGAAGACGCCGCTGGCGGCCTCGCACACCATGCTGCCGGTGCCGGCGCCCGTGATGAGACCCACCGGAATGCCCTCGGCCTCGATCAGCTTGCGGGTGTAGACCGCGTCCTCCACCACCATCGAGATCGCATCGCGCCGCTCGCGGGCGCCACGCAGGTGCTGGGCCTTGCCGTGGTAGGCCTGCAGGCCCGCAAAGTGCAGCCCGGTATGCCGGCGGATCTCGTGGGCCAGCGCGAGCGCGTGTGGGCCGGGCGGCACGCCGCAGCGGCCCTGGCCGACATCGATCTCCACGAAGACGTCGACCACCGCGCGCAGCTTGCCGGATTCCTCCATGGCCTGGCTCAGGCGCCGGATGCCCTCTACGCTGTCCACCGCGATGGCGAGCTGCCCGCCCCGGTCGGCCAGCAGGTTCGCCAGCGCCGCCACGCGCGCGAGCTTGTGCGGCGCGATGACTTCGTTGCTGATGTAGATGTCGTTGACGCCGCCGGCCGCCATGGCCTCGGCCTCGGCCGTTTTCTGGACGCACACGCCCACCGCGCCGGCTGCGACCTGCAGCCGGGCCAGTTCGGCACTCTTGTGCATCTTGGCGTGCGGCCGCCAGCGCACACCGTGCTTGCGCGCGAACTCCGCCATGCGCGTGATGTTGCGCTTCATGGCGTCCAGGTCCACCACCAGGGCGGGGGTGTCGATGTCGGTGACGCTGCGGCCGACCAGGTCCTGCAGCTGCTCAAAGGGTGTTTTCGTCGGCAGCTTCATTCAAATGTTGGGTGTCGGACCAGCCGACCAGCGTGAAACCCTGGGGCGTCCAGAGCAGACGGTTGATGGCGCCGTTGGGAAGCTCCCAGGTGCGCGGCGCGTTCACCTCCTGGCGGGTGGCCAGGCGATAGAGCGCGTCCAGCACGCCCCCGTGCGCCACCACGACGATCAGCTCGCCCGGATGGCGCGCTGCCAGTTCGGTGACCGTGCGGGTCACGCGCTCGCGCAGCTGCAGCAGCGATTCGCCGCCTTGAGGGGGCTGCCATTCGGGCACGCGCCGGCGCCAGCTCTGCGCGTGATCGGGCCATTGCTCGTGGATCTCGTCGAAGGTCATGCCTTCGAAGACGCCGAAGCTGCGCTCGCGCAGCCCTTCGTCCGGCACCAGCGGCACGCCGGTCAGCTCGGAGATCGACGCCGCGGTCTGCCGCGCCCGCCCCAGGTCGCTGGTGTAGACGGCGCTGATCGGCTCGCCCACCAGGGCCTCGCCCACGCGGCGCGCCTGCCAGAGGCCGGTGTCGTTCAATGAGACATCGAGCTGGCCCTGGATTCGCGAGTCCACGTTCCAGGAAGTCTCGCCATGTCGCACGGCGATGATGCGGGTGGCTTCCACGCCCCCATTCTATTAACTTCAAAATCGCCTCGCGATTTTGAAGTTGTTCAGGCAGCGTGACCGCGCTGCGCGTTGCTTCTCGCGGTCCTCCAAACTGCGATCTATCCGGCGAGCTGGATGTTCACCACCCGCGGTCCGGGCGGCGGCACCGGGAAGCCTTGCATCGCCGCCTGGAACATCGCAGGCAGCACATAGGTCTGGTCGCGCCAGGGGCCATCGTTGATGGCCCGGGTTTCGTAGACGACGCGGTTGGAACTCAGGTCACGGATGATGACGTTGACCTCGCGGTGGTACCACGGGTAGTCCATGCCGGACCACATGCCGTAGAAGGCGTAGTGCCGGCCGTAGCCATAGCCCCATCCCCAGCCGTTCCACCAGGGATCGGCCCAGGGCGAGAGCACGCGAACGACGCTGGCGCTGACCTGCACGCTGTAGCGCGGGTTGTTGTCGTCGCGCCGGAAGCCGGCCTGGTACAGGGCGGGATCGGCCAGCGCCTCGAGCGCCGCGTGGTCGATGTGCTGCTGCGAGGGCAGGCGCTCGAAGCGATAGGTGGAGGGTGCCGGCGCCTCGGCGAGCTGGCTGAACGACTGCACCGTGTTGTCCAGCGTGTAGGTGCTCGCGCAGCCGGCGAGCGCGAGGACGCTCGCCGCCAGGAGCCAAGCCCACCATCTATTCAAGGACGACTTCATAAGCACCTCCGCCGTGAAGCCCTCCGGGCCCGCGGGCCCTGGCTTCAGATCTTGATGACTTGCAGCGCCGGCAAGGTGAAGGACTGGGAGAACTCTTCCTCGTCGAATGCCTTGTCGCCGTCGTCGCTCGCCACGCCAGTGATGTTGAGACCCTTGAAATCGTACTGCGTTCCGTCGGCCAGATGTGAGGGCACGATGTTCTGCAAGGCACTGAACATGTTGTCGATGCGGCCGGGATGCCGGCGGTCCCATTCGCGCAGCATCTCGCCCACCTGCTTGCGCTGCAGGTTCTCCTGGCTGCCGCACAAGGTGCACGGGATGATGGGGAACTGCCGGTGTTCCGCCCAGCGAACCAGGTCCTTTTCGGGCACGTAGGCGAGCGGACGGATGACCATGTGGCGGCCGTCGTCACTGACGAGCTTGGGCGGCATGCCTTTGAGCTTGCCGCCGAAGAACATGTTCAGGAAGAAGGTTTGCAGGATGTCGTCGCGGTGGTGCCCGAGCGCGATGCGGGTGGCCCCCAACTCGTCCGCCACGCGGTAGAGGATGCCGCGCCGCAGCCGCGAGCACAGGCTGCACATGGTCTTGCCCTCGGGGATCTTGTCCTTGACGATCGAGTAGGTGTCCTGGTTCTCGATGTGGAAGGGCACGCCGACGCGCGTGAGGTACTCGGGCAGCACATGCTCGGGAAAGCCGGGCTGCTTCTGATCGAGGTTGACGGCCACGATCTCGAAGTTGACCGGCGCGCGTTGCCTGAGCTTGAGCAGGACGTCCAGCAGGGCGTAGCTGTCCTTGCCGCCGGACAGGCACACCATCACCTTGTCGCCCTCGCCGATCATGTTGTAGTCGACGATGGCCTGGCCCACCAGGCGGCACAGGCGTTTTTCCAGCTTGTGCGACTCGCGTTCGATCTTGCGCTCACGCGTGATCGGGGTGGCTTCGTTCTCGGTCCAGACTGCGCTCATGATGGGCGGTATTTTCGCATCGGGAGCCGCAGTTACACTTTTGCGTCATGAGCGCCAACCTCCGGTCCTGGTTGCGTCGCGCGAGAAGCGCGGGTTCGACGTTCGAAAAGATCGACCCCGGCGCGCCGGCCCCGGCGCCCCTGACCGGGCCGGCGTTGTTCAAAGTGGTGTTCGGCCGCGAACCGACAGCGTCCCAACTCAAGGTGCTGACCCACCTCGGCCAGGAGCATGGACTGTCGCAGGAGCAGCGATTCCGGCGCGTGATCGCGGCGTTCGACCAGCAGGAGCTGAAGACCGGCTTGACGGTGCGCTGGGGAGAGCCGGATCTGGGCACCGTCCTGGTGGAGGGCGTTCGCATTCGAATCGACAAGGCGGATGTCTCGGTGTCGGCACCGCTGGCGGCAGGCGTCTACGAGCGCCACATGATCGATTTCTTCCGCCGCGTCCTGCGGCCCGGCATGCACGTGATCGACGCGGGCGCCAACATCGGGCTGTACAGCCTGCTGGCGGCGCGGCTGGTCGGCAGCCAGGGCAAGGTCTGGAGCTTCGAGCCCAACTCCGAAAACTGCCGCCTGTTGCTGCTGAGTGCCACGGAAAACGGGCTGGCCGACATCATCGCCCTGCAGCCGGTGGCCCTGGGGGACCACCGCGGCTTCACCTACTTCACTTCCGCCCTGGGTTCCAACGGCGGGGTCCTGGAGCGCGCCAAGCAAAGCCTGACGCACCCGTCCTGCAAGATCGTTCCGCTGACCCGTCTCGATGATTTCGGCATCGAACGGGTCGACCTGATGAAGATGGATGTCGAAGGCGCGGAGCCCCTGCTGGTGCAGGGCGGTGTGCAAACCATCGAGCGCTGCCGCCCCGTGGTGGTTGCGGAATTCAGCTGCGAGATGATCTCCCGGATTTCACACGTGGCGGGCGCGGACTTCCTGCGCTTCTTCCAGTCCCGCGACTACGAAGTGATGCTCATGAACAGGAAGGCCTCGAAGCTGGTGCCCATCGCGGACATCGATGGCTTTGCCCAGGAGTTCGAGGGCACCGGCCGCATCGAGGACCTGGTGCTGCGCCCGCGCGAGAAGACGCTGGACTGACAAGCCCCGGCGCGCACGGGCCCGGTCAGGAGATCGGGAACAGCCGCCCCGCCGTCCATTTCAGCCAGTCCAGTCCGGTGCGGCCGGCAGACTTGCGGACGATCAGGCCGATCGAGGTCGAGACGAAGCTTGCGATCTGGATCTTCAGGTGCACATCGTGCTTGTACGGCGGCAGGTCGATGAACCGGTCCGCGGCCGTCCTTCCCGGGCGGAAATCCACTTCGATCTGGTGGCCCTCGCGGCGCAGCCGCCGCACGATGTCCTCGATGTCGCGGCGGCGATAGAGCACGGTGGCGCCGGTTTCGACGGTGGGGCCGTTCGACGATACGTTGTACTCGGTGGTGTGGACGGCGATGCCGCCGGGCTTGAGGCAGCGCATCGAATTCAGCACGAACCGCGCGCCATGCTCCAGCGAGCCCAGGTGCTCGAAGGCGCAGGCCGACCAGACGAAATCGAAGCGGCCCTCGAATTCCGGGTCGATCGCGTTCATGTCGGCGAATTGGAAACGGACCCGTTGGCGCAGCGCACCGTCATCGCACAGGCCCCGCTTGTTGATTGCCGCGAAACCCTCGGCATGTTGTGCGGTTTCGATCCAGCCCCGCGCCTGCGCCTGCTCCGAGAAGAGGTCGGTGGCCAGGATGTCGGCGCCGCAGCTCGCGAACGCGGCGGTGAGCGGCTCCTGTCCGACCGCGAAGCCCAGGCCTTTCCGACCCGGCTCGAGCATGCCCCGCTCGGCCAGCGCCTGCGAGATGAAGCACCACTCCCACACCTTGCGGTGCAGGTGCCCGGGGGCCTCCTTCAGCCGCTGCGCCCATCCCTGCAGCGAAGGCAGCATCAAGGTTTCCTCGGTGGCGAGGCAGGACTTGAGCAGGGTGGCAGTCATGGCGGCGGTGTGTTTCCGGCGCATCATCTCCGGGGCGCGACGCCGATAACATTGTCCGATTCACTTTGTCACCACTTCATGACCGCACCCGAATCCCTGATACAGAGCCTTGCACCTGCGGGCCGCCTGCGCGCCTCCATCAACCTGGGCAATCCGATCCTGGCCGGGCGCGACGCGGCCACCGGCGCTCCGCAGGGCGTGTCCATCGACCTCGCGACGGCGTTCGCGGCGCGCCTGGGCGTGCCGCTGGAACTGCTGGTGTTCGACACTGCGGCCAAGTCGGTCGATGCGGTCTCGGCGGGCCAGGCCGACATCGGCTTCTTCGCGGTGGACCCCAAGCGCGGCGAGCACATCGTCTTCACCGCGCCCTACGTGCTGATCGAAGGCGCCTACCTGGTGCGCGAGGATTCGCCGCTCACGGCCAACGAGGAGGTCGATCGCAGCGGCACGCGCGTGGTGGTGGGGCAGGGCAGCGCCTACGACCTGTACCTCAGCCGCGAACTGAAGAACGCCGCCATCGTGCGCGCGCCCTCGTCACCGGCCGTGGTGCCGCATTTCCTGGAGCAGGGCGCGGAGGTCGCGGCTGGCGTCAAGCAGCAACTGGAAGCCGACGCCCGGCGCATCGGCGGCCTGCGCCTGCTGCCGGGGCGCTTCATGGTGATCCAGCAGGCCATGGGCTGCCCGCGCGCCCGCGGCCCCGGGGCCGCGCAGGCGCTGGCCGCGTTCGTGGAAGACATGAAAGCCGCCGGCTTCGTGCAGCAGGCCCTGGCGCGGCACGGCGTTCAGGGGGCCAGCGTGGCCCCGGCGGCCTGACGGTCGCTCAGTCGGCTCAGGCCGGCTCGGGTTGCAGCAGGCCCTTCTTGGCCAGCAAGGGCTCGATCTTCGGCGGCCGGCCGCGGAAGGACTGGAAGGCCAGTCCCGGCTCCAGGCTGTTGCCGGCGGCGTAGATGCAGCGCTTGAGGCGCTGCGCCACCGCCGCATCGAACGGATCGCCCGCCTCCACGAAGGCACCGTAGGCGTCCGCGTCCAGCACCTCGGCCCACAGGTACACGTAGTAGCCCGCCGCATAGCTGTCGCTGGAGAACAGGTGCTGGAAGTGCGTCAGGCGATGCATCACGCCGGTCGCGTGCGGCAGGCCGCGCTCGCGCAGCACCTGCGCCTCGAACGCCGTCCAGTCGCCGATGGCGGCCGGGTCCGGGTGGCCGTGCGCCGCCATGTCCACCAGCGCGCTGGCGCAGTAGCGCACCGTGTCGTAAGCCTGGCCGAAGCGGCGTGCCGCCTGCAGCTTCTGGATCAGCGCATCGGGGATGGACGCACCGGTTTCCACATGCCGCGCATGGCGCCGCAGCACCTCGGGCTCGGAGGTCCAGTGCTCGAACAGCTGCGAGGGCAATTCGACGTAGTCGCGCAGCACGCTGGTGCCCGAGAGCTGCTGGTAGGTCACGTCCGAGAGCAAGCCGTGCAGGCCATGGCCGAACTCATGGAACAGCGTGCGCACGTCGTCGAAGCTCAGCAGCGTGGGCTCGCCCTTGGCGAAGTTGTTGTTGTTGACGATCACCGGCGTCGTGACGCCGCCGTTGCGCGACTGCACGGCGAAGCTGCTCATCCAGGCGCCGCTGCGCTTGCTGGGACGGGCGAAGTTGTCGTGCACGAACAGGCCCACCGGCACGCCCTGCGCGTCGTGCACCTCGTAGGCCTTGACGTCGGGGTGGTACAGCCGCAGGTCGGCGCGCGGCGTGAAGCGGATGCCGAACAGGCGCTGCGCGCAGTCGAAGGCCGCCTGCACCATGGCGTCGAGGGCGAAATAGGGCTTCACCTCGGCATCGTCGACGGCGTAGTCGCGCTGGCGCACCTTCTCGGCCCAGTAGCGCCAGTCCCAGGCTTCGATCCGGCCCGAAGCGCCGGCGGCGCTTTGCGCCGCCTCGAGCGCGGCGCGTTCCTTTTCGACCACGGTCTTCGCGCGCGCCCAGACGTCGTCCAGCAGCCGGTACACCGCCGCCGGCTCGCCGGCCATGCGGTCCACCAGGGCGTAGTCGGCGAAGCTGGCATAGCCATGCAGCCGCGCCTGCTCCTGTCGCAGCACCAGGATGCGCGCGATCAGCGGCCGGTTGTCATGCTCGCCGGCGTGCTCGCCGCGCGCCGCCCAGGCCCGCCAGGCCTGCTCGCGCAGGTCGCGGCGCTCGGAGAAGGTGAGGAAGGGCAGGATCATCGAACGCGACAGGGTGATCGCGTGACCCTCGCCGGCGCCGCGTTGCGCCGCCGCCTCCTTCGCGGCCGCGCGCAGGAAGCCGGGCAGGCCGGCCAGTTCCTCCTCGCCGCGCAGCACCAGCTGCCAGCTCGATTCGTCGTGCAGCACGTTCTGCCCGAAGGCGGTGGTCAGCTGCGCGAGTTCCTGCATCACTTCCTTGTAGCGGCGCTGGGCATCGGGCGCGAGCAGCGCGCCGGCGCGCACGAAATCGAGGTGCACGCGTTCGAGCAGGCGCAACTGCTCGGGCGACAGGGCCAGCCGGGCGCGCTGCTCGTGCAGCGCCTGCACGCGCCGGAACAGGCCCGCATGCATGTAGACCGCGCTCTCATGCGCGGCCAGCGGCCCGGCCATGCGCCGCTGCACCGCCTGCAGCTCGGGCGAGGTCTCGGAGGCGCACAGGTTGTGGAACAGGGCCTGCACGCGAAACAGGAAGCGGCCCGAGCGGTCGAAGGCCGCGACCGTGTTGTCGAAATCCGGCGCCTGGCTGCCGGCGGCGATCGCATCGAGCTCTTCGCGCTGGGCCTGCATGGCCGCTTCGAAGGCGGGCTCGAAATGCGCCGGCTGCACGCGCTCGAAGGGCGGCACGCCCCAGGGGCCCTGCCAATCCGAAAACAGCGGGTTCGCGTCGTGGGATGAATTCATGCGGTACTTCTTGCTTTGGCGGATGAGATAGGGCGGCCATTGTCTCGCGATCCGGCGAGGCCCGTGGCGCCGGGGGGAAGCTCAAGCTGCCTGTAACCCTCGCTCTGCTTGCAGCGGCGGCGCCCTGCTGGTGGAATGGCTCGCAACAATTCTCCAGGAGGCCAAGATGGCCAGGACATTCAGTCTCGCCCTGCTTTTCGCGTTGGCCGGCTGTGCAGGCGGTACAGAGTTCCGGGTCGACTACCAGTCCCCCTGCGCCGGCAACGAAGCAAGCTACCAGTGCCAGATCTACCGGTACCAGAACGCTCACTAGCAGCCACCCGGCGCTTCGCGCGGCGGATCCCGTTGCGATAGCCGACGCATCTCGACCGCTGCTGCGCCCGCCGGCAGCCAACGCGCGCTCGCGTTAATCTAGAGTCCGTTCCCGAGCCGCCCCGAGCTCGAACAAGCCTTGAAGGTTGGGTGATGGACTCGCAACTGCTGCTCGCCTACTACGGCGACGATTTCACCGGCTCCACCGATGCCATGGACGCCCTGACCACCGCGGGCGTGCCCACGGTGTTGTTCCTGGGGGCCGTGGACGCCGAACTGCTGCGGCGCTTTCCCGGGGTGCGCGCGGTCGGCGTGGCCGGCCACGCCCGCGGCCGCTCGCCCGCATGGATGCGCGAGCACCTGGCACCGGCGCTGGCGCAGCTCGCCGCCCTGCGCGCGCCGGTCCTCCAGTACAAGATCTGCTCGACCTTCGATTCCTCGCCCGAGATCGGCTCCATCGGTTGCGCGATCGACCTGGGCGTGCCGCTGCTGCCCAATGACTGGTCGCCGCTGGTGGTCGGGGTGCCGCGCCTGAAGCGCTATCAGGTGTTCGGCCACCTGTTCGCGGCGGTCGATGGCGAGGGCTGGCGCATCGACCGGCATCCGACCATGTCCAGGCATCCCGTCACGCCGATGCACGAGTCGGATCTGCGCCTGCACCTGGGCCAGCAGACCGACCGGCGCCAGGCCTTGATCGATTTCACCCGCATCAAGCAGGGCGAGGCCGATGAAGCGCTGCGCCTGATCCGCGAGGGCGGCGGCACCCCGGTCGTCCACATCGACGTGCTGGACGAGGAAACATTGCGCGAGGCCGGACGCCTGGTGTGGGAGCATCGCGGCGAGGGCCTTTTCTCCGCGTCCTCCTCGGGGCTGGACTACGCGCTGACGGCGCATTGGCGAGCCAGCGGCGTGATCGGGGCGCCGCCGGAGCTTCCTCGCGCCGCGGCCGCAGGGCCGGTCCTGGCCCTGTGCGGCAGCTGCTCGCCGGTCACCGCCCGGCAGATCGAATGGGCCCAAGGGCAGGGGTTCAGCACGCGAAGAATCGACGTCGCGCAGGTGCTGGCCGCGCGCCCCGGCGAGCGGCAGGCCGTCGTCGATTTCGCGGTGCAGGCGCTGGAGCGTGGCGAAAGCCCGATCCTGTTCACCGCCCTGGGGCCGGATGACCCCGCGGTGCGCCGGTTCGACGAGCATGCCGCCGCGGCCGGAATGTCGCGCAGCGAAGCCGCGGTTCGCACCGGCGAGGCCCTGGGCGCGATCGCCGGCGAGATCGTGGGTCGCTGCCCCGGCTTGCGGCGCATCGCGGTGGCCGGCGGCGACAGTTCGGGCGAGGTGGCGGCGGCGCTGGGCGTGAAGGCGCTGACCATGGCTGCCTACCTGGCCCCGGCAGCGCCCCTGTGCCGGGCCTGGTCCGGCGACGCTCGCATGGACGGCCTGGAGCTGGTTCTCAAGGGCGGCCAGCTGGGGGGCACCGACTTCTTCGGGCGCGTTCGGGATGGCGTGCCGCCCGGATAATCGAAGCGCAGCAGTTTCTTCCGTCCCGTCGAACCCGCGCATCCGGCGGGCCGCACCAAGGAGACAGACAGCATGGACAAGAACGTCGGTGTCATCGGCCTGGGGGCCATGGGCGCAGGCATGGCCGCCTCCTTGCGGCGCGCCGGGCTGCGGGTCCACGTTTTCGATGTTCGCCAGCCCGCCGTTGCCGACTTCGCGCGCGATGGCGGTGTCGGGTGCGCCAGCCCGGCGGAGATGGCCGCGCACTGCGATGTGATCGTGAGCGTCGTGGTCGACGCGCGCCAAACCGAGTCGGTGCTGTTCGGGGAGAACGGATGCGCGGCGGCCATGAAGGCCGGGAGCGTGTTCGTGATGTGCTCCACGGTCGATCCCAAGTGGTCGGCCGGCATCGAGGAGCGCCTGCTGGCGAAGGGGGTGCATTACCTCGATGCCCCCATCTCCGGCGGGGCTGCCCGGGCGGCCAAGGGCGAGATCACGATGATGACCGCGGGCCGGCCGCAGGCCTACGCCGCCGCCGGCGGCGTGCTCGATGCGATGGCCGCGAAGGTGTATCGGCTGGGCGATCGCGCGGGCGCCGGCAGCAAGGTCAAGGTGATCAACCAGCTGCTGGCCGGCGTTCACATCGCCGCCGCCGCCGAAGCGATGGCGCTGGGCCTGCGCGAAGGCGTGGACGCCGCGGCCCTGTACGAGGTGATCACCCACAGCGCCGGCAACAGCTGGATGTTCGAGAACCGGATGCCGCATGTGCTGGCCGCGGACTACACGCCTTTGTCCGCCGTCGACATCTTCGTGAAGGACCTGGGCCTGGTGCTCGACCTGGCCCGTTCGTCGAAGTTTCCGCTGCCGCTCTCGTCCACCGCGCACCAGATGTTCATGCAGGCGTCCAGCGCGGGCTTCGGCCGCGAAGACGACAGCGCGGTGATCAAGATCTTTCCCGGCATCGAGCTGCCCGGCAAGGCGCAGTAGCCCCCAGGGTCGACCATGGACACCGCATTCCTGCGCGAAGAGATCTGCCGGGTGGGCCGCTCCCTGTTCGAGCGCGGCTACGCCCACTCCACCGCCGGCAACATCAGCGTGCGGCTGGACGAGCCGGAGGGCGGCGGCTTTCTCATCACCCCCACCGATGCCTGCCTGGGCTTCCTGCAGCCGCAGCAGCTGGCCTGGGTGGATGGATCGGGCCAGCAGCGCGCGGGCGACCGCGCGAGCAAGTCGCTGGCGCTGCACCGGCGCATCTACGAGGCGGCGCCGGAAGCGCGCTGCGTGATCCACACGCATTCGACGCACCTGGTCGCCCTGACTCTGCAGGGCGTCTGGAGTCCCCAGGACATCCTGCCGCCGCTGACGCCGTACTACGTGATGAAGGTGGGCCACGTGCCCCTCGTTCCCTATCACCGTCCGGGCGATCCGGCCGCGGGCGGGATGGTCGCTGAGCTGATCGCGCAGCAGCAGGGGCAGGGCCGCACCCTGCGTGCCGTGATGCTGGAGCGGCTGGGCCCAAACGTCTGGCACGACAGCCCGGCGGCGGCGATGGCGGTGCTGGAGGAGCTGGAAGAGACAGCCCGCCTGTGGCTGGTCTGCGGTCGCGCTGTGCCGCCGCTGTCAGAAGAACAGATCGAGGAACTGCGGCGGCACTTCGGCGCGCCTTGGTGAGAATGTGGCTCACCTGTCGAGCGCCACGGGGCGGCGCAATGTACGCCGCGAGCAGCTCAACTGCGCGGCTGCTCCTGCGTAATTCAACGGCTTGAAATCGGTGTAACCACAGTCTCGGCAGTAGCCAGGCTCGCCTGCCGAGCCTGCGGCCGGAAACTCTTGTGCCATCAACGGCTGCGCTTGGTTGACTTCATTGCTTGCGACTTAGCTCGGCGCCGGATGGGTCCTACGACGAACTGACGGTTTCTAACACTCCGAAAAGCACGGCCGAGATTTACTGCGGCTCAGGCTGTACTGCAAGCGACACGGTACTGGCTGAGGCGCTGGGAGGGAGGTGGTTCGTGCCGTCCCGCGCACTGCTTTTGTCGCGGTTCATTCATGGAGACCATGATGCGTACCTTGAAGACTGAAGAACTGGAACTGGTCGCTGGTGGAGACCAGCCGCCGGAGAACACCAAGAAGGGCAACAACGGTTGGGGCAACGGCGCCGAAGGCCTCAACAACGGCTCCGACGAGGGTGGCACGGCGGAAAGCAAGACCGCCGAAGCCGGCGAGCAAAACCAGCACGACGAGCGTTGATCCTCGTTTGTGCAAGCGGCGCGGGTCCGTTCACAGGACTCGCGCCACGTCGCTTCACGGTGTCGTCGTCGAAAGACGCCGGCACCCGTAAAGCTCAGTGACGCCAACTCAGGTACCGGCGATGGCAGATCAAGCACATCCTCCCGCAAACTCGAGCCTGACCGAAGGCCAAGACGACCGTTGGGTGCCGGCTGTCGCCGCACGCACCGTCGCCCCGCCCGCGGGCGCGGAGGTTCGCCTGTTCCGCTCGGAGGTGCTGGAGGCGCGGCAGACTCAATGGCTCGGCACCGTGATGCTGGCGCCCCGGACTTCCTTCCGTCTGTTCACGCTCGTGGGCGTCATCGCCGCCGCAGCGATCGTCGCCCTGCTGGGTTTTGGGGAATTCACGCGCACAGCCCGCGTCAATGGCTGGCTTCTGCCGCACGACGGCGTGGTCCGCGTGCAGGCTCCGCGCCCCGGCATCGTCGGCGCCCTCGAGGTGAAGGAGGGATCCCAGGTGCACAAGGGTGACCGCTTGTTGACGCTCTCCGACGAACTGCAAAGCACGCGCCTCGGGGCCACGCAAGCGCAGATCACGCAGCGGCTCAGTGAGCGCCGCGCCAGCCTGGCCGAAGAGCGCCTGCAGCAGCAACGCCTGCTCGCGCAGCAGGATCGCGCGCTGGCCACTCGCGTGGCGGCCTTGCGCTCCGAAGAGGAGCAGGTCGTGCGTGAGATCTCGCTGTTGCGCGAGAGGATTGACATCGCGGACCGTGCCGTCGCGCTGCACCGCAAGTTGTATGAAGAGGGTTTCATCTCCGACCTGAAGCTGCAGCAGGTTCAATCTGAGCTGCTCGAGCAGCGTGGCCGGCTAGCCACGGCCGAGCGCAGCCGGCTCGCCACGGCGCGCGAGCGCATGAACGTCGAAGCCGAACGGGCCGACCTGCCGCTGAAAATCGGACGCGACACCGCGCAGCTCGAGCGCAGCATCGCGGAACTCGAGCAGGAACGCGCCGAGGCCGAAGCGCGGCGCGAAATCGTCGTCGTCGCGCCCCATGACGGCACGGTGACCGCCATCCATGCCGTGGCAGGCGCGAAAGCCGATACGGGCACGCCGCTGCTGTCCATCGTCCCACCGGACAGCCGGCTCGAGGCGCACCTGTACGCCCCGAGCCGCAGCATCGGTTTCGTGCGGGCCGGCCAGCAGGTGCAGCTGCGCTACCAGGCCTTCCCGTACCAGCGCTTCGGCCACTACGAGGGCGTGGTGACGGCGGTCTCGCGGGCGGCGCTGAGCCCGGCCGACCTGCCGGTGCAGCTGTCGGGGCTCACCGGCGTGACCGGCGCCGCGGCCGGCGCCGCGGCCGATCCGCTCTACCGCATCACGGTGAAGCTCGCGAGCCAGACCGTCACGGCCTACGGCGCGCAGACGCCGCTGCAGCCGGGTATGACGCTGGAAGCCGACGTGGCCCTCGAGCGGCGGCGCCTGTTCGAATGGGTGCTCGATCCCTTGTACGCAGTGACCGGAGGGCGTCGCGGATGAATGCGCTCGACAAACTCGCCATCAACTGGGGATCCCGGCTGCCGATGGTCATGCAGACCGAGGCTGCCGAATGCGGCCTTGCCTGCCTGGCGATGGTCGTCGGGTACCACGGCCAGCCCTGCGAGATCTCCGAGCTGCGGCGGCACCTTTCGGTCTCCCTGAAGGGAACCAGTCTGAAGCAGTTGGTTGGCATGGCCGAGCGGCTCGGCCTCGCCGCACGTCCTGTGCGGCTGGAGCTGGACGAACTCAATCAACTGAGCACGCCGTGCATTCTGCATTGGAATTTGCAGCACTTCGTCGTGCTCGCCAAGGTCACGGCCGACGCCATCGTGATCCACGACCCGGCGGTCGGCGTGCGGCGCTTGCCGATGGCCGCAGTGTCCCGGCATTTCACCGGCATCGCGCTCGAATTGACACCGGTGGGCGAGCTGGCACCCGCCAGGGAGCCTGCGCGCGTTCGCCTGCGCTCGATCCTGGGGCGCGTCACCGGGTTGCGGCGCTCGCTCGGACAGCTGTTCGCACTGGCCCTGGCGATCGAGGTGTTCGCGGTCATGAGCCCGCTGTTCATGCAGTGGGTGGTCGACCATGCCCTGGTCAGCGCCGACCGCGACCTGTTGCTCGTACTGGCGCTCGGCTTCGGCATGCTGCTGCTGTTGCGAACGATGGTCTCCGTCATGCGCGGCTGGATCGTGATCGTCCTTGGCGCCTCGATGAAGGTGCAGGGCCGCACCAACATCTTCAGCCACATGATCAACCTGCCGTCGTCATATTTCGAGGCTCGCCATCTCGGCGACGTGGTGTCGCGCTTCTGCTCGCAGGACACCATCCTCCAGGCGATAACCACCGATGTCGTCGAAGCGGTGCTCGATGGTCTGCTGGTGAGCGTGACGCTGGCGATCATGTTCCTGTTCGCGCCGAGCCTGACGCTCGTCGCCATCGCCGGCGCTTTCCTGTACGGCTTGCTGCGCTGGGTGTCCTACACGCCCATGCGCCAGGCCTCGGCCGAGGCGATCGTCTGGGGAGCGCGGCGCGACACCCATGTTCTCGAAACACTGCGTGGCGTCAAGACAATCAAGCTGTTCAACGGGCAGGACAGCCGGCGCGCCCGCTGGATGAATCTGCTCATCGAAGCGACAAATCGCCAATTGACGATGCAGAAGCTGCAGTTGATCGTTCGCACTGCCAACCTGCTGCTGGTCGGCCTGCTCGCCATCGTGGTGGTCTGGCTGGGGGCCAACCTGGTGCTTGAAAAGCAGATGTCGATCGGCATGCTGCTCGCATTCATCATGTACAAGGACCAGTTCCTTGGCCGCGTCAGCAACCTGATCGACCGCGCCGTCGACCTGACGATGCTGCGGTTGCATGCCGAGCGGCTGGCGGACATTGCGCTCACAGAGCCCGAACCGCGCGGCGCTGTCGCCGACGCTGACGCCTGCGAGACCGCGCGGCCCGTGGCGATCGAGGTGCGCAACCTGCGCTTCCGCTACAGCGAGACCGACCCCTGGGTGCTCGATCGCGTGAGCTTCCGGATCGAGGCCGGCGAGACGGTGGCAATCGTCGGCGCCTCCGGATGCGGCAAGACGACGCTGCTCAAGATCCTGGCCAGCCTGCTGCCGCCCACCCAAGGCGACGTGCAGGTCGATGGCCAGTCGCTGGCGAGCCTGGGCGCGACCCGCTGGCGCTCGATGATCGGCGTGGTCATGCAGGACGACCAGCTGTTCGCCGGGTCGGTCGGCGACAACATCTGTTTCTTCGCCGACCAGCCTGACCAGCGCCGGATCGAGGAGTGCGCGCGCCTGGCCGCGCTGCATGACGAGATCGCCGCCATGCCGATGGGCTACCACACGCTGATCGGCGACATGGGAACCTCGCTGTCGGGTGGCCAGAAGCAGCGCGTGCTGATTGCGCGAGCACTGTATCGCCAGCCCGGCGTGCTGCTGCTCGACGAGGCGACCAGCGACCTCGACGTCGGCAACGAAAAGCTGGTCAACGCGGCGATACGCGCCACGCGGGTGACACGCGTCATCGTCGCGCACCGGCCCGAGACGATCCGCTCGGCCGATCGCGTGATCAACCTCGACGAGATCAGTGGCCGCAGCGTGGCTCACCTGTCGGTGTTGCCCGGCGCCGGCCGCGGAGCCGGAATCGCGGGACCCACGTCGCAGATCGGGGCCACATGAGCGCTGCAGGGCAGGATTCCAAACCGGTCGCTCCTTCCCTGGGAAAAGCTGACGCGCGCGGCAGCTTCACCGAGGACATCGCACGCTGGAGAGCCTGGGACCGCTTTCTCGCGGCGACTGCTGAAACGGGGTTCATGCAATCGTCGGCGTGGGCGCAGTTCCGCTCGCTTTCCGGATGCGAGCATTTCGCCGTCACGGTGAAGGACGGCGACGCGATCGTCGGCGGAGCGCTCGTCGGCAGGTGGAACTCCGGGCCGGGACGCTGCTTCTACTACGTGCAGGAGGGGCCGGTGCTGCCCTCCGATGAGGCAGGCGCGGCCGAGGTGTTCGACGCCGTTCTGGCCAGCATCGAGCGGCATCGCCAGGCCGAGGCCGCGACGGTGAGCCACCTGCGGATCGAGCCGCGCTGGCAGCGCTTGCCGGACTTCGTGCGTGGGTTCCGGCCGTCGGCATCTTCAGACGACCGCTTCTCCGAGCCGCGCCAGACGCTGTGCATCGACCTGCGCCCCGGCGAAGACGAGATCCTGGCCCAGATGAAGCCCAAGGGCCGCTACAACGTTCGCGTTGCGCGCAAGCATGGCGTCACGGTCGTCAGGGACAACTCTTACCAGGGCCTGGTCGATTTCATGCGCATTCAACGCTGCACGACCTTGCGCAAGGGCATGCAGCCGATGCAGCCCGGCTACTTTCGCCAATTGCTCGCGGAGCTCGTGCCGCGCGGGCAAGCCTCTCTGTACTTTGCCGAACATCGCGGGCGGCGCCTCGCCACCGCGCTCGTCGTCAACTTCGGCAGGCGCGCGACCTATCTCTTTGGCGGTTCGCTCCAGGCACAGCGCCGCGTGATGGCGCCGTCGCTGCTTCACTTCGAGATCATGCGCAGGGCCAAGGCGGCCGGCTGCGAGTGGTACGACCTGTGGGGCGTGGCACCGCCAGACAAACCGGACCACGCCTGGCAACAGATCAGCGAGTTCAAACGCAAGATGGGCGGCGTCGAGGTGCGGCTCGTGCCGACGCTCGACTACGTCTACGACGCGGCTGCCTACGACCGGTTCCGAGTCGCGGAATGCGAAAGGGCAGCAGCTCCTCCCAAACCTCATGCGCCGGCGTCCGGAAGGGAGCGCCCGAAGCGACACAGCCCGCAAGTGCCGGAGCGGTCGGCATCGTCCGTACCCGCGGTCCATGCGGACCGCGTCCTGGCCGGCGTCAAGCTGTTCGAGCCGGCGATCCCGCGCCGCGAATTCGACGCGCTGCGCTATGCCATCCCGGAAAGCCACATCCGGGGCCTGCTGCAGGAGGGGTTCCGCTTCTACCAGACGACCTTCTGGTATCCGCTGGACCGCCCGCCGGAGAACGTCTTCGAGGACATCGTCCAGAAGTTGAGGCCGCTGGCCCAGCCCTCGAAAGACGTGATCGGCGTCGAGTGGTGGTTCAGCGTGACGCAGACCGAATCGACGCCGCAGTGGCTGCTGCCCTGCCATTTCGATCGCAGCGATCTGGATGAACAGGATGTTCGCAAGATCAGGCACCCGGAAACGGCGAGCGTGCTATTTCTCAGTTCGGTGCCGTACGGCGAGCTGGTGATCACCGACCAGGTGCTGGGCGACAAGGGGCCGCTCCCGCCGCAGCCCAGGGACATGCGATTCGTCAGCCCGAAGGCCAACCGCTACGCCACCTTCCCCGGCCAGCTGTACCACGGCGTCATCGGCCGCATGTGGCGCCCGGCGAAGGGGGAACCCAGGCTGCGCATCGCGATGGCGGTGAACTGGTGGACCCAAAGGCCGGAAGCCGCTTACCTGCAGGACTCGCGCGGCTGCATGACGGCCTTGCATCTGCACGGCTGAGCCGCGATCGGCGTTACACGTTCCCGGCCCAACCGCGGTAGGCTGGCGCGTATGGAACATTCATACCACCGCTTCTCGGAACTGTTCGCCCAGCTGGGATTGCCCTCGGACGCGGATGCCATCCGGGACTTCGTGATGCAGCACTCGCCGCTGCCCCAGGACGTGCGACTGGAAGATGCGCCGTTCTGGACTCCAGCCCAGGCCACGCTGCTGCGCGAGGCGCTCGTCGAAGATGCCGACTGGGCTGAAGTGGCCGACCAGCTGAACGCCGCGTTGCGCAGTCCGTCCACGGCGCCGGCCTGACGGCGCAGCAAGCCTCTCTGCTGACCGGTGGCACCCCTGCGGGCGCGTCGCACCGTGGGGAGCTTCAGGCGTCAGCCGATCCGCACCGGCACGAAGAAACGCGAAAGCGCACGCCGCCAGGCGCTTGCGGGCGGCGCCGCCCGCTGCGAGACTGGCGCCAGGCCTGCACCGGCGGGCCCCCAGTCGCGAAAGCCCCATGTCAACGCCTTTGCACATCGGTATCGTGGCGTGTTCGGCCGAAGGTGCCGCGCTTTGCTATCGCACCCTCTGTGCCGAAGGCGCTGCGCTGCTCGGCCCCCATGCGCACCCGGAGGTCTCGCTCCACGGCGCGTCGCTGGCCGAGTATGTCCGCTGCCTCGACGGCAACGATCTGGCGGGCATCGCGCAGCTCATGCTCGCCTCCGCCAGGAAGCTCGCCGCCGCAGGAGCGGACTTCCTCATCTGCCCGGACAACTCCATCCACCAGGCCTTCCCGCTCGTGGCGCCGGCCTCGCCCCTGCCATGGCTGCACATCGCCGAAACCGTCGCCTCCGAAGCGGCCGCCCGCGGCTATCGCCGGCTCGGCATCACCGGGACCCGCTGGCTGGTGGCCAGCGAGGTGTATCCGGAGAAACTGCAGCAGCGCGGCCTCACGTGCGTGCGGCCCTCGGATGCCGAGCGCGACGAGATGGGACGCCTGATCATGGACGAGCTTGTCAATGGCATCTTCCGGCCGGACACGGTGGCGTACTTCCAGAAGGTCATTGCGGGGCTGCAGGCCCAGGGCTGCGACGCGGTGGTCCTCGGTTGCACCGAGATCCCGCTGATCATCAGTGATCGGAATTCCCCGATTCCCACACTGGACTCCACGCGCCTGCTGGCGCGCGCCGCACTGCGCCGGGCTGTCGAGCATCGCCAATGAGCCGGCACGGCCGCCGGGCCGGGCAGGCAGTCATCGCGCTTCGAACGAATGCTGGCGCGCCAGCTGCGGGAAAACCTTGTACCAGAGCGCGACGATGCACAGCGTGCCGGCACCTCCCAGCACGACCGACGCGACCGGCCCCATGAGGGCGGCGGTGGCGCCAGATTCGAACTCTCCCAGCTGGTTGCTGGCACCGATGAACATCGAGCTGACCGCGCCGACCCGGCCGCGCATGTCATCGGGTGTCAGTGTCTGCACCAGGGTTTGGCGCACCACCACGCTGACCATGTCGGCGGCGCCGGAGATGGCCAGGACGGCCAGGGACAGCACGAAGCTGCGCGACACGCCGAACAGGAGCATGCAGCACCCGTACACGGCGACCGCACCGAGCAGCCGGGAGCCCACGCGGCTCTGGATCGGCCAGCGCGACAGCAGCACGGACATCACCAGCGCGCCGGCGGCGGGCGCCGAACGCAGCGCGCCCAGGCCGGCCGCGCCGACCCCCAGCAGGTCCTTGGCGTAGATGGGCAGCAAGGCCGTCGCGCCGCCGAGCAGCACGGCGAGCAGGTCGAGCGAGATCGCGCCGAGCAGGACGCGGTTCGCGCGCACGAAACGCACGCCGGCGAGCATCGATTCCCAGGTCGGTGCCCGCGACCCCAGCGGGGTGAAGACATGGTCGATGCGAAGCGCGAGCCCCAGCGACAGTCCCAGGCAGCCCAGCGCGATCCCGTACACGTACGCCCCGCCGAGCACGAACAAGGCGCCGGCGATCGCAGGGCCCGCGATCACCGCCGCCTGGAACACCGAAGCACTCAAGGCCATCGCGCGCGCCAGCAGGTGCACGGGGACGATGCTGCCGACCAGCGAGCCCTGGGCCGGGCGCTGGAAAGTCGTGGCCGTGCCCAAGGCGATCGACATGCCGATCAGGAGCTCGCGGGAGAGGCTGTGGGAGAGGGTGGCGCCCAGGAGGACGAGCGTGCATACGGCCTGCAAGGCGACTGCGCACGCCACGATGCGCGCGCGGTTGAACCGGTCGGCCGCATGGCCGGCGAGAAGGGTCAGGCCCAGCACCGGCGCGAACTGGAACAGCCCGATGAGGCCGAGATCCCAGGCGCTGCCCGTGAGCTCGTACATCTGCCATCCAACGGCCATCATCACCATCTGACTGGCCGCGCCGCCAAAGAGCCGGGAGATCAGTAGACGGCGGAAGTTCGGGTAGTTCGCCAGTTCGCCAGTGTTCAGCACGCGGCGATTGTAGGTAGCCGGCCCCCGCACCTGATCGGGCGGGGCTGGGGTGCCTCACTGCACCGTGATCGCCCGGGCTGATATAAATCAACGGCTTAGGCCCTTCAGGAGTGCCCGTGCGACGATGCGGTATGCGCCGTGTTGAGGAGCCGAAATCGCAAGGACTCGGACCTGGGATCACATGACAACATCCTCGCTCGCATTCCGACCCGTCGGCATTGACGATGGCGAGGAACTCGCGGCCCTGCGAGTGGAGGCCATGCGTGAAAGTCTTGAGCGCGTAGGCCGCTTTGATCCAGACCGGGCGCGCCTGCGCTTCCTCGATTCGTTCTCGCCCGAACACACGCGAGAGATCGCGGCCGATGGCGAGCGGGTCGGCTTCTTCGTCCTGAAGTCTAGCGACGGCGGGCTGGTGCTCGACCATTTGTACATCCGGCCGTCCCACCAGGGTCTCGGCATCGGAGCCCTCGTGCTGCGCACCGTGTTTGCAGAGGCGGACGCGGCAGGCCTGGAAGTTCGGGTCGGCGCGCTGAAGGAAAGCGCGTCGAACCGGTTCTATGTCCGTCACGGGTTTGCCAGGGAGAGGCAGGCCGAGTTTGACAACTACTATGTCCGCAGGCCAGGCCAGGCCAGGGCTCGGGCTTCGAGGCGACAGTTGACTCGACAAGGGAGACCCCATGCGATTCTTGCCGATTGCTTTCTGCGCACTCGCTGCTTTGACCGCGCTTCCAGCCGTCGGGCAGCCGGTCGAGAAGATGGCCTGGCTCGCGGGTTGTTGGCAGGGCCACTTTGGCGAGCCAGGCACTGTAGAGCAGTGGCTGGCGCCTGCGGGAGGAACCATGCTCGGCATGAGCCGCACCATCAAGCAGGGTAAGACGGCTGAGTACGAGTTCATGCACATCAGGCAACTCCCCGAGGGCGTCCTGGCCTTCGTGCCGCAACCCAACGGCCGCCCGCCAACGGTTTTTCGCCTGCTTCGACTCGGCGAGTCGGACGCCCTGTTCGAGAACCCGGAACACGACTTCCCGCAACGCATCCACTACGCTCGCCCGGCGGAGTCTCGCCTCGTGGCCAGCATCGAGGGCATGCGCAATGGCACCATGCGGCGGGTCGAGTTCGCGTTCTCCCGGGTCAGCTGCGACGCGCAAGCTGCGGGTCCAGGCAACAAGTGACGGGGAGGTCGCCTGAGGGAGTGGATGCGAACCACGACCAGGTCCGCTTGCTGGTGCTCGTCGAAGGCGAGAGCGACGCCGGCGCGGTTCGCGCGCTGGGCGGGCTCCTCGCCTGCGATCTCGACGCGCATCGCATCCGGATCTGCCCGGCGGGTGGCGTCACCAACTTCTCCCAGCTGCTGCGGGAGTTCGTGCGCGCGCACCCCGGCGCCGAGTTCTGCGGCATGTACGACGTGGCCGACGAGAGGCACGTGCGCCGTGCGCTCGCGCATGCGGGCCTCCCGGCCGCGGCCCACGACTCCCTGGAGTCGTTCGGCTTCTTCGCCTGTGTCGCTGATCTCGAGGACGAGCTGATACGCGCGCTGGGCGCCGGCGCCGTCGAGCGCGTGCTCGAGGCCCAGGGTGAGCTCGTCTCGTTCCGGCGTTTCCAGGCCATGCCCCAGCACCGCGGCACGCCGGTGCACCAACAGCTGCACCGCTTCCTTGGGACGCGAGCGACACGGAAGATTCGCTGCGCGCGGCTGCTGGTGGAGGCCCTCGGCCTCGACCGATTGCCGCGCCCGCTGACGCAAGTGGCGGCCCGGCTGCTGGAGGCAACCCGATCGCCGGGCCGCCGTGACCTCAGTTCCCAGCCGGAACCGCGATAGGATCGGACGCATGGAACCGATGGAGAAACGGTCAGACTCGCGTGACAAGCGGATCGCCGCGCCGGCCGCTGCCGTCTACGCCGCGATGAGCGATCCGCGCCGCATCGCCAGATGGTGGGGGCCGGACGGTTTCACCAACACCATCCACAAGTTCGAGTTCCGGCCCGGTGGACAGTGGCTGCTCACCATGCACGGCCCGGAAGGCAAGGACTACCCCAACGAAAGCCGGTTCACGCGCCTCATGCCGGACCGCATTTTCGAGATCGAGCACTTCTCCGGCCACCATTTCCTGTTGACCATCGAGCTGGAAGAAGCCGGCTCCGAGACTAGGGTGCACTGGCGTCAAACCTTCGACACGGTGGAGCACTACGAGCGGATCGCCAGCTTCGTGGCCTCGGCCAACGCGCAGAACCTGGAACGCCTGGCACAAGAGGTTCGGTCCGGCAGCGCGGCCGCCACCGGTTAGCGCCGGCTCGCGCGCCGACTTGGCAGCCGCCTGCCGCAAGCTCACCAAAGTCCCGTTTCCACCCGGATCGCGACCTCGCAGTCCTCGAAGATCTCCAGCTTGGTGATGCGCACGCGCGCGCCGACCACGCCGGGCAGCTGCATCAGCCGGTGGGCCAGCTTGCCGATCAGCGATTCGAGCAGGTTGACGTGTTCGGCGGTGCACTCCTCGATGATGATGCGGCGCACCTTGCGGTAGTCGAGCACGTGGTAGATGTCATCGTCGCGCGGCATCAGCGGCTGCGGGCCGAGGTTCAGTTCGGCATCGACCCGGATCGGCTGCGGCGCGCTGCGCTCGTGGTCCAGGATGCCGAGGTTGGCCTCGAAGCGCAGGCCGGTAAGGGTGAGGGTCTGGGTGGCGGCGTCGGACATGGCGTGGATCACCCTACATCAGCGAGAAATCGCGATCGAACTTCATCAGGTGCTGGCCGCCGTCTACCAGCAGCGTGGTGCCGGTGATCGAGGCGTTCTCCAGCGCGAAGCGCACGGCCGCGGCCACGTCCGCGGGCGTCGAGGAGCGCCCGAGCGGCGAGAGCCGGTGCAGCCGGTCGAACTTTTCCTGCGACAGCATGTGGCTGGTGAGCGTGAGGCCGGGCGCCACGCCCACCACGCGCAGCTGCGGTGCCAGCGCGAGCGCCAGCATGGTGGTGGCGGCTTCGAGCGCGGCCTTGGACAGCGTGTAGCTGAGGAAATCGGGGTTCTGGTTCCAGAGCTTCTGGTCCAGCAGGTTGACGACGGCGCCCGCCGTGCCGCGTGCCTTCAGGTGATCGTGCAGTGCCTGCGCCAGCAGGATGGGCGCGGCCGTGTTCGTGCGCATGTGCGCCGCCAGGGCGTCGTACGAGAAGCTGGCGGCGGTGTCGTGTTGGAACAGGGACGCGCTGTTGACCACTGCATCCACCGCGCCGAAGTGCCGCAGCACGCGCGGCCACAGTTCGCGCACCTGCGCTTCATCGGCCAGGTCGGCCTGGAAGGATTCGAATGCGAGTTGCGGCGCCAGCGCGCGGCAGTCCTGCACGGTCTGCGCGGCTTCCCCGGCCGACTCGCGGTAGTGCACGGCCACCTGCCAGCCCGCGCCGGCCAGGGCCAGCGCGATCTCCCGGCCCAGCCGCTTGGCCGAGCCGGTGACCAGCACCGTGCGGAGGGGAGTTGCGCTCATTGGCGGACAATCGCGGGGTGACCGAAGCATCCAGTGTAACGAGGGCCCTGGCCGCCTTGCTGAAGCAGCAGATCGAGCGCGCCGGCGGCTGGCTGCCGTTCGACCGATTCATGGCGCTGGCGTTGTACGCGCCGGGCCTGGGCTACTACGCCAACACCTCGCGCAAGTTCGGCCAGCTGCCGGTGTCCGGCAGCGATTTCGTCACCGCCCCCGAGATGACGCCCCTGTTCGGGCGGGCGCTGGCCGTGCAGCTGCGCGAGGCGCTGCAAGCCACCGACACGCGCGAGGTCTGGGAGTTCGGCGCCGGTTCCGGCGCGCTGGCAGCGCAGCTGCTGGAGGCGCTGGGCGACGCCGTCGCCAGCTACACCATCGTCGACGTGTCCGGCAGCCTGCGCGAGCGCCAGCAGCAGCGGCTGGCCCCGTTCGGGGGCAAGGTGCACTGGGTAAGCGAGCTGCCGGAGTCCTTCAGCGGCGTGGTGGTCGGCAACGAAGTGCTGGATGCCATGCCGGTCAAGCTGCTGGCGCGCTTTCGCGGCAGCTGGCACGAGCGCGGCGTGCACGTGGTCGGATCCGAGTTCGAATGGCAGGACCGGCCGACCGAGCTGCGGCCGCCGCTCGCGGTCTGGGGCACGCAGGACTACCTGACCGAGATCCATCCGCAGGCCGAGGCCTTCGTGCGCACGCTGGCGGACCGGCTGGCGCGCGGCGCCGCCTTCTTCATCGACTACGGGTTCGCCGAGCGCGAGTACTACCACGCGCAGCGGCACATGGGCACGCTGATGTGCCACCGCGGGCACCTGGCCGACACCGACCCGCTGGTGAGCGTGGGCGAGAAAGACATCACGGCGCACGTGAATTTCACCGGCATCGCCGTCGCGGCGCAGGAGGCCGGGCTGGCGACGCTGGGCTACACGACGCAGGCGCGCTTTCTCGTCAATTGCGGCGTCGCCGGCCTGCTGGAGCAGGCGCCCCTGCCCGAACGCGCCGCCGGGCAACGGCTCATTGCCGAGCACGAGATGGGCGAGCTGTTCAAGGTGATCGGCCTGCACCGTGGCGACTTCTGGGACGCGGTGGGATTCCGCGAAGGCGACCGGACCCATACGCTGTAGGCCGCAGGCCCTAAACTGGTTCCTCATGATTCGCTGGCTGATCGTCGTCTTCCTGGCTTTACTACTGATCAACGGCCTGAGTCCCTGGCTCAAGCGCCTGGGCCTGGGCAAGTTGCCGGGCGATTTCAGCTTCAAGCTGTTCGGCCGCGAGTGGTACATCCCCTTGGCCACCACGGTGTTGCTGAGCGTGATCGTGGGTTTGCTCTCCAAGTTCATCTGACATGAAGGCCTGCATCGACATCGGCGGCACCAAGGTCGCGGTCAGCCTCAACAGCGGCGCCGGCCTGGAGCTGCTCGCGCGGCGCACCGAGCCGACCGCCAAGGAAGGCAACAACGATGCGCTGGCGCGCCAGGTCATCCGCATGCTGGACGCCGCCTGTGAGGAACTGAACCTGGCGCCGGCCTCGATCGAGCGCGCCGGCGTCTCCTCCTGCGGCCCCTTCGTGATGCAGGCCGGCCTGATCGAGGTCGCCGCACCCAACATCTGCGGCGGCATCGCCGGGCCGGCGCGCGGCCTGCCCAACGACTGGAAGACGGCGCTGCTGGAAGGGCCGCTGCGCCAGCGCTTCCGCGAACTGCGGGTGGAAAACGACTGCGTCGCCGCGCTGGAGGCCGAGCGCCGATGGGGCGCGCTGCAGGGTTTCGACCACTGCGCCTACGTCACCTGGAGCACCGGCATCGGCATCGGCCTGTGCGTCGACGGCCATGTGCTGCGCGGCAAGAACGGCAACGCCGGCCATGCCGGTCACATGTTCGTCTCGGACAACGGCGACGCGCTCTGCGGCTGCGGCAACGTGGGCGACGTGGAGGCCTTGATCGGCGGCAACTCGTTCAGCCGGCGCTTCGGCGCCGACGCCGCCACGCTGCTGGCGCGCGCGCAGGCCGGCGAGCGCGCGGCCGAGGCCATCGTGGACGAGCTTTGCCGGATCATGGGCCGCCTGCTCTACAACCTGGTCACCACGCTGGACCTGCAACGCATCAGCATCGGCGGCAGCGTGTTCTGGCACAACCGCGACTACCTGCTGCCGCGCATCCGGGCGCAGGTGGCAGGCAAGATGCCGGCGCTGACGGCCGGCTGCGAACTGGTCGGCGCCGGCCTCGAAGACCGTGTGGGGGACTACGCGGCGCTGGCGCTGCTGGTGTGATCGAGGTGAGCTGAGTCAGGGCATTGCTCCTTCCCCCTCCGGGGGAAGGCTGGGATGGGGGCGCTCGGAGGTCGCTGCGCCCCCACCCCTGCCCTCCCCCGGAGGGGGAGGGAGAAAGTCAGAGCGCTTGCGCCACCGCCTCGATCCGCGCCTGCTGGATCATCTCCCCCACCCCCGGCCCCTTGATGTTCTCGGCCTGCGCGCGCGCCGCGATCTCGTGCGTGGGCACCGACTGCGCGGCGGCCAGCGCCGCCAGCAGCCGGGCGCGCTGCGGATAGGGACTTTCTTCCAAGCCGAGGCGCCCGCGCGCGTCGCATTCGCAGGCCAGCAGCACCTGCTCGAAGCGCTGCGGCTTGCGGAAGGCGTCGCAGCGCTCCAGCAGGCGCACCAGGGCCGGCGCGCCGAACTCGCCGCTGCGGTGGATGTTGCCGTGCTCGCGCGCCACCACATCGGCCAGCTCGCGGCATTCGGTCGGCACCCGCAGCCGCTCGCACACGCCCTTGAGCAGCTGCGCGCTGCGCTCCTCGTGACGGATATGGCGCGGCAGGATCTCCGGCGGCGTGGTGCCCTTGCCCAGGTCGTGCGTGAGGCAGGCGAAGCGCACCGCCAGCGGCGCCTGCAGGCGCGCGCTCATGTCCAGCACCATCATCAGGTGCACGCCGGTGTCCACCTCCGGGTGGTAGTCGGCGCGCTGCGGCACGCCCCAGAGCCGGTCGACTTCCGGCAGCAGCCGGGCCAGCGCACCGCATTCGCGCAGCACCTCGAACATGCGCGAGGGCTTGCCCTCCATCAGGCCGCGCGCCAGTTCCTGCCACACGCGCTCGGCCACCAGCGCGTCGGCTTCGCCGGCCTCGACCATCTCGCGCATCAGGCGCAGGGTTTCCGGCGCCACGGCGAAATCGGCAAAGCGCGCGGCGAAGCGGGCCACGCGCAGGATGCGCACCGGGTCTTCTCGGAACGCGACGGTCACGTGCCGCAGCACGCGGTCCTTCAGGTCGGCGCGGCCATCGAAGGGGTCGATGATGCGCCCGGCGCCGTCCTGCGCCATGGCATTGATCGTGAGGTCGCGGCGCGCAAGGTCCTGCTCCAGCGTGACACTGGGCTCGGCGTGGAACACGAAGCCGTGGTAGCCGGCGGCGGTCTTTCGCTCGGTGCGGGCGAGGGCGTGCTCCTCGCGCGTCTGCGGATGCAGGAAGACCGGAAAGTCCTTGCCGACCGGCAGGTAGCCCGCCGAGATCATCTGTTGCGGCGAAGCGCCGACCACCACCCAGTCCCGGTCGTTGACGGGCAGGCCGAGCAGCGCGTCGCGCACCGCGCCACCAACGATGTAGGTCTGCATTCGCGCAGTCTAAGGCAACGCGTCGCCTGCGCGGCCCGGCGACAGGGGCCGCTTCGGCTTCAGGCGCCCAGGCGCGACCAGACGTCCCGCGCGCGCTCCAGCGTGGCGGGCGGCGCGGGGGGCAGGGGCAGACGGCAGTCGCCCGCTTCCTGTCCCAGCGCCCGCAGCATCGCCTTGATCGACATCGAGTAGACGCTGGCGTCGCTGTTGATGAAGTCGAAGGACTCGAGCAGCCGCGCGTTGATCCGCTGCGCCTGCCGCAGGTTGCCGCCCTCGAGCGCTACGAACAGGTGCTGGAACCAGGGCGCGGTCCAGTGCGTGCTGGTGCCCACCACGCCGACGGCGCCCACGGCAGCCAGCGGCAGCGTGCAGGCGTCGTCGCCGGAATAAAGATCGAAATGCTCGCCGGCCTGCGCGACCAGGGCGGCGGCTGCCGGCGGGTCGCCGGTCGCGTCCTTGAAGGCCACGATGTTGGGCACCTCGCGGAACAGCCGAAGCAGCACCTCGTGGGCGACGCGGCGGCCGGTGCGGGTCGGCACGTCGTAGACCATCACCGGCAGCGCGGTGGCGGCAGCGGCGGCGCGAACGTGCGCTTCGATACCGGCCTGGGGCGGGCGGTTGTAGTAGGGCGAGACGATCAGCACGCCGGCGGCGCCCAGGTCCTGGGCCTGGCGGGTGAGCGCCACCGTGTGCGCGGTGTCGTTGCTGCCGGTGCCGGCCAGCACCGGAACGGTGACGGCCTCGCTGACGGCGCGCAGCAGGTCGCGGCGCTCGTCGTCGGTGAGCGTCGACGCTTCGCCGGTGGTCGCGGCCACCACCAGCCCGTCGTTGCCGCGGCTGGCCAGCCAGCGCGCGAGCCGCTGCGCGGCATCCAAGTCCAGGCGGCCCTGCTCGTCGAAGGGCGTCACCATCGCGGTGAGCACCCGGCCCCAGCGGCGCGGGGCGCGAATCGCCGGCTCGCTCATCGCGACGTTCGGTACGGCTCGTCGAACGCCACGAAATCCTTCTCGGCGAGCGCGCCGTCGATCCAGGCTTTGACCCCGGGCAGCTCGCGCACCCGTTGCGTGTACTCGGCGATGGGGCCGGGCACCGGCAGGCCATAGCTCTTGATGCGCATGCACACCGGCGCGAAATAGGCATCGGCGACCGTGAACTCGCCGAACAGCATCGGCCCGCGGTGTTCCTGCAGCAGGGCCGTCCACATCTCGGTGATGCGCTGCAGGTCGTCGCGCACACCCTGCTGGTCGCGCCAGACGATCGCGCCGGCCTCCGTCAGCGAGGCCTCGATGTTCATGGGGCAATGCGAGCGCAGGGCGCCGAAGCCCGCGTGCATCTCGGCGCAGACGCTGCGCGCGCGGGCCCGCGCCTTCGCAGCCTGCGGCCACAGCTGCTTCTCGGGGTGCTGCTCGGCCACGTATTCGGCGATGGCCAGCGAGTCCCACACCGACAGGTCGCCGTCGACCAGCGCCGGCACGCGCCCGGCCGGGTTGACCGTGCCGACCGTCTGCTTGAAGTTCGAGTCGCCGCCGAAGGAATCGAAGCGGACCATGACCTCCTCGAAGGGAATGCCTGCCTGCTTGAGCAGCACCCAGGGCCGCATGGACCAGGACGAATAGTTCTTGTTGCCGATGTAGAGCTTGAGCATGAGTTCACCTCGCGGATGAGCGCGATGCTACGCCGCGACCCCGCCGTCATTGATGCAAAAAAGCCCCGGAATTGATGCGCCGCCAGCGGCCGCGCCCGTCGGCTCGTGGCCAGTAACCACTCAGGGCAGTTCGTCGTTGGGCTCGGGCAGGCGGGCGTCGCGCGGGCCGATCATGCCCAGCCGGGCCTTGAGCGACTGCGGCTCGCCCGTCAGGATGGCGGCGTACATGGTGGTGTTGGCCAGCACCTTCTTGACGTAGTCGCGGGTCTCGCTGAACGGCACGTTCTCGGCCCAGATCGCCGCATCGAGAATCGGGCCGTTGCGCCAGTTCCGTGGCCGGCTCGGCCCGGCGTTGTAGGCGGCGGCGGCCAGCGGCATGGAGCCGCCGAAGTCGTCCAGCACCAGCTTGAGGTAGCCGGTGCCGATCGAGATGTTTACGTCACGGTCGTTGAGCTGGTCGGTGGTGAAGCCGTTCATGCCGATCTTGCGCGCCGTCCAGCGCGCCGTGGCGGGCATCACCTGCATCAGGCCGGAGGCGCCCACGCCGGAACGCGCGTCGGTGACGAAGCGGCTCTCCTGCCGGATCAGGCCGTAGACATAGGCCGGGTCCAGGCCGATTTCCCGGCTGCGGCGCGACACGGATTCGCGGAAGGGCATCGGGTAGCGCTGGTCGGCGTCGAACTCGGAGCGGACCCGCTCGCTGGTGTTGATGCAGCGGTCCCAGACCTGGCGGTCGCAGGCGAGCTGCGCCGCGGCCAGCAGCTCGCGCTCCCCCAGGCCGCCCGGCCGGTGCAGGTTGGTCGAGTAGTTCCACTCGCGCACGCCTTCGGCGCGGATGCCCAGGGCGATCGCCTGCAGGGCGCGGTCCAGCCCCGGGTTCTGGCGCGCCGCTTCCTTCTCCTCCTCGGTCAGGGGCGCGGGCCGGGCCGGCACGGCGATCGGCTGGCCCAGCTCTTCCAGGGCCAGCTGCTCGTAGAAGCCGCGCACCGAGGCGATCGACTGCAGCAGTTCCCTGGCCTGGGCGCGGTTGTCGTCGCCGCCCTTGGCCAGCAAGGCGCGCGCCCGCCAGTACACCCAGGTGGACTCGCCGCGCGCTTCCTCGCTCATCGCCTGGATGGCCTGCTGCACCACGGGCCACTGTGGCCCGCGCAGCGAGCGCAGGGCGGCGCGCGCCTTCCAGGCCAGCATGTCGTCGCTGAGGTCGCCGTCGCGGCTGACCTTGGAGAAGTGAAGGAGCGCGTCGGGCGAGAGTTTCTGCGCTGCCTGCTTGCCCAGCACGCCCCAGACCCAGTTGCGCTCCTCGGGCGAGAGCTGCGGCCCCCACTTGCTCTCCAGCAGGCGGGCGGCGTTGTCGGCGTCGCTGGTGGCCAGCTTGATCAGCGCCAGCGCGACCAGCTCCTTGCGGGTCTTGGAAATCACCGTGACCCGGCTCGTGAGGAATTTCGCGGGGCTGTTGCTCAATTCGGCGAACTGGCGGGTGGCCTCCGGCGCCGCGATCTCCACCGCCTGCGCCGCCGCGCGCGGGCGCCCGGCTTCCAGCGCGATGCGGGCGCGCCGCCAGGCGTCGTTGACGGTCAGGCGCCTGGGGCCGGCGGTGTCGCCGATCAGGCGCGAGGCGGCCAGGGCGCAGCCGTCGTCGGCTTCGCGCTGCGCGAACCAGTTGCGCCGCACCTCGTCGGCCAGGCTGGCCGGCGCCGCGCTGCCCTCGCGCAGGTGCGTGACCAGCGCGGCGTAGCAACGCACCTCGCGGTCGTCGTTCATGCGATAGCTGGGGTGGTCGGCGGCGAAAGCAGCCCAGTCGCGCCGCTGGCCCAGGAGCAGCAACCAGTCGTTGCGAAGCCGGTCTTCCTGGTAGGTTCCGGCGTAACGCGTGAAAAATTCCTGCACTTCGGCTGGGCTGGCGGTATCCAGCCGCAGACGCAAGTCCCAGTACGCGACCCAAGGCTCCAGCACGTGGCCGCGCACCTGCGGCACCAGTTGCGCCAGTCTGACACGGTTGCCCTGGCGCCAAGCCTGCCAAGATTCCACCACCAAGTCGTCACCGCGGGGCTGGGCCTGCGCGCCCATTTCCACCACCTGGTCGTCACCGCGAGGCTGGGCCTGCGCGGACAGGGACAGCGCCAGCGCGATCGGTGTCAGAATTCTCAACAACATATCGGCGATTATGGACAAGTCACAAGAAAAAAAAGCGCTGCGAAAACGTCTGGTGGACGAGCGCCTTGCCATGCCCGATCGGCACGTACGCAGCGACCTGCTGCAACGCGTGATGCGCATCTGGCTGGTGAACCGGCCCGACACCGTCATCGGCGCCTATTGGCCGATAAAGGGCGAGTTCGACCCGCTGCCGGCGCTGCATCGCTGGAAAGAAGACGGCGAATTGCTTGACGAACCTCAATTGCGCCGCATCGGCCTGCCTGTGGTGGACAAACAGCACGGCACGCTGAAATTTCACGCCTGGTATCCCGGCTGCCCGATGGAGAACGACGCCTTCGGCATTCCCAAGCCGAAGGACACCGAGGTCATCGTGCCCACACTGCTGTTCGTGCCTTGCGTGGGCTACGGCCCGGGCGGCTATCGATTGGGGTATGGTGGCGGCTTTTACGACCGCACGCTGGCGACGCTCGAGCCGCATCCGCACACCGTTGGACTGGGATTCACGCAGGGTTTCGTGGACGACTTCGAGCCCGAGCCGCACGACGTGCCGCTGGATGCGATCCTGAACGACAACGGCGTGGTCTGGCCCGCGGGCTGAGCGCGCCCGTTCGACTTCTTCTTCTTCGATGTCGCTGTACCGCCTGATCGGCGAGTTTCTTCGCCGCCACTGGGTTTCCTATGCCTCGTCCGGCGTGATGCTGGCGGGCATCGCCTGCCTGATCGTGTGGATCCCGCGCCAGATCGGCCACCTGGTCGACGGCCTGGCCGCGCAGCGGCTGTCCGGCAAGGCGCTGCTGGCCGAACTGGCGTGGCTGCTGGCCGCGGGCGTGGTGGTGTATTTCCTGCGCGTGGGCTGGCGGCTGAAGCTGTTTGCCGCCGCCTACCGGTTGGGCGTGGAGTTGCGCCAGCGCCTGTACGCGCGCCTGGCGCTGCAGGGGCCGCAGTTCTTCCAGCGCCGGCGCACCGGCGACCTGATGGCGCTGGCCACCAACGACATCGACGCGGTGGAGATGGCCGCGGGCGAGGCGATGCTGGCCGGCTTCGACGGCACGCTCACGCTGGTGCTGGTGGTGGCGATGATGTCGCTCGGGGTGGACGCGCGCCTGGCGGCCTGCGCGCTTCTGCCCTTTCCCTTCATGGCCTGGAGCTTCTGGTGGATCTCGCGCCATGTGCACACGGCCTGGCGGCTGTCGCTGGACCGCTTCGCCGCGCTCAACGACCAGGTGCAGGAGACGCTGGCGGGCGTGCGCACGGTGCGCGCGCTCGGGCTGCTGCCGCGCAGCCAGGCGCAGTTCTCGCAGCTGGCCGGCGCCGCGGCGGACGCGAGCCTGGACGCGCAGCGCTGGGAAGCGGCGTACGAGCCGGCCGTGGGCTTCACCCTGAGCGCCGCGGGCGTGGCCACGCTCGGCTTCGGCGGCTGGCTGGTGTGGCAGGGCCAGCTCACGGTGGGCCAACTGACCAGCTTCACCCTGTACCTGGGCCAGCTGATCTGGCCGATGTTCGCCGCCGGCTGGGTGCTGTCGCTGCTGGAGCGCGGCAAGGCCGCCTGGGGCCGGCTGCAGCCGGTGCTCGATGCGCCGCTCAGCGTGGATGACCATGGCAGCATCGCGCAACTCACGCCCGGCACGCTGGCCGGGCAGGGCATCCGCTTCAGCTATCCCGGCCAGGCCCGGCCGGCGCTCGACGATCTCTCGTTCGAACTCCCGGCCGGGCGGACGCTCGGCCTGGTCGGCCCCACCGGCGCCGGCAAGTCGAGCCTGATCCGCCTGATCCTGCGCCACTACGCGCCGGAGGCCGGATCGCTGCGATGGAGCGGCGCCGACGTGCACGACTACACGCTGGCGGCGCTGCGCGGCGCGATTGCCTGGGTGCCGCAGGAGGCCTTCCTGTTCTCGGCGACGGTGGCCGACAACATCGCGCTGGCCAAACCGGATGCCAGCCGCGAGCAGGTGATCGCGGCGGCCCGGCTGGCGGCCGTGCACGAGGACATCCTGCGCCTGCCGCAGGGCTACGACACGCCGGTGGGCGAACGCGGCGTCACGCTGTCCGGCGGCCAGCGCCAGCGGGTGGCGATCGCGCGCGCGCTGCTGGTCGATGCGCCCCTGCTGCTGCTGGACGACGCGCTGTCGGCGGTGGACACCGACACCGAGGCGCGCATCCTGGCGCACCTGCGCGAGGCGCGGGTGGGCCGCACCGTGATCATCGTCAGCCACCGCCTGAGCGCCGTGGCCGATGCCGACCACACGCTGGTGCTGCATGGCGGGCACCTGATCGAACAGGGCGACCATGCCCAGCTGCTCTCGCGCGGCGGCTGGTACGCGCGGCAGTGGCGCTACCAACAACTGGAGGCGAGCCTCGATGCCGACTGACACCGCCACCGCAACAACGGCTTTGCCTTCGGAGCCGAAGGAGCGTCGCCGCACCATCGGTGACGCGGCCGCGCTGCTGCTGCGCGCCGCCGCGCCGGATCGCGCGCACCTGGTGCAGGGCCTCTTCTGGCTACTGGTGGCGGCCGGGCTGGAAGCGCTGGGTCCGCTGATCGCCAAGACCTTCATCGACACCTTCCTGCTGCCGCGCCGCGCCGACCTGCCCGAGATCGCGGTCCTGCTGCTGGGCTCGCTGCTGGCCGGCATGGTGGCGAGCTGGCTGCGCTACCGGCAGCTCACGCGCCTGGCGGGTCTGGCGATGCGTTCGGTGCAGCGCATCCGCGAGAACGTGTACGGCCACGTGCTGCGGCTGCCGATGAGCTTTTTCGACCGGGCCATCACCGGCCAGCTGGTCAGCCGCGTGACCAACGACACCGAGGCCGTGAAGATGCTGTACGTGCAGGTCCTGTTCGTCATGCTGGACAGCGTGATCGTGCTGGCCGGCGCGATGCTGGCGATGATGTGGCTGGACTGGCGGCTGATGCTGATCGTGGCCACGCTGGTGCCGGCCATGACGGTCATCGTCGCGCTCTACCAGCGCCTGTCGGCGCCGGCGGTGACCCGCACGCGCGAGTTGCGCAGCGAGCTCAACGCCCAGGTGGCCGAGTCGATCGGCGGCATGGGCGTGCTGCAGGCCAGCAACGCCACCGAACGTTTCAGCGGCCGCTTCGCCGCGATCAACGAGGCGCACTACCGCTCGCGCCAGCGCGAACTGCGCGCCAACGCCTGGCTGCTGCGGCCGGTGCTGGACCTGCTCAACGTGCTGCTGCTGGCCACCGTGATCTTCGTGTTCAGCCTGCGCAGCGAGGGCGGCGTCGGCATGACGGCGCTGGAAGTGGGCGTGCTCTACGCCTTCATCAGCTACATCGCGCGCGTGGTCGAGCCGCTGATCCAGATCACCATGCAGTTCGCGCAGCTGCAGCAGGCCATGGTCGGCGCAGCGCGGGTGCATGCCTTGCTCAAGGAGGCGGAGACGCCGGTGGCGCCGCCGCGCGGCCGCGTCACCGAGGGCGCGATCGCCATCGAGCACCTCGATTTCGGCTACCTGCCGGGACGGCAGGTGCTGCACGGGCTCGACCTGCGCATCGCCGCCGGCAGCTTCCACGGCATCGTCGGCCACACCGGCAGCGGCAAGAGCACGCTGCTGTCATTGCTGCTGCGCTTCTATCCGGCGCCGGCCGGCAGCATCCGCATCGACGGCACGCCGGTCGATGCCATCGGCGAAGACCATTTCCGTGAGGCAGTGGGACTGGTGCCGCAGGAGCCTTTCCTGCTGGCGGCCAGCGCCCGCGAGAACATCGCGATGGGCCGCGCGATGACCGACGAACAGGTGCATGAGGCGGCGCGGGCCGCGCACGCGCACGACTTCATCATGGGCCTGGAGCACGGCTACGACACGCCGCTGGGCGAGGGCGGGGCGCGGCTGTCGGTGGGTCAGAAGCAGCTGATCGCGATCGCGCGGGCGCTGGCCGGCAAGCCGCGCATCCTGTTCCTGGACGAAGCGACCTCGCACATCGATTCGGAGACCGAGCAGGTGGTGCAGCGCGCGCTGTCCGGATTGCGCGGTCAGGTCACCATCGTCGCCATCGCGCACCGCCTGTCCACCATCCGCGAGGCCGACCGCATCGTGGTGCTCAACCACGGCCGCATCGCCGAGCGCGGCACGCACGGCGAGCTGATGGCGATCGAAGGCGGGCTGTACCAGCGGCTGTACCTGCTGCAGCAGCTGGAGGAGGAAGAAGAGGAAGCGCCCGAGGAAGCGCCCGAGTGAGGCTTCAGTCCAGCGCGTCGACCAGGTCCGGGTCCGGCACTTCGCCGATCGCCTTGCGCGTGATCTTGCCCTGCTCGGTGAGCCAGTCGCAGAAGTCGCGGATCTCGGGCCGCTGGCCGCTGCGCGGCCCGGTGATCAGCCAGTAGGCCATGGGCGAGTCCATGCGCGCGCGCGTCAGCGGCTCGACCAGGTCGCCGTTGGCCAGCGCCTCGGCCACCATCGGCAGGCGCGCCAGCACCACGCCCTGGCCGGTGAGCGCCGCCTGCACCATCTGGTAGGCGTAGTTGAAGTAAAGCCAGCGTTTGGGCTGCAGCTTGGGCAGGCCCTGCTCGCCGAACCAGCGCCGCCAGGTGAGCCACTCCAGGTGCGTGGCATTCGCGTCGCCGGCTTCGATCAGCGCGAAGTGGGCCAGGTCGGCGGCCTTCTTCAGCGGCGTGCCGTTCTTCAGCAGCCAGGGACTGGCCACCGGCGTCAGTTGCTCGCCGAACAGGCGGATCGCGCCGGGTGGCATGGTCGCCGCGGGGCCGTAGCGCAGGGCCAGGTCGATGTCGGCCACCTCGAGGTCCAGCGCGGTGTCGGTGGCATCGATGCGAATGTCGATCTCGGGGTTGTCGCGCTGGAACTGCTCCAGCCGCGGGATCAGCCACATGGAGGCGAAGGAGGCGAAGGTGGTGATCGCCACCGTGCGGCGCCCCGCGCTCTGGCGGATCTGGCGCACCACGCCGTCGATGCGCGGCAGGGCGTTGCTCACGGCGGTCAACAGCAGCGCCCCGGCACTGGTCAGCTCCACCGCGCGCGTGTGGCGCAGGAACAGGCTCACGCCGATCTCGTCTTCCAGCGCCTGGATCTGGCGGCTCACCGCCGACTGGGTCAGGGCCATCTCCTCCGAAGCGGCGCGGAAATTGAGGTGGCGCGCCACCGCCTCGAAGGCGCGCAGGTGGCCGGCCGAGATCGGCCGGGTGCGAAGGTGCGTCTGTGAGTGCTGCATGAGCTCAACGGTCCGTGGATTGATGCGGAACTCGAATCAATAGCCTAGCCGGAATTCATTGGACTGCCAAGGGAGCGGGGTAGATCATTCAATCACGGATTCAATGCCAAACCGGACTGATTGGAGAACGCCATGTTGCACACCGATGTCCTCACCTCTCGTTTCGAAGCGCCCCGGCTGCCGGGCACCTGGAAGCTGCCGGCGGGTCGCGCGCTGACCCTGCAGCCGCGCGAGGCCGGTCGGTTGAAGGTGGCTCATGGTCAGATCTGGGCCACTTATGACGGACCGCACCCCGGCGCGCTCAATGAGATGGGCGACCATGTGGTCGGCACCGGCGAAGAGCTGCAATTGCGGGCCGGCCAGCGGATGGTGATCGAGGCCTGGAACAGTGGAACCCCGGCCTATTTCAGCTGGGACCCGATTCCCGTCCAACGCACGGCGCGCGTGCCGAACTTCGCCGCCGTGCTGCAACCGCTGGCGGACCTGCGCCATGCGCTGCTGCTGGGCGGGGATGGGCTCGGTCGCCTCGTCGGCGGCATCGCGCGGCTCGCCTGGCAATTCGCCGCCGGCAAGGACCGCGAAACGCCGGAAGAGCGGACTTGCCGCCAGCGTGGCGTCATGGGCTGAAGGGCTTGGGAGGGGTGCAGGCTCAAGTTCAACAATGCGTAATCGGTTTCGCTAAGTAGAATCGACCGCATTGCACTTGGGCCCGCCGCCCTTCGGAGACCCGATGACCAAAGCGTTCGCCAGCCAGGCCGACCTCGACGACAAGAAGATCACGTTCGAACAGCTCAGCGCCCACTGCTGGGCCTACACTGCCGAGGGCGACCCCAATTCGGGCGTCATCATCGGCGACAAGTTCATCATGGTGAGCGACGCCACCGCGACCCCCGCGATGGCCAGGGACCTGATCGCGCGCATCCGCAGCGTCAGCGACAAGCCGATCAAGTACGTGCTGCTCACGCACTATCACGCGGTGCGCGTGCTGGGCGCGAGCGCCTTCGCCGCCGAAGGCGCGACCGAGGTCATCGCCAGCCAGGGCACGCTGGACCTGATCGTCGAGCGCGGCCAGCAGGACATGCAGTCGGAGATGGAGCGCTTCCCGCGCCTGTTCCGCAACGCCGAGTCGGTGCCGGGCCTGACCTGGCCGACGCTGGTGATCGGCGGCGGCGAGCCGGCGCGCGGCGAAGTGCCGGGCAAGCTCACGCTGGACCTGGGCGGCGTCAAGGTGCAGGTGTGGCACCCCGGCCCGGGCCACACCCGTGGCGACACCATCGCCTGGATCGAAGAAGAGAAGGTGCTGTTCTCCGGCGACCTGGTCGAATACGAAGCCGGCGTCTACACCGGTGACGCCCACCTGGAGGAATGGCCGGCCACGCTGGAGGCGCTGCGCGCGCTGAAAGCCGAGGCGATCGTGCCCGGCCGCGGCGAGGCGATGAAGGGCCAGGCGGCAGTGAACCAGGCGATAGCCTACACGCAACGCTGGGTCGAGACCCTGTACGCCGCCGCCCGGGAAGCCGCTGCCGCTGGCATGGACCTGAAGGCTTCCATGGCCCACACCCGCAAGTCCATGGACCCCTTGTTCGGCCATGTGTTCATCTATGAGCACTGCCTGCCCTTCGATGTGAGCCGCGCCTACGACGAGGCGCGCGGCATCAAGAACCCGCGCATCTGGACCGCCGAACGCGACAAGGAGATGTGGGCGTCGTTGCAGGCCTGATCGCGGAGCGGGCAGGCCTACAAGGCCTGCAGGAGCTGCAGGCCTGAAGGCCCATCACGCGCCGTAGGCACCATCCGACAGCCCGCACGCATGGCGGATGACAGGACCGCCGGGGACGCCCTCTTAAGCTGGCGCGCTCGCAAGCCTAGGAGCCGTCGATGTCCCGCCAGAAGCCCCGCATCCTGCACCCGCAGCCACCGCCCGATGACGAGGAGCAGGCGCCGGCCGCCGCCGGCGACGCACAGGGCGCGCCCGGCGCCAAGCAGCAGATGGGCGAGGGCAGCTACGAAGGCACGCGCGACTACAACCAGCGCACCGCGGACTACCTGAAGAAGGCGGACGTGGAGGCCGATGCGAAGGCGGCCAAGCCGAAGTCCGATGAGGAGGCGCGCGAGCTGAAGCGCGCCGAGGACGAAGGGCGCTCGCATTCCAAGGGAGAGCATTGAGCACGGCAGCCGGCTAGCCGTCCGGCGGCGCTGCGCCGCAAAGCATGCGCTTGGCATCGATGAGCGGGCGGATAATCGCCCCCAATCGAGAAGGAATGCGCATGACGGTAATCGACGTGGTCATCATGGCAGCGGGCAAGGGCACGCGGATGAAGAGCGCGCGCCCCAAGGTGCTGCACCGCCTGGCCGGCCGACCGCTGCTGGAGCATGTGATGGACACCGCCTTCGCGCTGCATGTGCGGCGGGTGATCCTGGTCACCGGCAACGGCGCCGATGAGGTCGAAGCGGCCTCCGCGCAGTGGCCGCGCCCCGCCGAAGCCGCCGCGCCGCTGTTCGTGCGCCAGGAGCCGCAGCTGGGCACCGGCCACGCCGTGCAGCAGGCCGTGCCGGTGCTGCCGGATGACGGCGTCGCCCTGATCCTCAACGGCGACGTGCCGCTGATCGAAGCGGCGACGCTGGAGCGGCTGGTCGAAGCGTGTGGCGGTGAGCGGCTGGCCCTGCTCACCACCGACATGGCCGACCCCACCGGCTACGGCCGCATCCTGCGCAAGGGCGAGGCCGTGCTGGGCATCGTCGAGCACAAGGATGCCAGCACGCAGCAGCGCGAGATCCGCGAGGTCTACACCGGCTTCATGGCCGCGCCGTCGCGGCTGCTCAAGCTCTGGCTGTCGCGCCTGACGAACGACAACGCCCAGCGCGAGTACTACCTGACCGACGTGGTGGCGCTGGCCGAGAACGACGGCGCCGCCGTGGTCGCGGTCAAGGCCGGCGATCCGGTCGAAGTGGAGGGCGTCAACAGCCCGCTGCAGCTGGCGCAGCTGGAGCGCGCGTTCCAGCGCCGCGAGGCAATGCGGCTGATGGCGCAGGGCGTGCGCCTCGCCGATCCCGCGCGATTCGACGTGCGCGGCACGCTGGAGTGCGGGCAGGACGTCGAGATCGACGTCAACTGCGTGTTCGAAGGCCAGGTGGCGATCGGCGCGGGCGCGCGCATCGGCGCCAACTGCGTGATTGCCAATGCCCGCATCGAGGCGGGCGCGGTGATCCTGCCGTTCACCCACATGGAAGGCGAGAAGAAGGGCGTGCGCATCGGCGCCGAGGCCATCGTCGGCCCATTCGCCCGGCTGCGGCCCGGTGCCGACCTGGGGCCGGAGGTGCATATCGGCAACTTCGTCGAGGTGAAGAACTCCACGCTGGCGCGCGGCGCCAAGGCCAACCACCTGGCCTACCTGGGCGACGCCACGGTGGGCGAACGCGTCAACTACGGCGCCGGCGCCATCACCGCCAACTACGACGGTGCCAACAAGCACCGCACCGTGATTGAGGACGACGTGCACGTCGGCAGCAATGCGGTGCTGGTCGCGCCGGTCACCATCGGCGCCGGCGGCACCGTCGGGGCCGGCTCCACCATCAGCAAGGACGCGGCGCCCGGCGTGCTGTCGGTGGCGCGCGGCAAGCAGGTGGCCATCGCCAACTGGAAGCGGCCGAAAAAGGGCGAGAAGAAGTAAGGGGCCTGTCCGATGCCTACCGCTTAGCGCGCGCGAGCGGGATGCGCGGCTCGAACTTGGCGCGCTTCACCGCGAAGAAGGCCTTGACGTTGCGCACGTTGGCGTCGCTGGTGAACAGGCGCTGCGCCAGCGCGAGATAGCCGGGCATGTCCGGCGCCTGCACGATCAGGATGAAGTCGGGTCCGGGCGAGACGCGGTAGCACTGCTGCACCGCCTCGTCCTGCGCCACGCGGGCCTCGAAGGCTTCCTGCTGCTCCTGCCCCTGGCGCTCCAGCGTGATCTCCACCACCGCCTGCAGGCCGTGGCCGATCACCGGGGCCAGTCGGTCGTTGCTGACGATGGCGACCTGTCGCTCGATGAAGCCGGCCTCGCGCAGGCGCTTGACGCGGCGCAGGCAGGTCGGCGGCGAGATGTGCACCTTGGCCGCCAGGTCCTGGTTGCTCAGCCAGGCATCCGTCTGGAGTTGGTCCAGGATGGCCAAGTCCGTGCCGTCCAAGGCGAAAGATTCTTCCGATTCAGGCGCCACATAGGAATGTTAAGCCATCTATGTCATTAAAGGAAATTTACTTCCTCCAATGATGAAATTTCGACTGCATATTTCGATAGCTCGAGCCTACAGTCCTTCCCAGTTCTGAATTTCCGGGAGTTCCCATGTGTGGCATCGTCGGCGCCGTCTCCACCCGCAACATCGTTCCCATCCTCGTGCAAGGCCTGCAGAGGCTGGAATACCGCGGTTATGACTCCTGCGGCGTGGCGGTCTATGCCGATGGCCTGAAGCGCGCCCGTAGCACCGACCGGGTCGCCAAGCTGCTCAACCAGATCGAACAGGAACATCTGTCGGGCATGACCGGCATCGCCCACACGCGCTGGGCCACGCACGGGGCGCCGGCGGTGCACAACGCCCACCCGCACTTCAGCCACGGGCCGGGCGAGGGCGCGGCGGCGCGCGCCGGGCGCGTGGCCCTGGTGCACAACGGCATCATCGAGAACCACACGGAGCTGCGCCAGGCGCTGCAGGCCAAGGGCTACCGCTTCGACAGCCAGACCGACACCGAGGTGATCTGCCACCTCGTCGACAGCCTGTACGAAGGCGACCTGTTCGATGCGGTGAAGAGCGCCGTCGCGCAGTTGCACGGCGCCTACGCGATCGCGGTGTTCTGCAAGGACGAGCCGCACCGGGTGGTGGGCGCGCGCGCCGGCTCGCCGCTGATCCTGGGCGTGGGACGCGAGGGCGGCGAGAACTTCCTGGCCAGCGACGCGATGGCGCTGGCCGGTGTGACCGACCAGATCGTCTACCTCGAGGAAGGCGACGTGGTGGACGTGCAGCTGGGCAAGTACTGGGTCGTCGACAAGTCGGGCCGCCCGGTGACGCGCGCCGTGAAGACGGTGGTGGCGCACAGCGGCGCCGCCGAACTCGGGCCCTATCGCCACTACATGCAGAAGGAAATCTTCGAGCAGCCGCGGGCCGTGGCCGACACGCTGGAAGGCGTGCAGGCGGTGGTGCCGGAGCTGTTCGGCGACGGCGCCTACCGCATGTTCAAGGAAGTGGATTCCATCCTGATCCTGGCTTGCGGCACCAGCTACTACGCCGGCTGCACCGCCAAGTACTGGCTGGAAGGCATCGCCAAGATCCCGACCCAGGTCGAGATCGCCAGCGAGTACCGCTACCGCGAAACCGTGCCCAGCCCCGGCACGCTGGTGGTGACCATCAGCCAGTCGGGTGAGACCGCCGACACGCTGGCCGCGCTGCGCCATGCGCAAAGCCTGGGCATGACCAAGACGCTGACGGTGTGCAACGTCGCCACTTCCGCCATGGTGCGCGAGTGCAAGCTCGCCTACATCACGCGGGCCGGGGTGGAGATCGGCGTGGCTTCGACCAAGGCCTTCACCACGCAGCTGGCCGGGCTGTTCCTGCTGACGCTGGCGCTGGCGCAGGTCAAGGGCCGGCTCACCGAGGAACAGGAAGCGCAGCACCTGAAAGCGATGCGCCACCTGCCGGCGGCGCTGTCGGCGGTGCTGGCGCTGGAGCCGCAGATCATCAACTGGGCCGAGCATTTCGCCGACAAGGAGCATGCGTTGTTTCTCGGTCGCGGCCTGCACTACCCGATCGCGCTGGAAGGCGCGCTCAAGCTCAAGGAGATCACCTACATCCATGCCGAGGCCTATGCCGCGGGCGAGCTGAAGCACGGCCCGCTGGCGCTGGTCACCAGTGAGATGCCGGTGGTCACCGTGGCGCCGAACGACACCCTGCTGGAAAAACTCAAGAGCAACATGCAGGAAGTGCGCGCCCGCGGCGGCGTGCTCTATGTGCTTGCCGACGCCGATTCACGCATCGAAAGCGAGGACGGCATCCACGTGATCCGCATGCCCGAACACTACGGGCCGCTCAGCCCCATGCTGCACGTGGTGCCGCTGCAGCTGCTGGCGTATCACACGGCCTGCGCGCGCGGCACGGATGTCGACAAGCCGCGCAACCTGGCAAAGAGCGTGACCGTCGAGTGACGGGCCTTGGCCTTGGCGTGGCGCTGCTCGTATAAAGAAAAACCGTCACTGCAAAGAAAAACTGTCAACTGATGGGCTGGATCGCGCCGCCGACTGACGAGCCGATGCAGGGCCTTGCCTTGGCGATGGATGGCCGGGCGCTCAAATCAACTGTGGGGTGGAACATCCATGGCCGGCGCTTCAACACCGCCCTGGCCACCCAAATCAAGGTTGAGGTCGAGTTCGTCGAGCTTCGTTTCCCGCTCCATCCGCGACCACCCAGTTCGCCGATTGCCAAGCAGCAGGCGCTCTGGTTTCGAGTTTTCGACGGCCGCTTTCGCCTCCCGCAGCGACCGCCACAACGAGCACTTTGCAAGCCATGGGCGAGCAGGAGTTCGAGCGAATCATCGCGGGCGCACGGGGGCGATGGAAGCTGCCTGCGGCCACCTATGTTGGCGACCTCGACTTGGACAGCGCCGATGTGCGCGACCGAGCAGCGCAGGCCGTCCGGAATATCGGCCACCGCGCCGGTATCTTTGTCGCCCAGTACACGCACGCAGCTTGGACCGGCCTGGACAACGCAGCGCCGTAGCAGCAGCTGCTGCGGGCCAAGAGTCAGCCGCCGAAAGGTAGGGAGTCTGCAGCTCTGGGCGCGACCATTCCTCGGGAGGCACGCTCCTGTTGGACGCGCCAACTCGGCGGCGAAATGTGGGGTCACCCTGGGCCGACACCAAGTTGAAGGAGTCACTTCGACCAGCACAACGAATTCGTTGGTGTTGGAACACCGAAACCCCTAGGTTCACCGGCAGGTGCATCTCGTCTCTCAGGTGCGCCTTCGTACCGGTCAATGACGGCGATGCTGCTTCTGCTCACGCTTCAGCTCGAAGAGGCCCTCGCCAGCGATCCGGCTACCGGCCCTTCTGCGTATCGGTGATTCGCGCCGAGAGCTTGATGGCGCTGCTCAACGTGCACACCGATCTCCGAATTGCGATAGAGGCCGACTCATGCAAATACGCCGGCCGCAAGCATCTGGCGTGGCACGTCGAGACGTGACTGTGTTGTCAGCCGAGCCTGCGCCCACACCTCTGGAACATTGCGAAGCGAGAAAGGACGGCAGCCAGGGCATAGGCCGGCTGGAGTGCTGGTCGCACGGGGACGACGCGACCCGCACTATCCGCGCAAGCAACAACCAGAAAGACGTTTTCCTTCGGTCGACCGATGCTGTGTGAAAACTCGCCGTGGGATAGCGCAGGAAGAGAGATCGACTTGCCTAGCATCGATGTCTACCTCAATAAATTTAGCCTCGACCTATTCTGGTAGTAGTGAAAAGCCATCTGAGAGAGTGCTCTAAGTGATTGATTATAAATGTGTTTTTTGACTTTGGTGCCCTTTTGTACTACAGTCATTTCGGGCGCGAAAACCCTGCCAGACGATTAGCTCAACCGAAAGGCCAGAGCTTCGACAGCAGAGCTAGGAGCGCCCACACTTAGCTAACACGTTATACTTAAGGAGCTCAACCATGGGAAGACCCAGCAACGCCACGCTGAAAGAACGTGCCCTTGCGGCAGAGCGCGAGAAGCAAAAGGAAAAGGCCGCAAAGTCGGACGGGCCGAGTGTGCAAAAAGAGAAACGGCCGGGCGTACATGAGCCGGCTCGGTCTGTGGCGGTAGTTGATGGAGCGGCCCTTGCCCCGCCTGTTGCTGCCAGCCCCAGTCCGAGGAAATTCCATCAAATGACGGCCGGCGAGATTTTGAACGCGCTGAGCGTCGACAAACTCCTCGGTATTCTTGACGCTGCGCCACGGCGCTGAAAGTCGCCGCTACCCGGACTACCACCGCACTCTGAGGACTTTATAAGTCCTTGATCTGAGTTCAGAAGGTTCGCCCGCAAATCCCAGGGATTTGCTGTGTGTGGTGGCAGATCGAGCTGGTAATCAGGGCGCCGCGCAGTTTTCCTCCGCGGCGCTACTAGAACTGCTTGTCAGCGCTGGTGTTACGACCGTTCGCCTAGCCAGGCATCAGTAAATCAGAAGGCGATTGAAGAGCTTATTTCTGGCGGCATTTCAGTTGAGTTCGCGCGTCCCTACAGTCCCTAGAGCAATCAGTCGGTCGAGCCGTCGTACTGCATGCTAACTTCGGGCTGGTGGCCGACATTGTCGGCGTAGTGCACCGGTGCTTTAGCGGGCGACGACGACGGCTTCAGACCCAAAGCCGCATGCGACGTTTCACTGCCCATGCGGGTTTCGACCATCGGCAGCACGCGCCTGCCGGCAGCGCAGACGTAGTCCACCACCCGCTTCTAAACTTCGAGGGATCGCTCTTCATCCGGACCCCAGGGGCGGCTGTTCGAATTGATTGCCGAACGACCGTGCCTCTTCTGCCCTCTCGATCTCTGGGTAGTCTCAGGAGACGCAAGTGGGCTTATGTTGAACCCAAATCCCCGCAGCTCAGCCGTACTTGCGCCCCACCACCGTCGGGCCGAACTGCAACGCCAGCTGCGACTGCCCAAAGTTGAGGTACGTGTCGACCTTGTCGAACAACGGCCCCAGGGCAATGACCAAGCCTTCGGCGACGGGCGCGCCGTCCTCCAAGTATTCGATCCGGGCGGGGTGGGCCGTCACCGCCAAGCGGGCCTGGCGGTTGAGCAGGCGCGGCCCGGCCAGGACCTCATGCAAGAGCGGCCCCATCTCCGCCACGGCCGTGCGCCGCAGGCCATAGCGCTGCTCCAACAACTGTGTGACGCCCAGCACGATTAGGTCGCGCGGGGTGAATTCCCGCGCCACCCGCGGCGCCGGCCGATCCACGGCGTACGGCGACATCACGCGCAGCAAAGCCTGCAGCTCATCCCGGCTGTAACCCGTGACAGCGCAGACGTCGGCGGCGGTCAGGCGTGGTCCCATCTTCGCATTCAAGCATTTTTGTTGTGGCCCAGGCTAGCTTTTCGGCTATCATCCCAACCCCCCTGTGCAAAAACGTCGCAGTAGTACGACGAATTTGCGTAGCAGGTGGCCGGCGGCCCATCAAGTCGCCGTTTTGGGGGCTTTTAGTCAGTCAGGCTAATTCGCCGATCTGGCTAAAGCTCCGCAGCAGCGCCGCGCAGTTCGACAGGCCAGCACAGGCCCCCGCCGATTTGGGGAGCCCTGATGCATGCGGGCGGAGCCGCTGAAGACAACCTTGCCCGGCAGGTTTTCTGCGGCCGGACAAAAAAAGAAACCACCAGACCGTCGGCGTGGTGGTTTCGCGAGCCCCGCGCGAGCGCAGGTGATTTAGCCAAGCTGAAGTCTGCCACAGAAGGCGACCGGAGCCACTCCGAAGCCGTGCGGGACATTGTCAATTCGCAACAGAACCTTTGCGAAGGAATCCCGCATGCATCGCCCTTTCCCGGCGCGCTCGCGTGAGGTCGCACCTCACCCGCGTCGTCTCCTCTGTTCGATCGGCCGCCGGCGGCCACGCGTCCTGCCGCGCTCTTGCGGAGGCGCAGCATGAGCGCGACCACGAGCGCGCCCCTAGCGGCGCGTGCGCAAACGGGGACGCGCTTCCAGATCTTGTCGCTCTCGGGCGGGGGCTTTCGCGGCCTCTACACCGCCCAGGTGCTTGCTGACCTGGAGGCGGAGCTCGGCGAGCCGATCGCGCGCCACTTCGATTTGGTCGCGGGCACCTCCGTGGGCGGCATCCTGGCGCTTGCGGTCGCGATGGAAATCCCGGCCAAGAAGATCGTCGAGCTCTTCGTCGAGCACGGCGAGGACATCTTCAAGAAGCGCCTGTCCCTGCTGGGCATCTTGCGCTCGTCGTACTCGTCGGGGCCGCTGGCCAAGCTGCTGGAGGCCGAGGACCTGTTCGGGGAGCGCCTGCTGGGTGAATGCCTGCATCCCGTGGTGGTGCCGTCGATCAACTACTCCACGGGCAAACCGGTGCTCTTCAAGACGCCGCACCACGAGAACTTCAAGCGCGATCACACCTACCGCCTCGTGGATGTGGCGCTCGCCACCAGTGCCGCCCCCGCCTACTTCCCGCGCCACACCTTCAACAACAACCAGTACGTCGACGGCGGCCTCTTTGCGAACGCGCCGGGGATACTCGCCAATCACGAGGCCCTGACGTTCTTCGGACGCGCGCAGGAAGACGTCTGGATGCTGTCGGTGGGCACGATGTCGGCGCTCTTCACGGTCGATCCACGCGGCAATCGCGAAGGGGGCACGCTCGACTGGGGCGGTTGGAGCCCGGCGGAGACGCCAAAGCGGCTGTTCGGCTTGGCCATCTCGGTGCAAGAGTCGCTCACCGACTTCATCCTGAAGCATTGCCTGCAAGGCCGCTATCAGCACCTGGACGACGACCTGACCGAGCGCCGCGCCAACGCCGTCGCGCTGGACAAGGCCAATGCGGCGGCGCGTGAAGTGCTGCAAGGCACGGCGGCCGAGCGTTCCAAGTTCGCCATCGGCGACCCGGTCATCCGCAACTTCTTCAACCACCGGCCCCAAGCGGCCCGCTTCCATTACGGCCCGCGCGCGGCCAAGGAGTAAGTCATGCTCAAACTCAACAAGCTGCTGTACTACACCGCCCCCGACCTGGTCTTCAGCGACGAAATAGCGCCCACGGACGACCAGCGCAAGGACTTAGCTGAGGCCAAGAACGCCATCCGGGATCATCTGCGCGAGGGCATTGCCCAGGCCAGCGTGACGGTCCTCGAGATGCCGCGCCGCATCGAGCCGCGGTTCCGCACCCAGGGCTCTTGGTCCTACAACACCTGCGTCCAGCCCTACGCCATGCCGCCACAGGAGATGGACTGGGACTTCGGCGTCTACCTGCCCGTCGAACTGTGGGAAGCGGGCGGCCCGCCGCACAAGATGGCCAAGGCCTACTTCGAGTTGGTGGAGCGCCTCTTGCAGAGTCTTTGCAAGGCCAAGGGCTGGAAGCTCGTGCCCGGGAAAGACACCTGCATCCGGGTGCAGATCGCACCCTGGGCCCACATCGACGTCCCGCTCTATGCGGCGCCGGCGGCGAAGTTCGTGCGCATCCGGGAGCGGGCGCTAGCCAAGTCGGCTACGACCGCCAGCGTTCATGACTCGGCGCGCCTGCTGGAGAGCATCGACTTCGGCGAATACGCCGAACAGGCCTGGGAGGAGCTGGACGAGATCGTGATGGCATGCCGCTCCGGTCAGTGGATAAAGTCGGATCCGGAGATCGTGGCGCGCTGGTTCAACGACAAGGTGCTGCTGCACACCGAGCAGCTGCGCCGGGTCTGCCGCTATGCCAAGGCCTGGCGCGACAAGTGGTGGACCAAGGGCGGCCCCTCCTCCGTGTGTCTCATGATCGCTATCGCGCAGAAATTCGAGCCCAAGAGCGGGCGCGACGACCTGGCGCTGGAGCAGGCGATGCGAACCCTCGCCGGTGCCCTGGCGGGTCCGGTGCGCGAGAGCGTTATCGGCGCCGAAGACTTCAATCGTCTGGATGCGGCCGAGCGCGCCGCGGCCACGCAGCGCGCTTCAGAAACGGCCGAAGCGATGCAGAAAGCCCGCATGCGGCGCGAGGACGACAAGCAGGCGGCGGTACAGCAGTTGCGCGGCGAGCTGGGCGAGCGCGTGCCCATGCGAACCGACCTCGTCGACGCCGACACCGTTGCGGCCCAGGTCCTGGCCGTCGCGCCGGCCAAGGTCGCCGCGCCAGTGGTGCGCGCCACCAGCGCGGGCTGACATGGGGCAAGAAGCCGTCGCCGCCGGACTCCGCGAGCTCGCCGCGCGCGGCTTCTCGGGCATGGGCTACGTGGGCGAGCAGCGGATGTTCCGCGGCACGCTCGCCAGCCCGCGCGGACCGCTTTCGGTGGCCATCCTGATCCAGGACTGGGACTTCCTTGAATACCCAACCATCATCGTCACTGACGGGATGAAGAAATTCCCGCAGTTGCGCCCGCATCTGGATGTGCATGGCGGACTGTGCTACTTCGCCCGGCGCAGCGTCGTCCTGGACCGCTACGACGCCGGCACTGCGGTTGCCCAATGTCTGGAACAGGCACAGGCGGTGCTCGGCAAGATCTTGGATGACCGCAACTACGTCGTTCAGGACATCCAGAACGAATTCCTGGTGCACTGGGACCGCGCCGAGCCGCCGGCGATGCCCTTTTATTTGGTGGGCGTCGCGCCGCAGGCAAGGTCCGCGCGCATCCACTTCGACCAGGCAGGGAACCGCGCCCTTCTGAGCGACAACGCCGCAGAGGCGCAGGCGCTTGCCTCCTGCATGGGATGGGGACAGCTTTCGGAAGCGATGAACCGATGCTGGCTCTTTCGCAGCGACAAGCTCCCGCCGGTGCCCGGTCATTTCCCCGCGACAGTCGAGGAGTTTTTCTCGTGGCTGCGGCAGTGGGACCAGCGGCTGTCCCACGCGATTCAGCACCACTTCGCCACCGATGCCGCCTACGAGTACGAGCGCTTGGTCATGGCAGTTCACATGCCGGCCGGCTGGATCGGCGTGATGTTCGCACCGCGGCCGCCGGGCAAGCTCACCTGCGGGCAGATGAAGGCCTACCTGCACGGACGCGGAGGTTCGACTCCCATTCAAAGGTTGACGGTGACGGACGTCAGCGCCGAGTTCGTGCACAGCCGAAATCTGTCGTTCAAGAATTTGACGGGGAAGCGGATCACCCTGGTGGGATGCGGCGCGATCGGCTCGCAGCTCGCACCGGCCCTTGTACGCCTTGGCGCCGGCCAAGGCCAACAAGGCCTGCTGCGCCTCGTCGACGAGGAAGACCTCATGGCAGAGAACCTCGGGCGCCACTACCTGGGCTACAACCGTCTTGGACAACCGAAGGCCCGCGCGTTGCGCGACGAGATCGAACGCCAGTTTCCGCTTGCGAAATTGGACGATCTGAGCAAGGCGGTGCAAGACCTTCGGCTGGACGTGATGCGCGACGACTTGCTGATCGATGCCACGGGCGACCAGGCAGTCAGCGAATTTCTCAATGGCCAGTGGTTGGATGCCAAGCGACCCCTTCCAGTGCTCTATGTCTGGATCAAGGGCAATGGAGAGTGCGTTCAGTCGCTTTGGTGCGCCGGGCAGGAGGACGCCTGTTTCCATTGCCTGCGGGTCCCAGATGCCGAGGCGTACCGAAAAGACCGGCATCCCGTTCTCAAGCGCGCACCCGAACTCAAGCGCCTCGGCTGCCACGCGTTCACCCCCTACGCGGTTTCGAGCGGCCTGCAGGCAGCGGCGCTGGCCACCGATGTCATCTGCGACTGGCTGCAGGGCCGCATGTCTCCTAGGTTTCGAACGCGAAGCCGGGAGAACGTGGACGTGCACCACGTCGCCTCCATGGATCTGCCTCCCCTCTCAGGATGCCTGGCATGTACGCCCCACTAGCCGTGGCCCATCCTCTTCGAGCCGGCGCCTGGATCCTAGTGGAGGGCAGCGTGCTGACGATGATCGCGCGATACCGGCAGAAGCGCGCCACCACGCCGGAGTCTGGCGGAATCCTCACCGGCCTGCGGCGCGGCGACCATTTGCACATCACAGAGCTCACCTGTCCGGGGCCGGACGATCGGTGCGAGAGGCTGGCCTTTCATCGGTCGCAACGCTTCCATCAACAGAGTGCGCGGCAACGCTGGCAACGCTCGCAGGGTTTAGTCGACTACATGGGAGAGTGGCACACCCACCCACAGCACAAGCCCTTCCCGTCCAGCACCGATCAGCGTGAGTGGCGAGCACTGCTGCGGCATTACGAGCAGCCCCTCGCGTTCCTGATCGCCGGCGTTGGGAACCTGGTGTGGGTGGGTGCAGGGATCCGCGGGCAAGTCGTCGGGCAGACCGCGCCGACCAACATGGCAGGAGACCCACATGGGTAAGGCTTCACGACTCTTCAACGGTCAAGCGGAACAAACGCTCCACGCCAAGGTGACGCCGTCGACAGAGCAGCGGGACTTCCTCCAGCAGCGATGGAACAACCTCGCGGACCACTTGAAAGCACGGCTTGCACAACACGGGTACGGGATCAGCACTTGGCTGCAGGGATCCTACAAATACGGCACACTCATCAAACCCGTAAAGTGGGGTGACCAATACGATGTGGACTTGGGCCTATATTTCGAATGGGAGCCTCAGGCGGGTCAACCGGAACCAGCGCCAGGCCAACTGCGCACATGGGTCCAACGCGAGCTGCATTCTTACAAAGAGAATGCGCCTGAACTGAAAGAGGTTGCCGAGCCCGCGAAGGAGCGTTGCTCCAGGGCCATCTTCACCCGTCGGTTCCACATCGATACGCCGACCTACCATCTTGACCCTCAGTCGGACAAACGACGGCTGGCAACGCTTTCGGGGAAGTGGGAAGACAGCGATCCGAAGGCTCTTTACAAGTGGTTCAAGAAGGTGCAAAGCGGGGCCGAACGCGAGCAGATGCGTCGGCTCATCCGCTATTTGAAGGCTTGGGCCGCCGTCGCGTTCGAAGGCGCGGACGACGCAAGGCCCTCCTCGATCGTGCTGACCGTGCTGACCGCTCAGATCTACGAGTCGATGTGGCTGGAGCGCTTCGGGGGAATTGACGACGAGGACGCCCTCATTCTCGTGGTGAAACGGATGTATGCGCGCTTGACCGAGAGCGCAGAGGTCTGGAACCCCGTGAATCGGAAGGAAAACCTGAATCGGATCTCCGCAGCAGCCTGGCCCGTGTTCATGACGCGCTTGACTGCACTCCTGGACTGCGCCGATGCCGCAGAGGCAGCGCATGACGAGTTCGCTGCGGCGTGCGCTTGGTCGGCTGCATTCTCGTACCTAATGCCGCTACCCGAGACCGACCTCGTCGAGGTCGAACAGGATTCGACACGCATGGCGATCATGCAAGTCCCCGATGTGCGAATCGAGGTTGCCGAGGACGTTGACTTCAAGACATCCGTGAACACACATGAGAACGAGGTTGTCGAGGTGGCAAAGAATCGCTGGCTACGCTTCAGCATTGCCAACCCGCAGTTGGTGCCACCAATGGCTTCGATCGAGTGGACGGTGCGCAATGACGGAGCGGACGCGGAGTCCTTGGGCGATTTGGGGCATACCCAGGGCGGCATCGGGCTGCACCAAGTTGTAGAGCGGACCGCATACGCAGGCAAGCAGTACATGGATCTGGTGATCCGCTTGAATGGCACGGTCTATGCGGCGCGCCGCGTCGCCGTCCACATCCGCGACAACCACCAGCTCGGGCAAAAACGAGCTACGCCGCGTGCCTGGTTGAGCCTCCGAACCCGCAAAGGTCGCCGGCGATGAATGGGCGCGCAGTGGACGACTTAACTCTGGCTGAGACGCAACGAAAGCTGCGAGGAGACGCTCTATCGTTTGCCGCTCAGGTCGATAGGTTCGCCACCGATGTTCTCGCTTCTCAGTGCTCCCAAGGCAACAATCACCGAGTAGTCAAGATGGCTCAAGCGGTGCGCATGCTGCGCACGTTTCAGGCCGTTCTGACTCTCGTAAGAGAGGAACTGAACGACGGCGCGGGCGCATTGTTGCGCGGTCTGCTCGAACAGTACTTTGTCTATCGTGCGATCGAGAATGACCAAGCGATGTTGCAGCGGGCTACGGCGGAAGTGGAGGCTGAAAGCCACAAGGCACTGAAGGCGCTCTTGGACATGGATCCCGTAGCCAGAGCGGAGGAGCTCACGGACGAAGCTCTTTCAGCTGCGCTCAGCAGCCTACAAGGTGGAACGGGCTTCAACGCGTTTGACTGGGCGGCCAAGACCCGAATGCAGGACGCGCATCGCACCCTATATCGTCTCCTGAGTCCCTACGTCCACGGGTCGATTGGAGTCCTGGTCCAGTATGTCCGCCTGAATGAGGCCGGGCAGGCAGATGGGATCTGCTCCAAGATCGCACATCTGGAATCAATCGAGTTCATGCTTTGCGCAGCCAGCATGTTGCTCGAATGCACCGAACGTCTGAACGACGAACCCAATACCGAGTCCCGGCGCGCGATGTTCGGACTGCTGGCATCCGATCAACGAGCACTCTACGGTCGCTATTGGGCGCTGAAGGAGGCCAAGGACTGCGCTACGCGCTAGCCGCCACTGGCGTCTCACTATCGATCGACTGGGACGAGGAGATCGGCACCGGAACTTCCGCAACACCGCCAGAGAGCTGATCGGGCCATTTTTCCAGCGCAACCTCGAAGCAGTCCACCTCTTCACAGTCCCGCGACACTAGCTTCAGTCGAAGCTCACCGTGTGTCGGCGTACTCGTCCAATAGAACCCGTGCAGCACTGTGCTTCGGTTCTGCAGGCGCAACTCGCCCGAACCCTTGGTGACCTTGTTCTCGTTGTTGAAGAGTCGAGTCATTTCGAACACATAGCGCAATCGTGTGTCCAGGTTTCTTGCATCCTGAACAATGCCCTCAAGCTTGGACGTTCCGATGATTGCCCGCGTGAATGACTGAACACTCAAGCTCAAATAGGTCTGCCGAATGACGAACACGATCGGAATCTTCATTTGGATCCCGCTCGTCGCCTTGTAGTCTGATGTAAGTGTCCCGCACCAAACGCCGTGGACCACGGGTCGGTCAATCCAGCGCGCGAGCCACTCGCGCTTCCATGAAGCTTGATGAACTCCCCCGACGATCAGGAGCGAAATGGCCACCGCTGTTGAAAACGCTCTGAAACCATCCCCCAGCCCCACGGTACCTTGTGCAAGCCATATCACTCCCAGGATGACAGCCCCCAGGGCCAGCGTCACATACCAAGAGATTCGGAGGAGCTGTTTCAGTTCAGAAATGGTCAGGGTAAGGTTATGCATGTCGAACAGCTCCTCTCTCGTGGATTCGGCCATTTCTATAGATGACCAATTCGCCGTCTGTCGACAGCAGCGCGACGCAGTCCGTGCACTCATACTTCGACACCAGCAAAGCGGTTAGCTGGCGTGCTCCGAAGGGTATCTGGAGGTCATCAATTCCATTCAGAATCCCCAAATCCGGCGCCAAGTACTGCGAGATGTGGGTCAAGGAACCACTCGCGCATTCGACGAAGTGGAACCCATCATGCCAACTAGACGAACGCGCGGACACTCGAGCGAGAGCGAGGCCGATGTCTTGGACCCCTCTGACAGGCAAAGGTGGACGAGCGAAACAACTTCCAAGCGCAACCGACGGCAACGCAATCGGATCGTCGTATACAACGAACCCTAGCCCGACGAAGTCTGGCGAGCGCTTCGCAAAAACGATTGATGCGATTCCCGCGGCAAGATCGACCCCGATGCTAGTGCGGCTAGTGGTTGCCATTGAGTCCCCCGTCCACAGTATGCCTGCCCCAGCGAAGCATCCTGAGATGCATCCCTTTTCCCGAACTCTACCCGCCTCCGCCCAAGATGCATGCTTGCGTGACTGGCTGCTGTCTTGGGCCCAATCGCTGCAGTCTCCTCTGATTCACTTCATCACGAGCCCTTGAAAGGACTGACGGACGGTTGGCCGCTATGGACACATAGCAAACCTGCCCCCAGAGAACAGCTAGGAACTGGCCGGAAGCGGTCGTAGCTAGCTATCGAAAATCGAGCATTGACATTGACCAGACTTCTGGCGACGGCTGCTTCCGACCAATCGTGATCGCTCGTCGCGCCCGTCGCCCCAATGTCGGGTATCGGCAACCGCCGACAGTGGGAAGCGCCAACCTGACCGACCGTCCCCAGTCTTGAGCGGTCCTTCCTTCGACTTCCGCGATGAGCCAATCCTCCCAAAGCGGATCTGCGTCGGGGAGGCAGTTGACATAAACGCGATCGGCTCAAGACGCGCCGGCTCGCAGCATGTTCACTTCCGTTATCGCTGCCCCCGAACTACAGGAAGGGACGGGTTGCACGGCCGCCGTGCGGCAGTCTGTCAGACCTCCATGTTGTCGATCAGCCGCGTACGCCCGAGCCTCGCCGCACCGAGCGCGATCAGCGGCTCACCGGCTCCCGCGGGCGCCCGGAGGTCGGCTCGGCGCCGAACTGTCATGTAGTCAGGCTGCCAGCCGCGACGACGCAGCACGTCGATCGCCGCTTGCTCGATGTCACCGGTCGTTTCCCCCGCCCGAACCTGTTCTGCCATGCGCGCAAGCGCGAGCGACAGCTGTACTGCCTCCTGTCGTTCGCTTGCGGTCAGATAGCCGTTGCGCGACGACAGCGCCAGCCCGTCGGCGGCGCGCTGCGTTTCGGCGGCCACCATCTCGATCGGCAGCGCGAACTGCCGCACCATCTGCCGCAGCACCATCAACTGCTGATAGTCCTTTTTTCCGAACACCGCCACGTGCGGCTGCACGCACTGGAGCAACTTCATCACGACCGTGCTGACGCCCGTGAAGAACCCCGGGCGAAACTGTCCTTCGAGGATGTCGGCCAGCGCGGCGTCGGGCACGACCTTGAAAGTTTGCGGCTGCGGATACATCTCGCGTTCGTTCGGCGCGAACAGCAGGTCGCAACCGGCGGCCTGCAGTTTCTGCGCGTCGTCCTGCAAGGTGCGTGGATAGGTGTCGAAGTCCTCGTGCGGCAGGAACTGCAGGCGGTTGACGAAGACGCTCGCCACCGTAACGTCGCCTAGCGGCTTGGCCTGGTGCACGAGCGCGATGTGCCCTTCGTGCAGATTTCCCATGGTGGGAACGAACGCTGGCCTGCGAAACGACGACAGGCGCTCCCTGAGTTCGGCAATGGTGTGGACGATATGCATGGTGATCAATAGCAGTGCAATGCGGGATCGGGAAAGCTCACCGTCCTGACGGCGTCCACATAGCGGCTCACGGCGTCTTCGATGCCACTGCTTCCTTGCGTGAAATCGCGAACGAAACGTGGCGGTTGAGCGGGCGTCAGCCCCAGCATGTCGTGCAGCACCAGAACCTGGCCGCTGCAGTCCGGGCCAGCGCCGATGCCGACGACCGGTATGCTCAGCTCGCGGGTGATCGCCGCGGCAACGGCGGAGGGAACCAGTTCCAGCACGAGCATCGCAGCGCCGGCGTCGGCCAGCGCCAGCGCGTGCTCGCGCAGTGTTGCGGCGGCACGTTCGTCGCGGCCCTGGATGCGCCAGCCGCCCAGCGCGTGCACCGACTGTGGCGTCAGCCCGAGGTGGGCACAAACCGGGATGCCCCGCTCGCTCAGGCATCGCACCGTGGCGATCGTCCAGCCGCCGCCCTCCAGCTTCACCATCTGCGCGCCGGCCTGCATCAGTGCCGTGGCGCTGCGCAACGCCTGTTCGGGCGATTCCTGGTAACTGCCGAACGGGAGGTCACTGATCAGCCACGCCGTGCGGTTGCCGCGTGCGACGCAGCGGGTGTGGTAGGCCATTTGCTCGAGCATGACCGGCACCGTGCTGCTTTCGCCTTGCAGCACCATCCCCAGTGAATCGCCCACCAGCAGGCAATCGACGCCGGCTTGGTCGAGCACGCGGGCGAAGGTGCTGTCGTAGCAAGTCAGCATGGTGATCTTTTCGCCGGCCCTGTGCATGTCGCGCAGCCGTGGCAGCGTCACCGGCTTGCGGCCGGAAGATGCGCTCATCGTTCGCTCTTCAGGACTGTTGGGCGGGGACGAAGTCGCGCGTAGCGACTTGCCGGTTCGCTTGATCGACGAACACCAGCTTGGGCTTATGCGCCGCTACCTGTTCCTCATGCACCTGCGCGAACGCCGCGATGATGATGAGGTCGCTGACCGCGGCACGGCGGGCCGCCGAGCCGTTCACGGAAATCATCCCGGAGCCGCGATGTCCCTTGATCGCGTAGGTGACGAAGCGTTCGCCGTTGTCGATGTTCCAGATGTGGATCTGCTCGTTCTCGACGATGCCCGCCGCATCCAGCAGGTTCTCGTCGATCGCGCAGGAGCCCTCATAGTGCAGTTCGCAATGTGTCACTCTGACGCGATGGATCTTGGATTTCAACAGAGTTCGGACCAACGGCTTGCCTCCAGGCGAGAGCGCCGCAATGCTGCGGCGCCGCAATTCTATGTCGGGAAACCGTAAGCATTCCGGCCACTCACTGTAGCGATCGCAACTCCGATTTAGCCTAGAGAATCAGGCAATGACTCCCAAAATCAGAAACGAGACTCCGTCGGATGCAGCGGCAATCGAAGCCGTGACCATTGCCGCATTCCTGACTGCCCCCCACACAAGCCACACGGAGCAGTTCATCGTTGGGGCGTTACGAGATGCCGGGGCGCTCACTATGTCATTGGTTGCAGAACTAGACGGTGTAGTCGTAGGCCATGTCGCGGTATCGTCGGTATCCGTAACGGACGGATCATCCGGTTGGTTTGGTGTGGGTCCACTTTCGGTGCTCCCCAAGCACCAAGGTCGTGGCATAGGTTCCTTGCTGATGCATGAGGCACTGCAACTTCTCCGCGAGAGAGGCGCCGCAGGCTGTGTCGTGCTTGGTGATCCTGCTTACTACAAGCGTTTCGGCTTCAGGACCGAACCAACCCTTCTCCTGCCGAGCGTTCCGCCGGAATACTTCCAAGCGGTAGCTTTCCAGTCAGCGCCACCGTGTGGCACGGTGGCATACCATGAAGCATTCAGTGTGCAGAGCTAACCAGTGAGACAGCCGACGTGTGAGGGGGCGTGATGCTCTTCTCGCCAAAAGTGCGCTCGGCATCATTCGGTAGATCCGACGGTCCCAGACACCGCAATGCTACCCTGCCCCTTAGAGGCACGCGCGCGATACAAGCGCCGGCGGAACCACAGCAGCAGATCGTCGACATAGGTGAAGACCACCGGCACGACCAGCAGGCTCAGTGCCGTGGATGTGAGCAGCCCCCCGATTACGACGATGGCCATGGGCTGGCGGAAGCTCGGCTCGGCACCGAGTCCAAGCGCGTTGGGCAGCATGCCTGCGCCCATCGCTATCGTCGTCATGACGATGGGACGCACGCGCTTGTGGCACGCGTCCACCAGCGCCTCCAGCCTTCCCAGCCCGTGCTCCCGGCGAGCCATGACGGCATACTCCACCAGCAGGATCGAGTTCTTCGTCACGATCCCCATGAGCATCAGCACCCCGATTACCGCGGGCATCGAAAAGGCCTGGTGCGTCATCCACAGTGCCATCAAGGCGCCGCCCAGCGCGAGCGGCAGGGCCGAGAGGATCGTCGCTGGCTGCAGGAAGTCGTGAAACAGCAGCACGAGCACCGCGTAGATGCAGAACACGCCGACGGCCATCGCGATTCCGAAACTCTGGAGCAGCTCGCCCATGCGCTGCAGCTCGCCCGACTCGATCTGCCGCACGCCGGCGGGCAGGTTGCGCAGCGCCGGCAGCCGCAATGCCTCACGCTGCACCTCCCCGATGCTGCGCCCGGCGAGTTCCACGCTCAGTGTGACGTTGCGCGACCGATCCAGGCGCGCAATCTGGGAGGGTCCGCTGCCCAAGGTGATGTCGGCGACGGAAGCGAGGCTCACCGCGCCCTGGCTGCCCTGGGCACGCAATTGGCCGATGGCATCGATGTCGGTCTGCACCGCAGGGTCCATGCGCACGCGAATGGGAATTTGCCGCTCGGGCAGGTTGAGCTTGGGCAGCGCGGTGGAGTAGTCGCCGTAGGTTGCCATGCGCATGGCTTCACCGAGCGCCTCGGAAGTCACACCCAGTGCGGCGGCGCGCTCGTAGTTCGGCCGCACCTGGATCTCAGGGCGTTGCAGCGCTGCCGAGGAGGTGATGTTGCCGATGCCCTTGAGCATGCGCAGCTCGCTTTCGGCCTGGTTGGCAGCACGCGTAAGCGTGTCCGCGTCTTCACCCGCGAGAGTGATCGTCAGCGTCTCGCCGCTGCCGCCGGCGCCAACCGACACGCGGGTCGCCGGCAGCGCGCGCAGCGCCTCGCGGATCCTCGATTCAATTGCAGCCTGCTTCAGGTCGCGCTCGCCTCGGGGCACGAGGTCCACGATGAGCGTCGCGCTGCCCACGTCGGCGGTGGCACTGGCGCCCAGGCCCCTGCCGGTGCTGGCCGTGCCCGCAGAGACGAACACACTGCTGACTCCGGGCACGCGCCTCACCAGTGCGGAAGCCTGTCGACTCACGGCGGCGGTCTCCTGCAGCGTCGCGCCGGGCGGCAGCGTCAGCGTCACGCGCGTCTGCGACATGTCCTGCGCCGGCAGGAAGCCCGTCGGCAGGAAGGGGATCAGCAGCAGTGCCAGAACGAAGAAGGCGGCTGTGGCGAACACCGTCGTCTTGCGACGCGTCAGAGCGGCGCGCACCCAGTTCAGGTAGCGCGTCATAAGTGGGCCGTCTGCCTCTTGATTCAAGTCGGGCTTCTTCAGCTTCAGCAGATGGGCCGCCATCATCGGCGTGAGCAGCCGCGCCACCAGCAAGGACGCCAGGACGGCCACCGACGCGACGATGCCGAACTGGCGGAAGACCAGGCCGGGGATGCCGCCCATGAAGGCGGTCGGCAGGAACACGGCTACGAGAGTGAAGGTGGTCGCGATCACCGCGAGTCCGATCTCGTCGGCGGCTTCCATGGCCGCCTGAAACGGAGTCTTGCCCATGCGCAGGTGGCGCTCGATGTTCTCGATCTCCACGATGGCGTCGTCCACGAGCATGCCAATGACCAACGACAGCGACAGCAGGGTCACGGTGTTGAGCGAGTACCCGAGCAGGTACATGGCCCCGAAGGTAGGGATGACGGACAGCGGCAGCGCAGCGGCCGAGATCAGGGTGGCACGCCGGTCGCGCAGGAACCACCACACCACCAGGATGGCGAGCGCGGCGCCTTCCAGCAGCAAGTGCATCGAGCCTTCATAGTTGTCCTGGATGGGTGTGACGCCGTTGCTCGCTTCGATGATCCGAACATCCGGATGCTGCGCCGAGAAGCGATTGACCGCGGCGCGCACATCCCGGGCTACCTGCACGTCGGAAAAGCCCTTGGACCGGGTGATCTGGAATGCGATCACCGGTTTACCATCTCGATAAGCGAGGCTGGTGCGCTCAGCATGGCGGTCGCTGATGCGGGCGACCTGGTCCAGGCGCACGTAGCGCCCGTCGGCCAACGAGATCGTGATGGCCGCGATTTCCTCCGGTGTGCCCACGGTCGCGATCGTGCGTGTCGCCTGCCGCTGCCGGCCCACCTGGCCTTCGCCGCCGGAGGACTCCGTCTGCACTGACTTCAATCGCGCCGACACTTGTGCTGCCGTAACGCCCAGGCCGGCCATCAGTGTTGGGTCGAGGTCGACGTGCACCTCGCGATCGATGCCGCCCACGCGTGCCACGGAGCCCACGCCCCTGACGGCGCGCATGGCCTTGCCTATCTCGTTGTCGATGAACCACGACAGGTCTTGCTCATCACGCTGCCCGGACTCCACTGTGAAGGTGATGATGGCGGAGCCGCTGACCGTCAGCTTGGACACCGTGGGCGGGCTCATGCTTGCCGGCAGATCTACGCGCGCGCTGTCAATTGCGTTGCGCACTTCGCTCAGCGCCGCCTCGCTGTCCTTCTCCAGCTGGAAGCTCACGGCTATGGCCACGGAACCCTGTGTGATGGTCGTGGTGATGTGATCCAGCAAGGTGAGGGACGCGAGCTTGTCTTCCAGCTTGCGCGCTACCTCGGTCTCGAGCTGCGCAGGAGCGGCGCCCTCCAGGCCCGCGGACACGCTGATGACGGGAAGATCCATGTCCGGCAAGTGTTGAATCTGGAGGCGTTGAAAGCCTATGAGACCCAGAACCGTGAGCAACATGAAGAGCAGGACCGCAGGGACGGGATTGCGGATGGACCAGGAGGAGGCATTCACCTGGAGGTCTCCTTCTCGCTCGCGCCTTGGCCCTTGTCAATGGTGACTTGTACGCCATCTGATAGGAAGGCACCCCCCTTGGCGACAACTCGCGTCGACGCGTCCAGTCCAGCGACCACTTCCACGCGGTCGCCGTGGCGCCGGCCGGTCGTCACGGGGCGACTCGCTGCCTTGCCGTCGCCGCCAACGACGTAGATATAGGAGCGGCCGTCGCGCAGAACGACCGCCGCGTCGGGCAGCGTCAGCGCGCGCAGCTGCTGCAGCTCGATGGTGCCGCTTGCAAACACGCCGGCCTTAGCCGGGCTATCGGGAAGCAGTCTCACGTAGGTAATGCCGCGCCCGGTCGTTGTGCTGAGCGTCGGCGAGACCAGTCGGACCTTGCCGGCCACGGTCTGGCCGCCGGGCAGCACCACCTGCGCCGACTGGCCTTCGCGCACCTGCGCGAGCTGCTTCGCGTCGAGTTCGGCGCGCCACTCGAGCCGGCCCTGCCGAATGAGCCGGTACAGCTCGGTGCCCGAGCTGACGACATTGCCCACGACCCCGGACTTCGAGGCGACGATGCCGGCATCGGGCGCGACGATGCGCGTCTGCCCCAGCTTGAGGGTAGCACTTTGCAGGTCTGCTTGGGCAGAAGCCAGCGAAGCGCGGGCGCTGGCTTCCGTGGTTTTGTACTCATCCAGCTTTTGCGGGGCGATGGCGCCCGCCACGTCCACGGCCAGCGCGCGTTTCAAGTTGCCCGACGCCTGCAGCAGGCTGGCTTCGGCCTGGGCCACCAACGCCTCCTGCTTGGCCACTTCGGCGCGCACGGTATCGTCCGCGAGTTGGGCGAGTAACTGTCCCTTGGCGACCCGCTGGCCCACGTCCACCAGCAGCTGCGCCACGCGAAGGCCGCCGGTTTCCGGGCCCACCGCGATTTCTTCCCAAGCGGCGACGGCACCGTTCGTCTGCAGCTGCAACGGCCAGGTGCGGGCCTCCGGTGTCACGAGTTCGACGGTCAGGGCCGAGACAGGATTCGCGGCCTGCGCGGGGGCGAGTTTTGGCTTCAGTACCAAAGGCAGCAGTATTGCGAGTACCAGCAAGCAGGTTGCCGAGACAACCAGGGGTTTGCGTTGGAATCTCATCCTCTTCATCTCATCTTCGTTCTCAGGGCGCACGGCTGAGAGGCGGCGTTTCGGACGCGTCGCTGTCCCAGTCGCCGCCCAAGGCCTTGTAGACGGCGATCCAGTCGACCACGCGTTCCAGTTGCAGGCTGATCAGCTCAATCTCCGCCGCGAGCGCCTGCCGGCGGGCGATCTCGAATTCGAGCAGGCCGATGGTGCCGGCGCGCCGCTGCTCTTCGGCGCCCGTGAGGTAGCGCCTGTATTCCTGCGCGGCGCGCTCCGCCTGCGTCGCGCGCTTTCCGGCCTTGTCCAGTTGCACCAGGGACTTCTCGACTTCGGTGACGGCGTTGCGGACCGCATCGCGCCACTGCGCGTACGTCACCTCGTAGACGCCCCGCGCCGAAGCCACCACCGCATGACGCGCGCCGCCGTCGAAGAGTGGAAGCGACAGCGACGGACCGAAGGACCAACTGTTGAGCGAGTTGCCGCCGGACGCCGAGACACCGATGGAGCCGGCGAGCTTCACGCTGGGGTACAGGTCGGCCTCGGCCACACCGATGGCGGCGCTCGCGGCGGCCAGGTCGCGCTCGCGCGAGGCCACGTCCGGGCGCTGCCGCACCACCTGGGCCGGCACGCGGTCCATCGTAAGACCGGGTGCGTCCGGAATGGAGGATCTGCCGCTCGCGAGAAGCTGCCGCAGTTCTGCTTCCTGCAGCCCCGTGAGGTTTGCCAGCGACTTCACCAGCAGCTCGCACTGGGCCCGCTGCTCCAGCAGCGTCGAGGTCGTGCTCGCCTCCGTCGCGTGCGCGAGGGCGGAGTCGGTGCTGGGACTGAGGCCGGCCCGCACCAGGGACTCGGTGGCCTGGGTGGTCTGCCGGATGGAGACGAGCTCCTGCTCGTACGTGTCAACCAGGAGGCCGCAGGCCCTGTACCCCATGTAGTTCGTCGCCACCTCGGCGGCCAGCGACACCCGCGCGCCATGCCAGTCGTTGCGGCGCGCCTGGAGTTGCGAGTCCGCCGACTCCACGTTGCGGCGGACCCTGCCGAAGAGATCCAGCTCCCATGACGCGTCGACGCTGCCGGAGCGCGTCGTCACGGAGCGTGCCTTCTGTTGGCCGGAGCGTACGACCGACGCCCCAGCATTCACGGCCGGCGCCGCACCGGACCGCGCACCGGCGAGCGTAGCGCGGGCGATCTCTATGTTGCCCCACGCCGCGGCGAGCGTCGGACTGTCGCTTTCCGAGGCATGCTGCAGGCGGGTCATGACGGGATCTTCGAACTGCTGCCACCAATCACTGAGCTTTTCGGCGCTGCCCCCGTGCGGCAAGGGGGCAGACCACTGCGAGGGCACCTTCGCTTCGGGTGCACGGTAGTTGGGTCCGACGGCGGCGCAGCCGCAAAAGAGGAGCGCTAAAAGCGTGCAGGCGAGCAGACTGCGGGAAGCGATGAGGAGGCGAACCATGTCGTGCAGGCCTGGAGGTGGCAACTCGCAACTCCGGTGGATGGATGCCAGCTGTAGACGATTATGCGAGTGGGCTTCGAAATCGCATTAGTGAAAAGACGCTCGCGTTTTAGGAGCTATACAGGGAACTCCTGCTGGAAACTTTGGAGAGCGACCAAAACGGGTTGCATTTGCTTCTGCGGTGTCTGAGTCGGCTACATCGCTGCGTCGCCACGCGATGCTTGGTAGCGTATGTGCAGGATCCTCCTTGCGTCTGTAGTTGATTCCATCCACAATTGACGTTTACGTAAACGTCAATTGCGGGCGCGACAGGTGCCAATGTGGTTGCGATCATGGGCACTTCAACGCGCCGCTGATCCCGAGCTGAGGCGTTAGCGCCAGGCACAAGACGAAGGCAACAGCGCGCGCCACAAGGCGCCTCCCCGAACTACGACGGCCGCCGCTTTAAAGAGTTGGTAGGCCACAAGACCATGCTGCTGACCCAAGACCAGGAAATGATCCGCGACGCCGTGCGCGCGTTTGCGAAAGAACAACTGTGGCCCCACGCCGCGCGCTGGGACAAGGAGCGCCACTTTCCGCGCGATGCGCACCAGGGCCTGGCGGCGCTGGGCGCCTACGGCATCTGCGTGCCCGAGGAACTCGGCGGCGCCGGCCTGGACTACCTGACGCTGGCACTGGTGCTGGAGGAGATCGCCGCCGGCGATGGCGGCACCAGCACCGCCATCAGCGTGACCAACTGCCCGGTGAACGCCATCCTGATGCGATACGGCAGCGAGGCCCAGAAGCAGCAATGGCTCACCCGGCTGGCGCGCGGCGAACTGCTGGGGGTGTTCTGCCTGACCGAGCCGCACGTGGGCAGCGACGCGTCGGCGCTGCGCACGACGGGCGTCCGGGACGGCGATGCGTATGTGATCAACGGCGTGAAGCAGTTCATCACCAGCGGCAAGAACGGCCACCTGGCCATCGTTATCGCCGTCACTGACAAAGCCGGCGGCAAGAAGGGCATGAGCGCGTTCCTGGTGCCCACCGACGTGCCCGGCTACATCGTGGCGCGGCTGGAGGAAAAGATCGGTCAGCATTCCAGCGACACCGCGCAGATCCAGTTCGAGAACTGCCGCATCCCCGCAGAAAACCTGATCGGCGAGGAAGGCGAGGGCTACAAGATCGCGCTGTCGGCCCTGGAAGGCGGGCGCATCGGCATCGCCGCGCAAAGCGTGGGCATGGCACGCAGCGCGCTCGAAGTCGCCATCGACTACGCCAAGGAGCGCGAGAGCTTCGGCACGGCGATCTTCAACCACCAGGCGGTGGGATTCCGGCTGGCCGAATGCGCCACCAAATTGGAAGCTGCGCGCCAGTTGATCTGGCATGCGGCGGCGCTGCGCGACGCCGGCCGGCCTTGCCTGAAGGAAGCCGCGATGGCCAAGCTGTTTGCCAGCGAGATGGCCGAGCAAGTGTGCAGCGCCGCCATCCAGACGCTGGGCGGCTACGGCTATGTGAGCGACTTCCCGGTCGAACGCATCTGGCGTGACGTGCGCGTGTGCCAGATCTACGAAGGCACCTCCGACGTGCAGAAGATCATCATCCAGCGCGCGCTGTGAAACGAGAGCCTTGGTGCTCGGTGAACGAGCTTTGTCTAAAAATGCGCCGCGCTCACCGCGGCTAAAATCTCGAACTGGGAAGAGGGACCGGTCGAAAAATTCGACGGATCCATCTTGCCAATTCCGTGTCTGACTCAGTACGCCAAAGCGTCGCTGTTGTTGCGGTTATGTGATCCTGCCTCCAGTTCACCGGTGTGCGGATCGCGGCTGATCGCCACCCATTTGCCTTCGCCGCCAAGACGAGCTTCCTCGATTGGAATCTCGGTCCATTCGTAACCGGTGGCATCTAAGACGTCTTTCGCGAAGCGCCCGACCGGCACGGCAATCATGCTCGTAAATGTGTCGACATCGATCTTCGACATATAGAAGTCCGGGGCATTGATGGCGTCTGGGATGGTCATGCCGAATTTCATCACGTTGGTCAGGCACTGGAACGACCGATGGTGCAGGCCGGCGCCCATCGAGGCAAACGCAAGCACCGGCTGGCCGTCCTTGAACAGGATGCCTTGTTCGGTGGGCGCGGGAAGGCGATCGCCCGGCTGTACTTTTGCAACTTGCGCCTGCTGGAATCCAGCAGCGTCCGAGATCGAAATGCCGTCGATGAAGATCGCCGTCTTACCCCAGTTCACACAGTTGATCGAGTGAGTGATCGCACACATGTTTCCGTCTTTGTCGACTGCCACGACGTCGTCCGAATGTTGCAGCCTGGGCCTAAAGCGGCCCGCCTTCATGCCTGCTTCCATGCGCTTCCAGAGTTCCTTCGCATGGGCTTTGGTTAGACGGGCGTCGAAGGAGAAGTCCATGCCCGGATACATTTGGCCGACCATTGCGTCGGGCAGGAGTGAAACGCCAAACTGATTGGCGATGTCTACGGCCTTCTTGAGCGCCGGACCGCTTTCCCACCAGGGGCCGTCCTCGGCCAAGTTGGCTTCCTCGGCGAGGTTGAGCGCCTCAACCAAGTTAGGTGCGCCAAAGTTCGGGGCCTGACTCATATGCAGCGTATAGCCGTTGGCCAACTCGCAAACAACCGGATCGCTCCATTGCACCTCGTAGGATTCCAAGTCCTCCATGGTCATCTTGCCACCATCGGCTTGGATGGCGGCGATCAGCTTCTTGCCCCAGGACCCTTTGTACATATAGTCGGCGCCTTCGGTCGCCAACTTGCGCAGCGTGGTGGCAAGTGCCAACTGCTTGAAGTTCTCGCCAGTCTTGTAGAAAGTGCCATTTGGCTTGGTGAAGATCGATTTGGTCTCCGGCAGACGCAAAAGATCTTGCTCGCGCATTTTGATGGCGTGATTCACCAAGGGGTTTATCGGCACGCCTTGCTCGGCAAGGTAGATCGAAGGCTCGAAAAGCTGGGCAAAAGGAAGCACGCCGAATTTCTTGTGCGCCGCCTCGACACCCTTCATAAAACCGCCAACCAAGGCCGTACGGCCGCTGGGCTCGCCGCTGCCGCGCAATGAATCGTCCGATCCGAATGCGATGCCGCCAGGAATGCTCAGGGGGTCGGTTTCGCCTTTGACGGTGTTCCACTCAGCGCCCATAGTGGTGGTCTTGCCGCTCTTGGCGTCGTAATAGACCATCGAGAGGATGCCGAAAAAGCTAACGGGGGCACTGGCTGACACAACAATTTGCGCCATGGCGGTCGTCAAGGCGGCGTCGACGGCATTGCCACCTTGCTTGAGTGCCTCCAGGCCGGCGCGCGCTGCAATCCCGCTATATGCCACAGTAACCGCGCCGTTCTTGCCCTTCGCTTCGCCGGCGGTGGTGCGGTCGACACTCTGGGCACCCAAATACCGCTGGTACTCGTCGGCAGGCCACCTAGCGGGGGACAGGTCTACAGTTTTTTCCATCTCTTTTCACTTGCGATGCGCCGTGCAGGCGGTTGCATTCACGGCTCAGTTCGCATTGCTTCATTTATCGAGAGCACAACGTTATCGAACCGCAGTCGTTACGTTTTACTGCTGTTGCATTCGAAGTTTGTCGCGCTGCAGAAACTTCGCCGCGGAATCTTCGCTTCCCCCTCCATCCGCGAGAGGAGGAGGGGACAAGAAGTTCCTTGAGTGAAGAAGATGCTAGACGGTAAAGCGGGGTGTACACGAAAGTCCGCCAGGACACTCCGAATCTTGGCTGGGCTAGAACCAGAGGAGCAGCGACAGCTGCAAGACCATCCGCGTTACCTCGCCCCGGCTCCGATGCGCGTGATGCAGGTTCACCAACATGCGTGCCGCTGTCGCCCGCCAAAAAGCTAGTGTTGATAGCCAAAGCAGTATCTTTACCGAGGCATAGACTGTACTCAGCTACGGAAGGGGCCCCGCGATGGCACGCTTGATTTTTCGCAATGCCAGACTCTTTGACGGACGCAGCGATCGATGCGAGTCGGCCATGAATGTCTTAGTGGAGGGCGACAGAATCCAACAGGTTTCGTCTGCTCCGATCATCGCGGATGGTGCAACGGTCATCGATGTGGGCGGTCGAACCTTGATGCCAGGCATGATCGACGCTCACGTTCATGCCTTCTTCAGCGACATCTCCGTGCAGAAGGTGGAGCAGTTCGGAGAAAGTTATCGAACAGCGCACGCGGCGCGCATGCTCGGCCATGCATTGAAGTGCGGCTTCACTACGGTTCGGGACACTGGGGGAGGCAACTATGGGCTTGCCCGAGCGCTGGCCGATGGCTTGATCCAAGGCCCGAGGTTCTTCTATTCGGGCAAAGTGCTCAGTATGACTGGTGGGCACGGTGAAATTCGCGACATCTGGGAGCGCCCACGCTACGAGTCCATATGCTCGTGCGCAGGGACGGTCTTCAGTGCACTCGGAGTCATCGCCGATGGCATCTATGACTGTGTCAAGGCAACCCGCGAGGAATTGCGGCAGGGCGCCCACTTCATCAAGATCATGGGGTCCGGTGGCGTAGCCTCGCCCACGGATCCCATCTGGATGAATCAGTATCGTGAAGATGAGATCAGGGCCATCGTCAACGAATGCGTCGAACGCCGAACTTACGCGACCGCGCACTGCCATCCCGCTGCCGCTGTACGTCGCTGCGTGGAGTTCGGCGTTCGCTGCATTGAGCATGGCACGCTGATGGATGCGGAGACAGCAGACTTTGTCGCTGACCGGGGAGCCTACGTGGTTCCGACTCTCATCATCCTTGAGCAGTTGGTGGAGCTTGGTCGCAAAATGGGATTCCCTCCGCAGAACCAGCAGAAAGCGGAAGCGGCCTGGTCAGGAGCCATCGAAGGCCTGCGCCACATGCGTGCTGCCGGTGTCAAAGTGTGCTTCGGTACGGACTTGCTTGGAGATCTCTACAAGCATCAATGCAGGGAGATCACGCTTCGAAGCGAGGTGTTCACGGCAATCGAGATCCTCCATCAACTTACTTCTATCCCGGCCGAGATGATGATGCTGGAGGGGCAGATTGGTTGCATCTCCGAGGGGGCATTCGCAGACCTGCTTGTTGTGGATGGAGACCCGCTTCAGGACGTTTCGCTGCTTGCTGCGGATGGCGCCTATTTGCGCACCATCCTGCGAAATGGCGAACTGATCAAGCACGTCGATTAGCAACTCGGCGCGCCCTGGCGGGCGCATAAGGGTTACGTGCGGCTTCCGAATGCCACTGGGCAGGCGAATTTTTTGAGATCGAACCTGTGTGATACCCCACGGTTCAACCGTAGCTTTCTTGCCACTGGAGTACTTGTTATGCGTGTCAACAAATCCCTGGGCCTTTTCAGAGGCGTTCTGCTCGCCGTTGCCGTTGGTGTCAGCGCTTCTAGCGCATACGCGCAAACGCTGACGGTTGGTTCGGCCACTACGCCCTCGATGGACCCGCATTTCTTGTTTCTCACGAGCAACGTTGCGTTCAATCGGCACATCTACAGCGGGCTGACACAGATCAACGCGGGCAATGTCGATCCGGATCTCGCACTCAGCTGGCGTCGTCTATCCCCCACGCAGTGGGAGTTCAAGCTGCGGCCGAATGTGAAGTTCCATGATGGCTCACCCTTCACCGCGGAGGATGTCATCCACTCTCTCAAGAGGATGACAAGCATTCCGAACAACCCGAATCCTTACTCGGGCGTCGTGGGTTCCATCAAGGACGCCCGGGCGGTAGATGAGACCACGGTTGCAATCGACACCGCTCTGCCGGAGCCGCTATTGCCTGCGAATCTCTCACTGCTTTCCATCGTGTCAAAGAAGGCGACTCAGGGCGCTGGCGCCGCAGACTTCGAGTCGGGTAAAGCCGCTATCGGTACCGGCCCCTTCAAGTACGCCGGATACGTGACGGGTTCTCGCCTAGAGGTGGTGCGAAACGATGCCTACTATGGGGCGAGGCCGCAGTGGGAGAAGGTCGTCTTCCGACTGATCACACAAGATGCGAGCCGCATCGCGGCGTTGCTGTCGGGTGAAGTTGATCTGATCGAGCAAGTCCCGCCGGCAGACGCCGCTAAGCTCAAGGAGAACGCAAAGCTCACGGTCTATCAGGTTCCCAGTTACCGCATCTACTTTCTCTTTGCTGCGCAAGGGCCAAACTCGACCGAGTTTGCGACGGACAAAGCCGGCAAGCCGCTCCCGGACAACCCGATGCGTGACCTTCGCGTTCGCCAGGCGCTGTCGCTTGCGATCGATCGTAAGGCCATTGCGCAGCGTGTCATGGATGGGGCCGCAACCCCAATTGGGCAGTTCGCATCCCCTGTCATGAAGAGCTATGACAACTTGGTGCCAGAGCTGCCTTACGACGTCGAGCGCGCCAAGAAGCTGCTCGCAGAAGCAGGGTATCCGAACGGATTTGGCCTAACGATCCATTGCTCTAACGACCGCTATCCCAACGATGCGAAGATCTGCCAGACCGTTGGTCAAATGCTGTCCCGGGCAGGCCTGGCGATGAAGGTGGAGACGCAGCCGAAGACGATTTACCTGCCGAAGGTCTTTCCGCCCAAGGGTGGATACCTCTTCGGGCTGCTGGCCTGGGGTCCATTCGATGGCGGGAATGCCACGGGCCTGAACGGCATTGTGCACACGTACGATCCGGCACGCCGCCTTGGAACGTACAACTCCTCGAACTTCTCCAACCCGGCGCTCGACGCTCGAATTGAAGACTTGAACACTGAGTTCGATCCAGCGAAGCGGACCGCGACTGAGAGGGAGATTCTTGCCGATGTGACGAAGCAACTGCCCATTATTCCGCTCTATGCCGGTAGCGTCATTGTTGCCACGAAGAAGGGCATAGCGTACTCAGCCCGTGGCGATGAAATGACGCTGGCTTGGCAAGCTCGCCCCGCCCCTTAGTTGCCCACATGCGCTAACTCATGGGCAATTTCCTGATCGCGCGGCTAAGCCAGACCGCGCTGATGCTGGCGGCGATGTCCATGCTGGTGTTTGTTGGGATCTACCTGATTGGGGATCCGACAGCGATCTTCATTCAACCCAACATGTCGCCGGAGGACATTGAGCACACGCGGAGGGCGCTGGGGTTTGACAAACCGCTGTGGCAGCAGTATTGGCTCTTTGCTTCTGCTGCTCTACATGGCGACCTCGGAACTTCCTTCAGTTACAACCGTCCTGCTCTTGAGGTGATTCTTGAGCGGCTGCCTGCGACGTTTGAACTCGCAACCGTCGCCATGTTCGTAGCCTTAGTACTTGGCGTGCCCTTGGGCCTCATGGCTGGACTGAGGCCTCAAGCGCTGACAACACGCGCAGTTATGGGGTTCTCGGTAATCGGTTTCTCGGTTCCAGGATTCTTCGTGGCCCTGATGCTCGTCGTGATCTTCTCAATCGAGCTTGGTTGGCTGCCTGCGACTGGACGCGGCCAAACCGTCGCCCTGTTGGGTGTGCCAATGTCTGTCTTTACGGCAGAAGGATGGCGCCATCTCGCATTGCCGGCCATAACCTTGGCGCTCTATCCGCTTTCCCTCGTGATTCGTGTAGTCCGTGCAGGCACTGCTGAAAATCTCCGGCTCGACTATGTCCGATTTGCCCGAGCGAAGGGTGTCGCAGGGCACCGGATCGTTCTGGTTCACGTGCTGAAGAACATCGCGATCCCGCTCATCACCATCGGCGGTCTTACTTTCGGGACCCTACTGGCGTTTGCCGTCGTGACGGAAACCATCTTTGCCTGGCCTGGCATGGGAAAGCTCCTGATCGACGCAATCAACGTTCTCGATCGGCCGCTCATCGTGGCTTACATCCTGGTCACAGTCGTCATCTTTGCAGCTATCAATCTTGTCTCCGATCTCCTCTATGCTGCGCTTGATCCGCGCGTGCGCATGGCCGATGGCCAGTGAAGCCGCGACAACGCAATCGTCATCGGCCTCGAACGGTCCATGGGCAGAAGCGGTGGAACGTTTCCGTCAGGACCGAATCGCAACCGTTGCTGCCATCATCCTGCTGGCCATCGTTTCCGTGGCGCTCCTTGCGCCATGGGTGTCACCACAGAACCCTTACGATCTGCAGCAGCTCGACATCATGGACAGCAACCTGCCGCCATGGTCTGCGAGCGGTGCCGGCAGCCACTTCTATGTGTTGGGGACTGACGAGCAGGGTCGAGACCTTCTCTCGGCAATCCTCTACGGTCTGCGAATCAGCATCGGCGTAGGTCTAGCCAGCGGGGCCATCGCTTGCACGATAGGAACCTTGCTGGGTGTCTTCTCTGCCTATCGGGGAGGCGGCGTAGATTCGTTGATGATGCGCCTTGTCGACTTGCAACTCGGGATACCTGTCGTGCTGTTGGCAGTGATCCTGCTTGCGATCCTCGGGCGAGGCGTGGAGAACGTTGTGATCGCAATCGTCGCGGCTCAATGGGCCCGATACGCGCGCACGGCTCGCGGGACGGCCCTGGTCGAAATGCGCAAAGAGTACGTTGATGCGGCGCGATGTCTGGGCTTGTCCGGCTCCCGCATCGTGGTGGGCCACGTACTTCGCAACTGCTTGCCCCCAGTGCTGGTGCTTGCGACCGTGGATGTCGCCTTTGCCATCGCGCTCGAGGCTACGCTTTCCTTCTTGGGCATCGGGCTTCCCATCACCGAACCCTCGCTTGGCCGCCTGATTGCCAACGGCTACCAGCAACTGCTCGCAGGAAAGCTATGGCTCAGCACCTATCCCGGCATCGCGCTACTCGTCATGGTGGCTTGCCTGAATATCGTCGGCGACCGATTGCGCGACGTGCTGGATCCGCGCTCATGAACAATCCGAGTAGCGATCCATCCGACGCGTTGCTGACGATTCGAAATCTGCGCGTCGAGTTCGACACACGCCGCGGTACAGCGACGGCCCTGCGTGGCGTCGATATCGAAGTTCGGCCTGGCGAGGTGCTCGGGTTGGTCGGAGAGTCTGGCTCGGGGAAGAGCGTGACGGGTCTTGCAGCGATGCGTTTGCTGGGAGGTCGCGCCAAAGTGCAGGCTGAGATGCTTGCTTTCGGCGGGGAAGATCTGCTCACGGCGTCCGAAGAACGGATGAGGTCGCTGCGCGGTTCTCGCATGGCGATGGTATTTCAGGATCCGGCAATGACGCTCAACCCGGTACTGCGGATTGACACCCAGATGATGGAAGCGATCACGGCACACGATAGGGTCAGTGCCGCCGAAGCTTGGGATCGTTGCTGCGCGGCGCTTGCGAAGGTGGGCATCGCAGAGCCGGCAAAGCGGATGAAGAGCTACCCCCACGAGTTCAGCGGAGGGATGCGCCAACGTGTGGCCATCGCCATTGCCCTTCTCCATCGTCCCGCGCTGATCATCGCGGATGAACCAACCACTGCGCTCGACGTCACGATCCAAGCGCAGATCCTGTATGAAGTCGAGCGGCTGTGTCGTGAAACCAAGACTGCGTTGCTGTGGGTGACTCACGACCTCGGTGTTGTAGAGCGCATCGCAGACAGGGTTGCAGTCATGTATGCGGGACGAATCGTTGAACAAGGGCCGGCGCAGCTTCTCCTTCGCGCTCCTCGACATCCATACACCGCCGGGCTTCGCGCCTCGATGCCCCATAGGCAGGTTAGGGGGCAATCGCTGGTGACCATGCCTCCTAGTGGAAAGATTCCAACCCAGGGGTGCTCCTTCGCACCCCGGTGCTCGCGAGCGCGAGCCGACTGCACAAGCATGGAACCGGCGCAGTTGCTCGTGGGAAACGATCATGTTGCAAGCTGCCTCCACCCGCTGAGTGCCGGAGATATCCATGATCCCCCTGCTTGAAGTTCGAGAGGTCCATCGCCGCTTCAGCCGAGGACCGACGATGCTCGATCGGCTGCGAGGCAAGAAGCCTCCCGTCTTGCATGCCGTCAGCGGTGTAAGTCTCACAGTAATGCCCGGCGAAGTGCTTGGCTTGGTCGGGGAGTCCGGCTGCGGAAAGTCAACTCTCGGTCGGCTTGCTTCGGGATTGATGAAGCCGAGCGATGGTGACGTCCTGTACCGTGGCGAATCGTTGGAATCCTTGCGAGGCGCGAAGCAGCGAAGCTGGCGGCGAGCCGTGCAGATGGTGTTTCAGGATCCGTACGCATCGCTCAATCCGCGGCTGCGTGTGGATCGCTTGATCATTGAGGCTCCCGTCTACCATGGTTTGATTACCGCAAGTCGGCGAGATGAAAGGGTCACTGAGCTGCTCGAGGCGGTAGGCCTGCCTCGAGACGTTGCAAAGCGCTATCCCCACGAGTTCAGCGGCGGGCAGCGGCAGCGCATCGGAATTGCGCGCGCGCTAGCCATGCAGCCCGAACTGATCGTCTGCGATGAGCCGGTTGCTGCGCTGGACGTATCGGTTCAGGCGCAGGTTCTCAACCTTCTAATCTCGCTGCGAAAGAGCTACTCGCTGTCCTATCTCTTCATCAGTCACGACCTTGGTGTCATGCGATTCCTCTGCGATCGCATTGCGGTCATGTACCTGGGTAAGATCGTCGAGATAGGCTCTGCTGAGGAGGTGCTCTCCAATCCTCGTCATCCTTACACCCAGGCACTTGTTGCGGCTGTGCCCAGCGCAACGCAACGAGGAAGCGCCCCCCCAGTTCGCGGCGAGATCCCGTCTCCCATGGCGCCTCCGCCTGGTTGCCGTTTCAACCCCCGATGCCCGTTTGCGATTCCCCGCTGCAAGGAAGTTGTTCCCGAGCTTGAAGCCATTTCGGAGCGCGAGCAACGAATGGTCGCATGCATCCGTTCAAAGGAGGTATTCGTCACGCAATGAGGACGTCGAAAGCGTAATGGGAGAGCGGGAGCGGCAGCACGGCTGCCTGTCCACGTTCGTTAACCCGGTGCCGGGCGCAGCCAGAACCGCGAGCGAAAGAGTGGGCTCCTATCGCGGCACGGCGCGCGCAGATGTTGCGCCACGTTGATTTTTAAACCAGCACGTTTTTTGGGTCGCGGCAACCCTGAACGCCAGCTTAGTCCTAGAACGTCGTGAATTCGATTGTCGATTTCAAGAGTGCCGACTCTTCTGCGGGTCCGCTCAGGGTCCGGTTCGAGCAGCCGCTCAAAGTCATTGCGGCCTGGGAGCTTGCTCAGGTGGCGGAGGTACTTGACCGAGTGGAGAGTGAAGCTCGGGCCGGGCGCTGGTGCGTGGGGGCTGTCTCCTATGAGAGTGCCCCCGCATTTGACTCGAGCCTACCTGTCCATGCGCCGCGGCAAGACTGGCCGTTGGCACGGTTTGCGGTTTACGCCAATGCGGTTCCCTTGCCACGTGACTGGGGTGTATCCGCAGATAGCTCTGAACTCTCCTGGTCCGATTGGTCGTTCAACTGCTCGCGCGAACACTACTTGCGCCAAGCCCTGCGCGCCGCGAGCGCCATGACTGAGGGGGAGGCATACCAAGTCAACCTGACGGGCGCGCTTCAGACGGAGTTTCGAGGGGAGCCTCTACATTGGATGCGACGATTCAAGCGCGCGCAGCCCGAAGCCTTCATGGCCTGGCTTGATTGGGGTGATCAGCAGATTCTCAGCGTCTCCCCCGAGCTGTTCTTCCATTGGGACCCGGTGTCCGGACATCTGCTTTGTCAGCCCATGAAGGGAACTGCTGAACGGGGTGCAAATCCTGAGAGTGACGAGCAGGCCCGGCAGATGTTGCGAGACTGCCCCAAGGAGCGAGCCGAGAATGTCATGATCGTGGACCTGCTGCGGAACGACATGAGCCGAATCGCCCGGCCGGCTAGCGTCCAGGTTCATCATCTCTTTGAGACTCAGGCGATGCCGAAAGTCTGGCAGATGACTTCGACCATCACCGCCCACACGAAAGGCGAGCACGGTTTGGCGGATGTGTTCCGTGCTCTCTTTCCTTGCGGCTCTGTGACTGGCGCTCCAAAAGCGAGTGCGATGCGTTGGATCCACACCTTGGAAGACGGGCCACGGGGAATCTACTGTGGAGCAATCGGGGTTGTGCGACCGGGTGGCGTGGCAACTTTCAATGTTCCCATCCGGACGGTCGCCTTGGAGCGAATGCCTAGCGCCCCTGAAACATGGCGGGCTCGTTACGGCGTTGGGAGTGGACTCACGGTATATGCCAATGCGGAACGTGAATGGCGAGAGTTGGGCGCGAAAGCTCGGATACTGCTTCATACGAGCGGAAATTTCGAGCTCGTGGAAACGCTGCGGCTCGACGAGTCCCGCTACTGGCTGTTGCCGGAACACCAGGCGCGACTTCAGGCAAGTGCCGCCCATTTTGGGTTTCCTTTCGATTGCGCGGCCGCAACGGGGGCACTGGACGCTGTCGCCCAGGAGCATCCTGCTGGACTTTGGAGGGTACGCCTCACATTGGCACGCAGCGGCAAGCTGACGGCGCATGCGCAACCGCTCGAAGCAACGCTTGAGCCAGTCGTGTTCGCGGTTTGTCCGCTCCCATTGGAAACGGCAGGCTTTGACTCAGACTTCATCTGTCATAAGACGACACGCCGTGACCACTACGATGCGCGACTGCGTACAGATTCAGGATTGTTTGACACGCTCTTGATGAACGAGCGAGAAGAACTCACCGAATTCACTCGCGGAAACTTGGCGATCCGAAAAGATGGGGTTTGGTTGACGCCGCCAGACGGGGTCGGGCTTCTGCCTGGTACCTACCGAGCAAGGCTACTTGCGGGCGGCACATTGGTGCAAAAAAGCCTGCGGCTCGAGGATTTGGCAGATGCCGACGAGATAGCCTTCTTCAACGGGCTGCGCGGATGGTTGCGCGCTATCTGGCGGCAAGACTGACCCGGGTTCGCTATGAGCCACAGCCACTGCAGACCAAATGGCGCGCCCACTCTGGTCCCTTGAGCAGGGGGAGAAAGGGTGTGTCCAGCCGTGCATCCGGCCAAACTCTTCGAGGCGACTGCCAAAGTGCACCAGCGACTGCGTCGAGAGAATACCGGCTTCGAAAAGCACTTGCTCAACTCAGCATATGAAATTGAACATGGATCCAACCGCGTGGCCGGCCGGGGAATACGAAATGGGCCTCGCCGAACAAATGGTCATGAGGTCCGAGGCCGGATATGCAGAAGGGGCGACCGGAGCCGTGACCGTTGCGTACGGCAGCTTGGCCGCCCGTGCAGGAATTCAAGCGCTGAAGAGCGGTGGAACGGCCATTGATGCGGCGCTGACAACGGCGATGATGCAGATCGTCTTGACGGCGGGCGCACCGATCAGCTTCTTCGGCATCCAGTCACTCGTCTATTACGAGGCCAAGACCGGCAAAGTGCACTGCATGAACGCCGAATGGAACACGGTTCGCGGAGAGGACGATCCGATGACCATCCCCGGCGGCTTTGACTTGGCCACCGGCATGAGCGGGTTGAAGGGCAAAGGGCCAGCGAGTGGCCGTACCGCTTTGGTTGGAGGGTTTCTCAAGGGAGTGGAGTCAGCTCACAGGCGCTTCGGAAAGCTTCCTTTCCATGCATTGTTCGACCCGAGCATCCATGCGGCAGCAACCGGCGTGCCGGTCAATCGGGACTTGGCACTCGCGTATTCGCTGAGGGCGGAAGATCTCGGCCGGTTGCCCGAAACTGCTTCGACTTTGAAGAAGCCAGATGGTTCGGTCTACGAATTGGGTGAATCCTTAAAACAGCCGGCGCTGGCTCGCACCCTGAGGGCGGTTGCCACCCTAGGCGCCGACTACATCTACCGCGGTCCGTGGGCGGAAAAGCTCGTGGCCGCTGTTCGGGCCGACGGTGGGCACATGACGCTGGAGGATCTGGCTCAATACGAGGTGATCTGGTCAGACGCTCTCGAAGCCAAGGTCGGCGAATACGAAGTCCGTACCTCACCTCCGCCCAACGCGGGCGGCGTTGCGCTCGTCGAAGCGCAGCTTCTCGCGCGTGCATCCGGCTTGGCCTCAGAGGCTCACTGGACCGAATCGGGTAGCTCATTGCGAAAGGCTGTTCAGATTGCTCAGATGTATATCCTGGACTATCTGCCTGAGGCAGCTAGGCAGGCCATCTACCCTGGTATGGAGTTCTCACCTGCAACCCGGCTCACACCCGAGCATGCACAGGATCTCTGGAAGCGCATGGAAGCCGGTGCCGTACCGTTCCAGTTTGCCAATCCAAGGCACTCCGACGACGTCGTGGCGATCGACAGTGAAGGAAACATTGCCGCGATCACGCATACTTCCAATACGGTCTTGTGGGGCAAAACGGCCATCAATATCGATGGGATTTCCATCCCCGATTCGGCGTCGTTTCAGCAGAGTTTGATTGCACGCGTGACGCCCGGTTCGCGGCTACCGGCGCCAACGGAGACAGGAATCGTATTTAAGGGCGGCAAGCCCATCCTTGGTTTTGCTTCGATGGGGTCGGGCCTTCACCATAGAACAATGCAGGCACTCCTGAACGTGACCGCGCACAAGATGTCCCTCCGCGAGGCGGTGAACACGCCGGATTTCTTCGGCTGCAAAATGGATCCTGCGACCGGTGCATTGACCATGCAGGTGCCGAAAGGGAAATTTTCAACAAGAGTCCTTGAAGAATCGGGCCTGCCTTTCGTTGAGATTGAGAGCGCGGAAGCGCGGTTCGGATCGGAAGGGATCTGGATCGGAATCCAGCGAGATCCGGAAACGGGCTGGCTGCAAGCGGTGTCTCACAATCGAAATAACAGTGGCGCATTCGCCTACTAGCCCGTAGGGCTTGACGCCCTTCCACCGTCTCGTTCCTTCGGTTCATTCGTGTTCCTAAAGCGCAATGCGCTTGGAACATTTCATTTGAAAAGAGTTCCCTATGCAAGCCTCGCCAAGCATGCACGATCGCGACGGCAAGATCTGGATTGACGGCCAACTCGTTGACTGGCGCGATGCCAAGATTCATGTCCTCACTCACACTCTGCACTACGGATGTGGAGCGTTTGAGGGTGTGAGAGCCTACCCCACAGAGAAGGGGCCGGCCATTTTTCGCTTGCGCGAACACACCGAGCGCCTCTTTAACAGCGCGAAGATTCTGAGGATGAAAATTCCATTCTCGCTGCAGGAGGTGATGGATGCTCAGAAGGAGGTCGTTACCGCCAATGGCCTCCAAAGCGGATACCTACGCCCGTTGACATGGCTCGGCTCCGAAAAGCTCGGTGTGAGTCCCAAGGGCAATAAGGTGCACTTGATGGTCGCGGCCTGGGCTTGGGGGGCCTATCTTGGTGAAGAGGGCCTGAAGAGAGGAATCCGGGTCAAGACATCGAGCTACACCCGTCATCACGTCAACATCACGATGACCCAAGCAAAGGCGGTAAGCAACTACACCAACTCCATTTTGGCCAATATGGAGGCTACCGAAGACGGCTATGACGAGGCGCTGCTTTTGGATGCGAGCGGATTCGTAAGCGAGGGTGCTGGGGAAAACGTCTTTCTCGTAAAAGACGACCGGATCTACACGCCTGATCTTTCCGCCGGTGCCCTTAACGGCATCACGCGCAACACAATCTTCGCCATCTGCCGTGACCTCGGCGTGCAAGTGGTCGAGAAAAGAATCACTCGAGACGAAGCCTATCTCGCCGACGAGGCATTCTTTACGGGTACCGCGGCGGAGGTTACGCCTATTCGCGAGCTCGATCGCATTCAAATCGGCCAGGGATCGCGCGGGGCGCTCACTGAAAAAATCCAATCGGCCTACTTTGACATTGTTCACGGTCGGAATCCAAAGTATTCCGAATGGTTGACAAGCGTTTGAGCCGAAGGGCATCGCGGTGAGCGCGACCACGAGCCCGTCCCCAAAGGTGTTCGTGTGCGCCATCATCCCCATTCGCCACTACTCCGAGAGGCGTCAGCGCGTGAAGGCATAGCGGTGCTGGAAAAGTGCGCGCCCCGCTGAAAGTATGCGCTTGGCGGGCTTGCGGCTCGTAAACACGCCGATTTCGTTTCGGCTGCTTAGGCTGCGAAACGAAAGTGTGGCTCCAATTTCGGCCATTCAAAATTTCACTTAGGAAAACGAGTCAAACCGAGCGCAGTTTCGTTGGGGCATTAGATGCGGGAGGTTACCTTTCGAACTAGGGTAGATCGACGTGGGTGGGCTAGAGCGCTCAAAGACGCAACCCCTTCGTCGATTCCCAAATTTTGATCGGCCGCGACCTCCAAGCCGCGCGTTGTGTGCCTAAACAGCCGAATGAACCGACATGCACGCCACAAGAACGTTTCCCCCCCTCACGCTCCTCGGAATGGGTTTACTCCTGAGTCTGGCCTGCAAAGGCCAGGTCGTCACAAGCAAGAACATCAACGACGCACCAAGCGAGGAGGCGCAACGGCGGGCACTGAGTCCGTTTCGGGTCATCTTGAATAGCTCGCGCAACTCGGACACCGCGACGCAACGAGCCAATTCGCCAGCTTCCGCCACGTCTAAGAAGACCAAGAAGGCACCCGGCGAAAAAGGCAGCGACGTACCCGTGAACGACGGAGGCGATCGCGCAGCTCAGCCTGATTTGAAAGCGGAGGCACCTGCGCCCACTGCGCCTCAGCTCTCAAGCACTTTCCCTCCAGCCGGCAGCAAGGAGTCTCTCAACGCCGTCGCAGGCACTCCAGGCCGAACCGCCTCAAGCGGGCATCGGTTGGCCGATGACACTCAAGGTCCAGGAGAAGTGGCCGCGACAGCCCCTACCCATGGGAATGAGCCGGCTTTGGTTCCAGTCCGCCAGGATTCCCCGGACTTGGGACGTATGAAGGCAACCGCGCGGGCCACAGTCAAGGTGGGGTTCGATGTGAACCCAGATGGATCGACCACAGACGTACGCATTCTCGCGAGCACAAACGTGCGCCTGAACGGCGCCAGCCTCGCCGCTGTCGGCAAGTGGCAATTCAAGCCCATTCAGAACCGCCGGTCGGCCAACGTCGAGTTCGTATTCGAGCCTGAGCATTGAGGCGAAGGATCTGAAGGACACAAAAGTCCGCTGTGAGAAGGGCGGGAAGACTTGCCGCGCACGTGGGCATCGCGCACGTTCTGCAGCTGAGCCCGACCGCCATTTCTACTCCTAAACCTTCGCATGGAATCTGCAAAGCAACTAGAGAATCCCGTCGCCGCGGTAGTTACGACGCCACCCCCACGTGGGACATTTCTGGCAGTTGTCGGGCTGTTGATTTCGATGCTACTGGCAGCCATCGATCAAACGATCGTCAGCACCGCGCTTCCAGTGATCATGGGAGAACTTGGTGGCCTCGAGCGCCTCTCATGGGTCGTCACGGCCTATATGCTCGCTCAAACGGTCGTCACTCCCCTCTACGGCAAACTCGGCGACCTCTACGGCCGAAAGCGCATGCTTCAGGTGTCGGTCTTGATATTCCTGGTAGGTTCAGCTTTGTGCGGCGTGAGCCGAAACGTGCCTGAACTGATCGTTTTCCGTGCCGTCCAGGGCGCTGGTGGAGGCGGCCTGGTCGTGACGGCAATGGCCGTCATGGCAGAGATCGTTCCAGTAGGTGAGCGCGGACGCTCCCAGGGACTGTTCGGAGCGGCGTTCGTCATTGCTAGCGCTGCAGGGCCGGTGATAGGTGGCTACTTCGCCACGCATCTGTCTTGGCGATGGATCTTCTACATCAACCTGCCGCTCGGCGTACTCGCGCTAGTGCTAGCCGCTGCTACGTTGCCATCGATGGCTGCAAGCAGGACGCGTCGTATCGACTATGCAGGCGCACTATTGCTTGCGCTTGGGCTGGCCGCAGTGGTCCTACTCGCAGACGTGAGCGTCGAGGCGGGTACTTGGCTGCTGCCAGTGGCAGTGGGTGGTCTGATGGCGTTCGTTGCTTTCATTTTTGTAGAGCGGCACGCGGCGGAGCCGATTCTCCCTCTTCGCCTCTTCCACCACCGCACTTTTCAAGTGGCTGCTGGAGTGGGTCTGATTGTCGGCTTCGCGATGTTTGGGTCTATCACCTACATCCCCATCTTCCTGCAGATTGCAAAGGGCGCGACCCCGACTGAAGCGGGTCTGCAGATCCTGCCGCTGATCGCGGGCATGCTGTTGTCGTCAATTGCTTCCAGCCACATGATCAGTCGAAATGGGCGGTTTCGGCATTTTCCCATCCTCGGTATGGCGGTCATAACGGGTGCGCTGCTACTGCTTTCTTTCGTCCGCGTTGATACCTCGGTCGCCCTCGTCCTGGTGTTGGCAGCACTACTTGGCATGGGCATCGGATGCGTGATGCAGGTTTTGGTAGTCGCAGTGCAAAACGCCGTTGACCACCAGGACCTAGGCGTCGCGACCGCAGGTAGCATGCTGTTCCGATCCATCGGTGGCTCGCTGGGGACGGCGGCGCTGGGTGCGGTGTTCGTGGCGGCCATCGCGAACCTCATGCCGCTGACAATTCCGATGGCCAACCTCCAGGACCTCACGCACATGCCGCCCACAGAACGTGCCGCCTACGCACAAGCGTCTACGCAAGCCATGGCATTAGTATTCCGTGTGGCCGCCTCGGTGACGCTGGTTGGCTTCGCATTGACTTGGCTATTGCCCCGAGGCGCTTTGGGCGGGAGTGTCAAGAGCCTGCACGGCCACTGAAAGGCTTTGGATGAAGGCCGATGTTGGTCAGCGCAACCCCTATGCAGAAAGCTTACTGCGCGCCCACGCCTCTGTGGCGCGCGTCACTCCGTCCCTGCATCGCTCAAGCAGTTCGCCCACTCGGTCGGCGTTGCGCGCAACCTCGGCCATCACCTGAGCCTCTTGCCCAATGCCGAGGTACTCTGTTGCAACGCTGATGAATCCACCTGCATTGACGAGGAGATCAGGCAAGTCAAGACCCCCCGCGCGTAAAGTGCGTCGCCATCCTCCAGCTTCGCGAGCTGGTTGTTTTGCCGCACCTGCGACGATGGGTGCCTGAATCGAAGGAACCGTAGCCGAATTCAGGATCGCGCTCAATGCGTAGGGCGCAAGGACATCCGCGGGGACAGAGAGAATCTCTTCAGGAGAAACCACACGCGCACGGAACCGTACCTCGGCTTCGGATGCGAGTGTTTGAATTCAGTTCAAGCGAATGAAACGCCATCTAGTGAGGCCTTCAAGCGATGAACCCGCGGGGCCTCGCACAATCAGACCACCAGCGCCGCAACCGCCTACTGACTGATATTCGGGCCGGGTGGGCGGACTCATAAGGATCAGCCTAGCCGATTCTTCACCAGCTCGCCGGCACGACAGATGACGCTCAGATTTTCGCCATTTGCTTCAAGCAGCGAAATGTCTTTCAGTGGATCACCGTCAACGACGAGAAGATCGGCATGGGCGCCGGCGCGCACGCATCCCAGACGCCCTTCCTGCATCATCATCTCCGCAGAAACGCTTGTCGCCTGCCTCAGGATTTCTAGTGGTGAAAATACCTGCTTGCGAAGCGCGAACTCGCGGCACTGCTGTCGATAAAGCTCTCCGAGGAGGTCGGTGCCAAAGCACACCTTGACGCCAGCATTTCGCATCTTATCGAGGCCAGAAACTGCAGACATCCAGGCGTGATCCGCCTTTTCTTGGCTCTGAGGTGCAAATCCGATCGACCGTCCCATTTGCACCAGTTGCTCTACGATGATTAGGGTGGGGACAATGTAGGCGCCTCGCTGCGCGACGAATTTGGCAGTTTCATCGTCGATCAGTGTCGCATGCTCGATTGAGCGAACGCCAAATTCGACGCACCGACGGACAGCCGCCGCAGGATGGCAATGAGCTGCCACGTATGTCCGTCGCTCCGTGCATTCGTTGACAATCGCCCGGATCTCGTCTTCGCGGTATTGATTCATCCAGATTGGGTCGGTCGGGCTGATGACCCCGCCGCTGCCCATGATCTTGATGAAATGTGCCCCTTGTCGCAGCTCCTCCCGGGTCATCTTGATGCACTCATCGACTCCATCCGCAACCACTGCACAGCAATTGAAGACAGTTCCCGCGCAAGCGCAAAGAGCGCGGTAACGAGGGGCCTCTTCGACTTGACGGAAGTCCCCGTGGCCGCCGGTCATCGTCAGAATTTTTCCTGAGTAGAAGTAGCGTGGCCCCTCGAACAGCTTGTCCGCGAGGGCCTTGGCCATACTAAAGCTCCCGCCGCCGATGTCACGTACCGCTGTGAAGCCGCACTGCAATGCGAACTGAAGCATGCGCACCGCGTGCGCCGTTCGGTAGGCTTCGCCCCATCCTTCCATTTTTTGAACGACGCTGTCGCTTGCAAACGGATGAACGTGGCAGTCGATCATTCCCGGCATTAGCGTCCTGCCAGCGACGTCGACAACGCGCGCGTCGGCTACCTTTGGCGCGGTAGTTGTCAATTCCTGGATCAACCCGTCTGCGACGACAACATTGATGCCTTCGGCGCAGTCACCATTGACCCCATCAAACACGCGGGCATTCTTGAAGACCAGTGTTTGGCTCATTCCCTGCGCCTTTAGCGAATGCCGTCCGCCACGGCACAGCGGCGGGGGTCCGCCACAGCGATGTAATTGCCCGTTTCTTCGTCACGCGTGATGACCGAGAACGAACCCATGTGGTAGTCGTAAGAAGGTGACACAGATACGCGCACTCCAAGTTTGTGCAAGTCCTCGACGGTTCCGGTTGGAAGTCGGTCCTCGATGACTATCCCGCGCGCTTCGGTCATCGGCAGCATTCGCGGTGCATCGACGGCAGCATATGGGTCAAGCTTGAAGTCCAGCAAGTAGCTCAGGACTTGAGGAACCGTGCAATGCACGTTGCCTGGCGAACCCGCTGAAGCGATCGGTCGGCCGTTCTTCAGCACCATGGTATTGCCGATGATGCAACGTGACTTAGCATTGGGCACCAGCGTCGCATCCATAGGGCTTTGCAAGTTGCCGAACGTCGCGTGACTTCCGACCATGGGGATCCCCTCGACGACCATGCCCGGAATGCCGGAACCTTGCAGTGTGTTCATCATCTGCACCCAGTTACCCTCTGAGTCGACGACGGCCAGTTCGCATGATCCCGACGGTTGATCGCTGTTTGATTTCGCGAGACGTGGCTTGCCACCCGTGCCGGTGAACGCCGACATCAGATCTCCACCTGCTGCAGCGTCGCCAGAAAGCTTGATGTGCTGAGTCAGGTCGACCTTCGGGCGGGACTTGGAAATCATCTTTGCTAGATGAGCGTGGTAGCCGTCATCGAGGAGTTCATCTCGCGGCACACCGTAGATCGAGTCATCCTGGGCATACTCCCAGTGTCGCTGCGCCTGCCGCAGTGCATGGCCCATGGCCCACACGTGGTCAGCACTCCCGGGTTTCATTTCTCGAATGCCGAGGTGCTTTAGTACGCCGAGCGTGATGGCAATGTAGATACCCTGAGCCTGCGGCGGCCCAAGGCTGACGATTTCGAGATCGTGGTATGCGAATTTCAAAGGATCCACCCAGCGCGGCGGTACCTCTGTCATGTGATCCATCTTGATCTTCCAGCCCATGTCGTTGGCCTTTTTTACGAAGGCTTCCGCCCAGCGGCCGGTGATCATGTAGTCGGGGCCGTGTTCTGCGACTGCACGCAGTGTCTTCGCCATTCCCGGAGGCACGAAGATATCGCCTACATTGGGAAAGAAGCCATTCGGCTGGTAGAAGTCGCGGCCTTCCGGGAAGTAGGTGATGAACTTCTCACCGAAGATGTTCACGCCGAATTCAAACGTCGATACTGGGTGCCCCTGCTCGGCCCACTTCACCGCGGGCGCGCAAAGGTCGCCCCATGAACGGCTGCCGAAGCGCTCGTGGATCGCCTTCAGCCCCGGCATGAAGCCGGGAATGATTGCCGACGGGGGCATCGCCGCGTATGAGCCCATCGACGGGGGCACTGGTTTGAAGGGCGGCAGCCCGGAAGGGAACGCGCCGAGGCTGTCGAGCTGGTGGACCTTGCCAGTCTTCGCTTCGTAGTAGAGGAACGTGACCAAGCCGGTGTGATTGGTCATGAACGGTTCAACGGCCGCTTGCACGAGGCATCCTGCGATTCCAGCGTCGGCCGCGTTGCCGCCCGCTTTGAGCACGTCCACCATCACTTCGGTGACGATGGCGGAATCGGTGGTGACCGCGGCCTTCAGGCCGCCCACTGCGGCTTTGGGGCCGGGGTTGACAATGTACTTCGAGAAATCCATGGAGCCCTCTCTGATAAGACGAGGGCATACCTTACGGACACGGTCGCGTCCGCGCTTCGGCAGGCGTCAGGGCTTCTTAGGATTTTTAAACGATCAGTGCAGAGCGGGCTGACTTTCGTCCGTGCGCATACGCACCTGTGCGGCAAACTCCCTCGGCGACATCCCCGTGACTTCGCGGAACGCAGTCGTGAAACTGCTCTGGTGTTGGTATCCGACTGCGTCAGATACCTGGCCCACATTCAGCTTTCCTTCGACGATGAGCGCCTGCGCGCGTTCGATCCGGCGGTGCAGCGTGTACTCCTGCGGAGTCACGCCGATGCAGCTGCGAAAGAGTTGATTGATCTTCGTACGATTCGTGCCCAGTTCCGACGCAAGCTCCTGCAGCTTGGGCGGCTGGGTACAGCGATCGAGAAGGATGCGCCTCGCATTCGCAAGCAACTCCGCGTCCCTACCGCGCAGTCCGAACGATTGCCCTGAAGAAAAGCGGGCCTTCCAAGTCGACGCGACAAGTGCGAGTAGTTCGGCCGCACGCCCCTCGATTTGCATCTGCCTCAGGCCCCCGGTCAACCGGCTATGGCGCAAATCCTCGACCAGCGCCGCGATCTCTGGGCGCATCGGCAACGTCGCCTCCATAGCGGGAACGTCACGTCCGTCTTCGATGAAGCGTTGTAACGGAGGAGGCAGGTCATCAGCTACTACTCCATAGTGCTCAAACAAGGCGCGCGGCTGCATGAGGACGGTAATGGCGCATTGGTGCCGCCCCGCCCCGATCCTGACATTCATTGGCGTGCCCCGTGGAATCGTCGAGACGGTGATTTCCGGGATGCGGAACACCCATGGAGCAGTGCCTCGAGGCTCGTAGCTGCAGTTGGTGGATACTGCTGCCCGCACAAGGAGAAGATCGGAGGTTGCCTCGGCCTGGTAGGTGATCTCCCGGTCGAATCTTGCGTCTACAAGGGAAACGATCGCCGACTTCGTCAAATAGCTAGTCATGGTTCCGCCCCCCGCGCCGAGCTGGCCAAGATCGTAGAAGCGGGTCGAGCCGGAGGAGAGAGACTCGGGTAGCTGCCTCAAGGCCCGCTCAGAAAACTTAAGTAAATGTTCTACCATGGGATCCCCAAGACATTCAGTGGTGTATTATTTAAATCGGAAGAGGACTTCCGGTCAAGCGGAATTTTCTGGCTGATCAGAGGATATGCATACAGTAGTGCACGCTATGGAGGATGGTTGTGGCAAATCTCGTTCCCAAGGTCCCGGCAGAGACCTGGCTGGCAACAGCGCAGCAGGTGCTCGTCGAAGAGGGAATCGACGCCGTCAAGGTTGATCGCCTTGCGCAACGGCTCGGGGTGACGCGCGGCGGCTTTTATCATCACTTCAACGACCGAGCGGATCTTCTTTCGCGACTGCTCGCACTCTGGAGCGGCACCGCGCTTTTTGTTCCGCCCGGACTGTCACTTCGTAGTCCGGCTGAGGCGCTTCAGGCAATCGACGGCGTTGTCGAGCATCTGATACGCGAGGATTCCTACGACCCCCATTTCGACCTCGCAGTCCGTGAGTGGGCGAGATCGGATGCTTCGGTGGCAGCGGCCGTCGCAGGAATGGACGCAGAGCGCATCGCGGCCCTCTACAAGATCTTTCTCGCACTGGGCTGCAACAAGCAGGAAGCAGACATTCGTGCTCGCGTGTTCTATTTCCACCAGATCGGGTACTACGCAATAGGCATCGCTGAGCCTGACTCAGGCCGTCGCGAGAGAGCTCGCGTCTATCTGGAAATCCTTTGCGGTGAGGCCAACCTAGCACGCGCACGCTCACATGCCGTGGAGGAGAAGCATCGAGCGCCGGCTTAGATGGCCGGTTCCTTGAAGCCGATGGCCTAATTTTCCCTTGCTCAAGCCAAAGCCATCGCCCTTCGTTGTCGGTACGCTCGAGTGCATCTATGCGTACACGATATTCCGCTTGGAATCTTCTCGCTGCTTCTCCAGGTCATCAGGACTGGGCGCCAGCCTGGCGTGAAGCCGAGCCAAAAAAGCGATATGACGTCATCATCATCGGCGGTGGCGGCCATGGACTCGCAACCGCTTACTACCTTGCGAAGAACCACGGCATTCGGGACGTCGCGATCGTCGAGGCTGGCTGGCTGGGCGGAGGCAATACTGGCCGCAACACCACGATCATCCGGTCAAACTATTTGTACCCGGAGAGTGCGCGCCTCTATGAGCATTCGCTTCGTCTCTATGAAGGACTGTCGAAAGAGCTGAACTACAACATCATGTTCAGCCAGCGCGGCATCGTAACGACCGCGCACAGTCGGCACGATCTCGATGCGCAGAGCCGGTGGGCAAATGCGATGAGGTGCAATGGGATTGACGCGGAGCTGCTGGATGTCGAGCAGATGCGCGCTTTGATCCCGCGTTTGAATTTGAGTAAGGAATCGCGCTTTCCCATCTTGGGCGGTTTCATTCAGAGGCGGGCTGGACCGGCACGCCACGACGCGGTCGCCTGGGGATATGCGCGGGGTGCCTCCGCATTGGGCGTTGACATCATTCAGGGCTGCCCGGTCACGGGCTTTATCAAAGAAGGTGCCCGCGTCGCAGGTGTTCAGACTCCGCGCGGCGACATTCGTGCGGAAAAGGTCGCGATGGCCGTCGCCGGCCATTCCACTGTACTGGCATCGATGGCGGGGTTCCGCTTGCCGGTCACGAGTTATGGCCTGCAGGCCATGGTGAGCGAGCCGATCAAGCCCGTCCTCGACACAGTCATGCTTTCACCCGCCGTTGGAGCTTATTGGAGTCAAAGCGACAAGGGTGAAATCGTATTTGGCGGAGCTCTCGACCACTTCCCTTCCTATGCGCAACGCGGGAGCTATGCGATCACACAACAAGTCCTTGCCGCGACGTTGGAGATGTTTCCATCGTTCTCGCGCCTACGAATGTTGCGCCAATGGGCCGGCATCGTGGACGTCGTGCAGGACTCGAGCCCCATTATCGGCCCGACGCCAGTTCCAGGCCTCTACATCAATTGCGGCTGGGGCACAGGCGGCTTCAAGGCAATACCCGTTGGCGGATGGACGCTTGCGCATGTGTTGGCCACCGGCCGCAATCACGAACTCGCCGAGCCGTTCCAGCTTGAGCGTTTCGCCACGGGCCGCTTGATCGACGAAGCCGCGGCAGCGGGAATCGCGCATTGACAAGGACGCGACACACATGATGCAAATCGAGTGCCCGAATTGCGGGCCCCGCCCCGAGAATGAGTTCCATTGCGGAGGGCAAAGTCACATTCAGCGGCCGCCTCTTGCATGCTCCGACGAAGCATGGGGCGAATACATTTTCGGTCGCGACAACCCGAAGGGTGACCACGCTGAACGTTGGCGGCATACGTTCGGATGCGGCCGCTGGTTCAACATGATCCGCAGCACCGCGACGCACGAAATCAAGGTCATCTACGCGATGACCGAACCGCGCCCGAGGGGGACGTCCTAATGGCTGGTTATCGACTGCCCGAACCCGCGGGAAATGCGCTGAATCGCCGCCGAGCGATCAGCTTCAAGTTCAATGGCGATGACCTCTCCGGCTTTGCCGGCGACACTCTGGCGTCAGCCCTTCTCGCGAATGGAGAGCGGCTGATCGGCCGTAGCTTCAAGTACCACCGTCCCCGTGGCATCGTCTCCTGCGGTGTCGAGGAACCCACTGGCTTGTTTGATATCGGTGACCGCGCAGCGCGCGTGGCGAACACGAGGGCCACTGACGTCGCGCTCACCGAAGGCATGGTCGCGCGGACGGGCAATGCTTGGCCGAGTGTCCGGTTCGATGTCGGAGCGATTAACTCGCTTTTTGCGTCGGTGCTGACGGCAGGCTTTTACTACAAGACGTTCATGTGGCCGGATTGGCGACTCTTCGAGCCAATGATCCGCAAGATGGCAGGATTGGGCTTCGCCGGCGACGGGCCAGACCCCGACCGTTATGACGAGCTGTCGCTAAGGGCTGAAGTCCTGGTAGTTGGTGCGGGCCTAGCGGGTCTTGAGGCTGCGGTTGCCGCTGCAGAACAGGGTGCGCAAGTCCTGCTTGTCGAATCGGATACGTGGATGGGCGGATGGGCTGCGACCGTCGCGGCCGGGTCTGGAAAAGACGGCGCAGATATGCGCAGAACCGTAGCCTCTCTGATCGAGCGTGCGTCCAAAGCTGGCGTCACCATACGAATGGGGACGACAGTTTTCGGCCTATATGACCACGGTCTGGCGGTTGCTGTTGAGAACGGTTCGAGGGTTGTTCGCGAAAGAACGATCAAGATCCGTGCCGGCCGTACGATCCTTGCAACGGGCGCGTTTGATCGGCCAATGCTATTTCCCGACAACGATCGCCCCGGCGTGATGTTCGCTCATGGTGCCGAGCGATATGCCGCTCACTATGGCGTGGCGGTCGGCAAACGCGTAGTAGTTGCGAGCTCGTGCCAAGCGGGCCTAGATCTGGTTACGCGCTTGCGTGGCTGGGGAGTCAACGTGGTGAGCGTCTTGGACTTCCGGAAGGGCGACTATGTTGTTGGAGTCCGTGGGCGAACCGAAGTGACGGGGGTCACGTTCGTAAGCCAAGGCGACCCAAAGCACCGCAACATCGAAGCCGACACTCTTCTGCATACTGGTGGTCTCACGCCGAATGTCAGCTTGCATTCGCAAGCGGGAGGGGGGCTGAGGTGGGACGACGAGGCATCGATGTTCGTCCCTTCACGTTTGGCGCAGGGTGTCGGTGTGGTGGGCGCGTGCGCTGGGGTGTTCGACCTCGGGGACGCGCTCGAGCATGCCCGCCAGGTGGGACTGGGTCGTATCGTCGATGCCCCTGTTGGGGGAGCCGGACACATTCCGGCGGTTAACAGTCCGCCGAAGGAACTGCTTGCAGGATCCTCAGGCAAGACCTTTGTCGATTTGCAGAACGACGTCTGCGAAACGGACGTGGCGCTGGCGGCACGCGAAAACTACCGGTCTGTGGAGCATCTCAAGCGGTACACCACCACAGGGATGGCGACCGATCAGGGGAAGACGAGCAACGTGAACGCCCTGGTCACGATGGGTCGACTCACGAGTCGCACGCCCAACCAGGTGGGAACAACGAAATTTCGGCCGCCGTATAAGCCTGTCACGCTCGGAGCCATCGTTGCCGGCCGAGGCGGAGAGCGCTACCGGCCGCTGAAGCGCATGCCCGCACACGCGTTTCATCAGTCTCGCGGCGCCTTGTTCGAAGAGTTTGGTGGTTGGTTGCGACCTGCCGCTTACCCGAAGGGGGATGAAAGCCTCGAAGCAGCCGCCGAGCGCGAAGCAGCGCATACGCGCAACAGCGTCAGTCTCTTCGAGGGATCGCCGCTCGGAAAGATTGAGGTCTACGGCCCGGACGCTGCAGCGTTCCTGGACCTAATGTATGTCGGCAACATCAGCACGATCGCGGTCGGCAACGCGCGGTACGGATTGATGCTGAACGAAAATGGCATTGTCGTTGACGATGGCATCGTAGCCCGTCTCGGGCCGGAGCACTTCTGGGTTAATACCACCAGCGGAGGAGCAGAGCGCGCCGCTCTGGCCTTTGAAGAATGGCTTCAGTGCGAGTTCGTCGACATGCATGTCTTCGTGCAGCCCGTTGTCAGCCAATGGGGCAATGTCACTGTTGCAGGACCGAAAGCCTGGAAGCTTCTGGAGGCGGCAGGGTTCGGCGCCGAACTCTCTCCCGCAGCGATGAAGCACATGACGATGCGGGAGGTCGACTACGCGGGCGTGCGGATGCGCGTGATGCGGGCGAGTTTCAGCGGCGAGTTGGGATATGAGATCAACGTTCCCGCTCTGCACACGCAGGCGCTGATGGAGCGGCTTTGGCGAGCTGGCGGTGCGTTCGGCCTTGATGTCGGCATGTATGGGATCGAAGCGCTGATGCTGATGCGCCTAGAAAAGGGCTTTTTGCACGTTGGCGCCGACACCGATGGCACGACCCTCCCTCAAGACGTCGGAATGGCTCGTGGTTTGGACAAGAAGGCGGCGAATTTTGTCGGACGCCGTTCAATGCTCCGCGCTGCCGGGCAGGATCCCAGCCGTATGCAACTGGTAGGCCTTGTTCCAACCGACAAGCGAACGCGCCTTCCTGTTGGCGCCCACATCGTTCCGCATCGGCCTCCTTCACCTATCGAAGGATTCGTCACAAGCAGCGGATTCAGTCCGGCATTGCGCCATCCGGTAGCTCTCGCAATGCTCACGCGCGGCACGCAGCGCATCGGCGAACGGCTGCGGATCTATCACCTTGACACCGAGATCGAGGCGGAAGTCGTAAAGACGCCATTCTTCGATCCCGCGGGAGAACGACTACATGGTTGAACCACTAGCACAATTCAACAATGCATTTGAGCAGGACTCAGTCCCGTGGATCCAAGCGAGCGGCGGCTTCCCGGGAGTGCGACGCCTGGAGTCAATGCGAGTAGTGATGGTCCGTCACTTTGGGCAATCGCAAGAAGCTCGAGCCGCGTTCGACCAGGCAGGAGTGACTTGGCCTGCAAAAACGCTTGACATGCATGCAACGAGCGGCCTTGTCGTTGCGCGTCGGCACCCGGAAGAAGTCATCGTGCTTGGCGAGAGCGCCACTGCGATCAGCGACCTGCTCACCGCGCTTACACCGGGACGGGTACCCAACGCCATGGCGATCGACATGACGCATGGTCTTGGAACCGTTGAGCTGCACGGTCCGCGGCTTGATGGATGGCTCGCACGGCTTGTCGATCAGTCGGCAATCCCCACTGAGGGGCGCGCGAGCCGGTGCCGCCTGGTCGATATTCCAGTCCTGTTGCTGCGTCCTGCGACTGACAGCCTGCGACTGGTCGCCGATCGATCGCTATTTCCATATGTTGCCCACTGGCTCGCCTTTTCGCACGAGGGCGCGTTCGAAGATTCATGATGTTCCCGCATTTCATTCTCACAATCCGTTGCCGTGACAGGGCCGGCATCGTCGCAGCCGTCGCGACAGCACTGGCCGATTCACAGGCCTTCATCACAGAGAGCTCTCACTTCGGCGATCCCGAGACGGAACTGTTCTTTATGCGAACAGTCTTCCGCCCCACAGGCGCACTTGTCAGCACACTCGAAGACTTCCGGATCGTGCTCGAACCGGTCGCAAAGCGCCTCGGAATGGAACTCTCCCTGCACCCCGCCGAGCGGCGCACGAAGGTTCTTCTGGCGGTCAGCAAGCACGGCCATTGCCTCAACCACCTGTTGCACCAGTGGCACAGTGGCGAACTGCCCATCGACGTCGTCGGAGTTGTGAGCAACCACGAAGATATGCGCCGGCTCGTGGATTGGTATGGACTGCCCTATCACTATCTGCCGATGGCGGACGGCAAGCAGGCTCAGGAAGCGCGCTTCCGCGACGCGATTGCTTCAAGCGGCGCCGAATTGACGGTGTTGGCGCGTTACATGCAAGTGCTCTCGGACGAAATGTGCCGGCACCTTGAGGGTCGCTGCATCAACATTCACCACAGCTTCCTACCCAGCTTCAAAGGTGCGAAACCCTATCACCAGGCGTACGCGCGCGGCGTGAAGGTCGTGGGCGCCACTGCACACTACGTGACCAGTGACCTAGACGAAGGCCCGATCATCGAGCAGGAAACGCAGCGAGTGACGCACGCACTCGAAGCCGACACATTCGTGCGTATGGGCAAGGATATTGAGAACGTAGTGCTTGCGAGAGCAGTCCGTTGGCATGCTGAACATCGCGTTATGCTCAACGGAACCCGCACTGTGGTGTTTCAGTAACAAAAAGACTGCCGTCCGTAGCTGGCGCTTGATAGGCCCTGCGCGCGCGCGCAAAGCCCGCCTACGGGGCTTGCCCAGTCGCTGTTTGGCGCAACGGACGCGCCTAGGGCTTGCTTCGGGGTCGTTCGGAAGCGTTGTCCCACCTCTGTTGGGCGCAACATCAATGCAGCAAACATCCGGCCCCATGGAGTGAGTCGCCCTCAAGCCATCGAGTTTGAGCCTCCGAACGACTGAGGCTGCATTGTCCATAGCTCGAGGCCACATGTTTCGTTTCTCCTAAGAACCTCGCGCTGTGAGACTAAGGCCATGTGTGCGTTTATCTAGTTCAATCCAAATGGTTTCTGTTGAATCCCGGAAATGCAGGTCTGCGAGCCCGGGTTCAATTTGGCGCTAGATGATGAAATTGGGGACATGATCATGACGGTAAATAGAAAATTCATCCGGGATGGTGGCAGATCGCTTCGAGTGCAGCCGAAGGCCACGTGCTTGGCCATACTTGCCTTCTGCCTCACTCAACACGCTCTTGCTCAGCAGTCGGCAAGTGCACCCGCAAGTACGGAGTTGGACCGCGTGACGGTTACGGCGAACAAGCGACCGGAACCGCAGCGTACCGTGGCGGGAACGGTTTCCGCCCTAGATGGCGGTGACCTGGAGAATCGGGGCGCCAAGGATCAGGAGGACGTTTTCAAGCTGACCCCCGGGGTGCAGTTTGTCAAAGGTGAACCGAACCAAGCCTACGTATCGATTCGCGGTCTGGGAACGGCCAGTTGCGCCATTTGTGGCGGAATTGGACAGGGACCCACAGGGTTCTACCTTGAGGATGTTCCGCTCACAGACCCTTTCGGAACCGTTTCCGTGGTCGACCTTGCTCCGTTTGATCTCTCCCGAGTCGAGATACTTCGAGGCCCGCAGGGTGCTCTTTACGGATCGTCGTCATTGGGCGGTGCGGTGCGCTATCTCGTCGCAAAGCCCAGTACAAACGGCACTGAAGCATCTGTGCTGGTGAACGGCAACAAGGTGTCTGATGGGGCTGCTGGCTACTCGGCATATGCGATGGCGAACAGCAAGCTGGCCGACAATGCCGCCATCAGGTTCGTCGCATTCGATCGTAAAGATGGCGGATACGTTGACAACCTGGGCACAGGCAAGGCCGATGCGAATGATGTGCGTCAACAGGGCGGCCGAGTGATCCTGGGGTGGAAGCCGATTCCGGACCTGTCAGTGACGGGCATGTGGCTGACGCAGACGACGCGCACCGGAGACACATCAGCTATTTCGCCGGACCCGACCAAACTCGAGAACAACACTCCAACTGCCTCGCGAACCAAGAGTCAGTTCGACTTCGGAGACATCCAACTAGATTACGACGTCGGGCCGGTTAAGCTGACCTCGATCACCGGCTACTGGAAGAAGGGGTACGACGCAAGCTTCGACTCGACCCGGATCTACAAGAACATCGGCGCAGCATTTGGACTTCCACCGCTTCCCGTTGTGGTTGCTCCTTCCAGCATAAAGTCAGATGCAACGTCCGAGGAACTGCGTGTCAGTTCGAACCGGCCAGGCCCTCTTACTTACGTCGCCGGTGTGTTCTATCAGCGTACGAACTACAACGCCAGCGGATCCATCGACGCGCCTGGCGGAGCTGCAGCGTGGGGGCCTCTTGGTCCTGTTTTGCTTCCGAACGACAGCCTCGGGGTAACTGGAAACGTCTCCCATACCACTGAAAGCGCACTTTTTGCTGATGGCGAATACGCCTTCGGCAATGGATGGAGCGCCGGCCTCGGTGGGCGATGGTATCGGACCAAACTTGACTTCGATCAGCATCTAACCCTGCTTGGTGTCCCCCAAGCCATTGCCGGTAGTACGAGCGAAGACGGTTTTACACCCAAGGCGACGGTCAAGTACGTTTTTGGCGATCACATGTGGTATGCGCTGTACAGCCAAGGATACCGTTTTGGTGGTGTAAACCCGGTAGGTGACCTCAAGCCCTTCAAGTCAGACAAGCTCAAGAACTATGAGACCGGCTTGCGCTTGGCTGCGACGAAGAACTTGCAGCTGGACTTCACTGCGTTTTACATGGACTGGAGCAACGCGCAGGTCAACTCTTTCGACACCAGCGGTGCTATTCCGGTGTCGATCGTGACCAACGTCGGGAAGGCTACGAACAAGGGCTTGGAAGTCGCGGCATCCTACCGCCCCTTGAAGTCGCTGTTCTTTACCGCTGCGCTTGCGTATACAGATGCGCGGACGGCCGCAGACTTTCCGAGCGGCACAATCTTCGGAGCGACCATCCCCACGGGTTCGAGACTGCCGAACACGCCTCACTTCCAATCGGTTCTTACCGCCGACTATTCGTTCGACGGCCCGATGGAGTCACGCGCAACAGTCTTTGGCACGCACTCCTACGTTGGGGAGCGCGTTATGGACATCGATGGAATTCGCACCGCGCCCGGATACGGGACGTTTGACGCCGGCATCCGATTCGTGCGGAACAACTGGACACTTGGGTTCAGTATCGCTAACCTCCTCAACGAGAAAGGCATCGTGGGCCTCTTCGGGGGCGTCCCCGGCGTGCCTTACACGGACTACTACCTGCAGCGGCCGCGGACGTTCACGGCGTCCTTACGTTGGGACATGTAAGCGACCCGCGATTTACCTCAGCAAGGGCCCTACAGAGTGGGGCCCTTTTTCGTGGGTTGCTCCGCCGTCGCCAAGCTCGCGAATGGCAACACTGATTCGCCGGACGTCCACCGACATCATGCGCGGATACGTTTCGCTCATTGCGGCTGCTAGCCGCTTCTTGTCGCTGGCTGAATAGTTACGCGTGACGTCCAGCTGAAGATAAGGCATGGATTCCTCTCTGCCGATATTCAGATCGGGCCCTTGACTTTAGCTGTCCGCGAGCGGCGTGGCCGCTTTCGACCCAAAGTAGACGTCGTCCTCCCGGCCGCAAGCTCTCCAATGCAAGCGATGTCGCTGCGCATCGCGCGGGCTCGCGCCTGCCGCGACCCGGAGTCGCTAAGCGGCTCGCCACTCTGACGCAGCGTGATCGCTAGCGGCCAGAACACCAATCAGGGTCGATGCCTTGTCGACCAGCACGCGCAGCACCTCTTCGGTCTCCGCGTGGATGCAGTCGACTGATACCTGCAGCTTCATGACGTGTTGCGCCGCGTAGGCATAGTCCACGCGAAGCACGTCCAGGCCACGAGCCGCATAGAGGGAGAGGATGCGGCACAGCAGGCCTGCATCGCGATCAAGGAGATAGACCTGCGCCAGGCTGGTCGCAGTTCGGGGCGAGTCAAGGGAGTGCATCGATTCGGTCCTGAGTCATTCGACGACAACCGGCCAAACTGGGCTGGCCGTGGGAAAGCGCGTGGATCGAAGAGCGAGCGAAGCGAGCGTCGGAACCGACCCGGCTGACCGGGACGACGCGCTCGTTCCCGGTCAGCGAGGAATTCGAATGATGGCCGGGACCGACATGCGGAAGGGCATGCGTGCAAGTCTAGCACCAGGCGGACCACCGGTCGTGCACGCTGGAGTGGATGTCCGCTCCTGGCCGAAAGCAGCCCAAACTCGACCGTCGACGTCTGGAGCGGTGATCGCTTCGCAAAGTGATCCTGATCGGCGGTGCGTAGTTGTGATTCCACATTGCAGAGTGTCCCGTGCCACGAACGGGTCGTCTACCGCGAGTCGTTCATCATGGTGGGCTGCTCCGCTGCCTCTCACACTTCGGCGCGACCCGAGCGCGGAAGAACGCCACCACGGCCACAGCGAATCGAGCAGACGCACTTGAACGTGGTGTTCAGGGCCTTGGCCTGCGGCTGCGGCAGACTCTAGTTGCTCAGGTGAAAAGTGGGCCAGCGGTTCCCACGCTTCCAACCCGTGGCAATTTCTGCGGATGGGAGCTTCCTCCTTTCAGAGAGAATCAGGATGAACATATCCCGAATCTTCACCGTCGCGTGTTGTCGGGGTCGCAGTCGTCATGGGTGGTCTGCTTCCGATCCTGGTCGGGAGCGGCACCGAGATTCCCGTGGTAAACCCATCAGCGGGGATAAGAATTGGCGCTCACTAAGATGCCTGAGGCCGGATTTTGTGAACGACTACATCTTCCGCGAATCGGACTCGGGCGAAATCTCTAAAGCTGGATCCCTCACCTCGGATATGAAGATCGAAGAACGCGCCAACCAATTCGCATTGAATATCGAGCACGCGCGTTCCGGCTGGAAAACAAACGAAGGTCGGAATGGGGCCCAACACGAGGGGGAAATCGGTGAAGTCTCCGTGGCCAGCACCGCGGATCGTGACGTGCTGGACTAGCTGATTTTGCGTCCCATCCGGGTGCGTGTAGAGCGCGTGCAACATGCTGAGCCCGGCTTCATGCGCAGGTGGCGGCTCCTGTCCAAATAAGGCCGCGATCGCGGGATTCGCGATGTCCTCGGCGATGCAAAGACTTGGGATCCCGATCTCTCTACCAAGCGGCTCTGCCGTAAAAAGGCCTCCGTCGAGGTTGACGAACGCTTTGGCCCTTACGTCCTTCATCGCTGCGAGTGCAGCGACGTGCGCCCCGTAGGACATCCCAAAGTAACCCACTTCAGACAGCACTGCACCACTAATGTGATCGATGGCGCCGTCAATGATTCGATCCGCCACGAGCAACAAGTCGTCCGCCCAGGTGTTTGCAAGTCCGCCAAGCCAAGTGTCCCTCAGCGGGCGGATCATTCCCCTTAGTGCTTCAATGCGAGTTTGCATGCTATCCGAGCGCATCCAGTCGACGTACTGCCCCAAGATGGCTTGCAGCTTTGCAAGATCACTCAAATGGGCTGCGTCGGTTTTCAGCAACGTACCCGTCGCGGAGACATAAGACCCTGCCTCGTGCGGATGAGCGACACTCGCCACAACGTAGCCTTGGCTCGCGAGATGCTCCATCAAGACGGTGCTCTGCTCCCGATAGGATCCTCCACCGTGACAAAAGACCAAGATCGGAAATTTGCCGGGGGCCACGGGCGCGTCGATGTACGCGGCGGTCAAGAGTGCTCCAACCTGCTGCCGCTTCTCGGCGGAAACCTTCAAGACCTCGAAGAATTCGTTGATCGGCGCTTCTTCCGGCTTCAGGTATGACTTCCGTTTGCGATTTTCAACCGAAGTTGCGGGATACCAGCACGTGACGGTAAGGGTCCGCCCAATCTTGGGCGGCGTGGCATACATTGTCGCCCTTGAATCGTCGTGCAGGTCAAACTCAATGGCGCCCACGGGGAAGGGGCCGGAAGGATTCGGCCAAGCAGCGAGGGTCATTTCAGTCCTGAGAGGTGTGGATAGGGGAGCCGAGATTGTTGGCACGGGGGACTCACGACACCAACCAGCTGACTTTGGCCGATTGGATGGCGTTTTTAGGAGTGACGATTCAATTGCATGGGCCTAAGTTTTCGTCCTCGGACGCAAAAAACAGGCGCATCGATGGACGTATCCTGTGACCATGAAAAAAACGTCCCCCCTCTCTAGACTTTGTGACGCTTACTGGCAGCTCGTTCGTGAAGAGCAGCCTTTGCTGGCTCTGATGGCAGGCCAGCCCCTGGGGCTCGAACTGATGCGCGAAGCTCCCGAAGATCACACGCGGCGCGCACAGCGTGCGAGTGAGATTCTTTCGCAAGCTCGCGAAATCGATCCAGCTGTGCTGGACGCGAAGGAACGCGTCACACTTTCTCTGCTCAGGTGGGAGTTGGAGCTGATTCAAGAAGCCTTCTTGTCGAGGGCCCACAATCGACCGTCGCTATTCCCGCTTGGCCCCGAGTTTTTGCTATCGTATGCTAGCAATAGCGTGGCGCTGCTCAACCAGCGGGACGCCGAAGACTGGCTGACGCGCCTATCTTCCATTCCGAAGGGGTTGGACGGAACGATTCGTTCGCTTCAGGCAGGCATCGACGCCGGCATTCGGTATCCCAGATTGCATCTGGAGGGGGCGTCAGGGAACGTGAGGGGCATCCTTAAAGCGCCAGCGAAGGCCAGCCCTCTTCACGGCCCTTTTTTGCGTGCCGCAGGGCGCTCAGCCGATATCGATCAGCTTGCGGAGCGTGGTCTGGAAATTCTGGCTGATGCAGTCATTCCGGCACTCACCCGATACGCGGATTTCATCGATGGGCCGTTGTCGAGTGTGGCGCGAGACTCGATTTCGTGCTGTGACGACATTGATGGGCGGATGCACTACGAATACCTCGTTCGTCGATACACGACCATCTCCGAAACACCAGAAGCCCTACATGTTCTCGGACTTGCGGAAGTCGAACGTCTCGAACAGGAGTCAAAGATCGTTGCGGCCGCTGCAGGGTTTGGGGATGATGTCGCTGGATTCCGTCGAGCGCTGAATGAAGATCCCGACCAGTACGCTCAGACTGCCGAAGCGCTTCGACAAGAAATCGAAGTCCTCTCAAAGCGCATCGAACCGATTCTCCCGGGACTCTTCGGAAACCTGCCGCGGATCACCTACGGGGTGCAAAGCATCCCTGTGGCTATCTCCGAGCGCATGCCGCCGGCTTATGCGCAGCCATCGCCCGCAGATCGGACTTCGGCTGGAATTCACTGGATCACGTCGCATCCTGCGAAACTGCCGCGCTACATGCACTTGCCGCTTGCACTGCATGAGGCATGGCCTGGCCATTTGATGCACCTCGCGCTTATGCAGGAGCAGGAGCATCTTCCTGATTTCCGTCGACACGGCGCATTGGGGTACTCCGCGTGCCTGGAGGGGTGGGCACTCTATTGCGAGGGGCTGGGCGAGGACATGGCTCTTTACGACACGCCGCAGAAGCGCTATGGCCGCCTCGAGATGGAGATGTGGCGCGCGGTCCGCCTGGTCGTCGATACGGGCCTGCACGTTAAGGGCTGGTCGCGTGAAGAGGCGATCGAGTATGCCGTTGCCCGTATGGCGCTCCCTCGCGCGACATTGGAGGCTGAGATTGATCGCTACATCAGCATGCCGGGCCAAGCACTCGCGTATCAGCTGGGGAACCGCAAGTTCCGCGAGCTCCGCAAGCGGGCTACGGAGAAGTTGGGTTCGAAGCTGCGACTTCGGGATTTCCACGATGCATTGATGGCCGCGGGACCCGTGACTCTGCCCGTCCTTGAATCGGTAATCAATGACTGGATCGACGCTCAGGCAGCATAGATGGGGCGTCAACTGGGCAAGCGCCTCGATGTTGCTTGCCCGGTACTTGGCTGATTTGTTCTGAATGGTTGCAGATGACTCGAAGAATTCGGACGAATAGCGGTGACGTAGGCCTAGTTCATCTGAATGAAGACCTGAGTCTTCTGCGCTAGCCAGAGCTGAGCCGCAGCCATGGATCCGGTGCTTTTTTTCCCCATTGCCGTACTGATCGCACTAACGCCAGGGCCAAACAATTTCTGTGCCTTGAACAACGGCATCCGCCAAGGAGTGATTGCCGCGCTGGTCGGGACGGTGGGACGCGTCATTGCTTTCGCCATATTGCTGACCATCTCCGCCATCGGACTAGCGACCACGCTGCTCGCTTCTGAGTCAGCGTTTAACGTACTGAAGTGGGTTGGGGCCGGCTATCTGGTTTGGCTCGGTGTGCGCTGCTTGCGCAGCAAGGAGCGCATTGGGTTTGTTGACCGCCAAGGCACTGGCACCTGTGACGATCGATCGATGCAAAAACTGATGCTGCAGGAGTTCTTGCTAGGCATCAGCAATCCCAAGGCTATTTTGCTTTTTGCCTCGCTCTTCCCGCAGTTCATCAACCCCTCAATGCCTGGCGCGAGCCAGTTCCTCGCTCTGGGTGCCACCTACTTGCTTGCCGAATTCGTTTCTTCATTGACGTACGCACTTGGCGGACGCCAGTTGCGGCGATTCATTGCGAGCCGCAGAGGTGGAGCGCGTTTGAACATGGTGACCGCAGGAGTCTTCATTGGTGCAGGTGTTTTACTGCTCGCATCACGTCGGTAACAGAAAAGTTCGCTGGGCCACGGCGGATGAGTGGCAGGCAGATTCGCAGCTCGCAGCTCGCAGCTGCAAGGAAAGGAACATGCCGATCTATGTTCCCGACCTTTACTGAGCCCAGTTCCGATACTGTGGCGCCGGAGATGCCCACATCTCGATGAGGACTACGCCGGCTTGATTCAAACGTGCAAGGCTCGGCCCAAGGCCCGCAGCGCAGCCTCCTGCACCGCCTCGCCCAGCGTCGGATGCGCGTGAATCGTCCCGCCGACATCTTCCAATCGCGCCCCCATCTCGATCGACTGCGAGAATGCCGCCGCCAGTTCGGACACCGCACGCCCGACGGCCTGCCAGCCGACGATGAGGTGGTTGTCGCGGCGGGCCACGACGCGCACGAAGCCCTCGGTGGACTCCAGCGTCATGGATCGGCCGTTGGCGCTGAAAGGGAAGGCGGCCTGGATGCAGTCCAGCCCGGCTTCCTCGGCCTGGGCGGGCGACAGCCCGGCAACCACCACCTCGGGGTCGGTGAAGCAGATGGCCGGGATCGCGGCGGGCGCGAAGCGGCGCCGGTGGCCGGCGATGATCTCGGCAACCATCTCGCCCTGCGCCATGCCGCGGTGCGCGAGCATGGGCTCGCCGCTGACATCGCCGATGGCCCAGACGTCGCGCATCGATGTGCGGCACTGGTCGTCGACCTTGATCGCACGGCCCGCTATGTCCAGGTGCAGGCTCTCCAGGCCGAAGCCTTCAGTGCGCGGCCGGCGGCCGGCGGCCACCAGCACCTGGTCGCAGGGCAGGGCGAACTCATCGGCGTTGCTGCTGCGCACGCGCAGCGCCTTGCCGCCCTCGTCCAGGCCCTCGACGCTGCAGCGCAGGTGCAGCACCACGCCCAGCTTCTTGAGCGAAGCCAGCACGGGCCGCGTCAGTTCCTCGTCGTAGGTCGGCAGGATGCGATCGGTCATTTCGACCACCGCGACCTCGCATCCGAGCTTGCGGTACGCGATGCCCAGCTCCAGCCCAATGTAGCCGGCGCCCACGACCACCAGGCGCTTGGGCAGCGCGGTCGGCGCGAGCGCTTCGGTCGACGAGATCACCGGCCCGCCGAAGGGCAGGGAAGGCAGTTCGGTCGCGATGGAACCGCTGGCGATCACCAGGTGCTGGCACTGTATGCGCAAGGTCTCCTGCGCGGTGTGCACCTCGACGGTCTTTCCGTCGAGGATGGTTGCCCTGCCTTCGATCACCTGCGCGCCGGCGCGCTTGAGCAGCACGCCGACGCCGCCGGTGAGGCGCTGCACGATGCCCTCCTTCCACTTCACGGTGCGCGCGATGTCGATCGTGGCCGCCGGCACCTGGATGCCCAGTGGCGAGTGGTTGGCCCAGTGGCGGGCCTTCTCGAACTCGTCAGCCGCGTGGATCAGCGCCTTCGACGGGATGCAGCCGATATTCAGGCAGGTGCCGCCGAGCTTTTCGCCTTCGACCACGATGGTCTGTACGCCCAACTGGGCCGCGCGTATGCCGGCCACATAGCCGGCCGGGCCGCCGCCGATCACCAGCAGCGTTGTCGTCAGGGTTCTCATGGCATTACTCCACAAACAGCATCGCTGGGGCTTCGAGCAGCGCGCGGATCGCCTGGACGAATTCCGCAGCGTCCATGCCGTCGACCACGCGGTGGTCGAAGGAGGACGACAGGTTCATCATCTGCCGCGCCACCACCAGGCCGTTGCGGAACATCGGCCGCTCGACGATGCGGTTGACGCCGATGATCGCGACCTCAGGATGGTTGATCACCGGCGTGGTGACGATGCCGCCCAGCGCACCCAGGCTGGTGATGGTGATGGTCGAGCCGCTCAGTTCGTCGCGCGCCGCCTTGCCGGTGCGCGCCGCTTCGGCCAGGCGCGCGATCTCGCGGGCGCTGGCCCACAGGTCCAGGGTCTCGGCATGGCGCATCACCGGCACCATCAGGCCGGAGGGCGTCTGCGCCGCCAGCCCCAGGTGCACCGGGTTGTAGCGCGTGACGACGCCCGCGTCGTCGTCGAAGCGCGCGTTCATCTGCGGGAAGTCACGCACCGCCAGTACCACGGCGCGGGCCAGCAGCGGCAGCACGGTCAGCTTGCCGCGCTCGGCCGCGTACTTGGCATTCAGCCGCGCGCGCAGTGCCTCCAACTCGGTGACATCGATTTCCTCGACATAGCTGAAGTGCGGGATGCGGCGCTTGGCCTCCTGCATCTTCTGCGCGATCTTGCGGCGCAGGCCGATTACCGGCACTTCGGTCTCGCCGCTGCGCTGCGCATAGGCGGTGGCGCCGGCGCGCGCCGCGATGGGCTGTCCGCGCGAAGCCAGGTAGATGTCGAGGTCTTCATGGGTGATCTTGCCCGCGGGGCCGCTGCCGTGCACGAACTGGAGTTCGATGCCGAGTTCCCAGGCGCGTTGGCGCACGGCGGGCGAGGCGATGGGCTTCTCGCCGGGGGCACGCTGGGCGACCGGAGCCTGGACGGGCGGACGCTGGATGGGCTCGGTCGAACCTCTCACCCCTGCACTCTCCCCTGCGGGGGGAGAGGGAGCTTTTTGTTCCATGACCGGTTCGGGTTTGTCTTCCTCTCCCGCACGCGGGAGGGGGCTGGGGTGAGGGCTACGGGCAGTTGCCGTCGCAGGAGCCACGCCCGCCTTCACATTGCCAGCCCCTTCCACCTCCAGCCGGATCAGGTCGGAGCCCACGGCAACCTGCTGCCCCACCTCGCCCACCAGCTCCGTCACCTTGCCAGACACCGGCGAGGGGATTTCGACCGTGGCCTTGTCGGTCATCACGTCGGCCAGCACCTGGTCTTCCTTGACCAAGTCGCCGGGCTTGACGTGCCAGGCCACCAGTTCCACTTCTGCGATGCCTTCGCCGATGTCGGGCGTGCGAATAACGTACGTTCCCATCGCTCAGCCCTCCATCACGCGTTTCATTACCGCACCCACTCGCGCCGGGCCGGGGAAATAGGCCCACTCCTGCGCATGCGGATAGGGCGTGTCCCAACCGGCCACGCGCTCGATCGGCGCCTCCAGGTGGTAGAAGCAGTTCTCCTGCACCAGCGACACGAGTTCGGCGCCGAAGCCGCTGGTGCGCGTGGCTTCGTGCACCACCACGCAGCGGCCGGTCTTCTTGACCGAGTTGACGATGGTGTCCAGGTCGAGCGGCCAGAGCGAGCGCAGGTCGATGATCTCGGCGTCGATGCCAGTTTCGCGCGCGGCGCATTCGCTGACCCAGACCATGGTGCCGTAGGCCAGCACCGTGAGTTCCTTGCCCGGGCGGAACACCGCCGCTGACTCCAGCGGCACCTGGTAGTAGCCCTCGGGCACGTTGCCCATCTCGTGCTTGGACCAGGGCACCACCGGCCGGTCGTGATGGCCGTCGAAGGGGCCGTTGTACAGGCGCTTGGGTTCCAGGAAGATGACCGGGTCGTCGTTCTCGATCGAGGCGATCAGCAGGCCCTTGGCGTCGTAGGGGTTGCTGGGCATCACGGTGCGGATGCCGCACACGTGCGTGAACAGCGCCTCCGGGCTCTGGCTGTGCGTCTGGCCGCCGTAGATGCCGCCGCCGCAGGGCATGCGGATGGTCAGGGGCGCGGTGAAGTCGCCCGCGGAGCGGTAGCGCAGGCGCGCTGCTTCCGACACGATCTGGTCGGAGGCCGGGTAGAAGTAGTCGGCGAACTGGATTTCGACCACGGGCCGCAAGCCGTAGGCGCCCATGCCCACGGCGGCGCCCACGATGCCGCCTTCGGAGATCGGCGCGTCGAAGCAGCGCGACTTGCCGTACTTGGCCTGCAGGCCTTCGGTGACGCGAAACACGCCGCCGAAGTAGCCCACGTCCTGGCCGAACACGACCACGTTGTCGTCGCGCTCCATCATCACGTCCATCGCCGAGCGCAGCGCCTGGATCATGGTCATGGGCACGGTCTTCTCGGCCTGCGCCGCGGTTTCGGGTTTTGTTTTGGTCAGCATGGCTCAGACTCCCAGTTCCTGGCGCTGCCGGCGCAGGTGCTCCGGCATGTCCTTGTAGACGTCTTCGAACATCGCGGCCGGGCTCGGGATGTGGCCGTCCAGCAGCGTGCCGTAGCTCTCGGCCTCCTTCTGGGCCGCGGCCACTTCGGCCTCGAGTTCCTTCTGCGCCTGCTCGTGCTGCGCTTCGGACCACTCGCCGAGCCGGATCAGGTGCTGCTTGAGCCGCGCGATCGGATCGCCCAGCGGGAAGCGCTGCCAGTCGTCGGCGGGGCGGTATTTCGAGGGATCGTCGGAGGTGGAATGCGGGCCGGCGCGGTAGGTGACCCATTCGATCAGCGTGGGCCCCAGGTTGCTGCGCGCGCGCTCGGCGGCCCAACGCGAGGCCGCGTACACCGCGAGGAAGTCGTTGCCGTCCACCCGCAGCGAGGCGATGCCGCAGCCGACGCCGCGCGCGGCGAAGGTGGTTTGCTCGCCGCCGGCGATCGCCTGGAAGGTCGAGATCGCCCACTGGTTGTTCACCACGTTGAGGATCACCGGCGCGCGGTACACGTGCGCGAAGGTGAGCGCCGTGTGGAAGTCGGCCTCGGCGGTGGCGCCGTCGCCAACCCAAGCCGAGGCGATCTTGGCGTCGCCCTTGATCGCCGAAGCCATGCCCCAGCCCACCGCCTGGATGTATTGGGTCGCGAGGTTGCCCGAGATGCTGAAGAAGCCCGCGCGCTTGTACGAGTACATCACCGGCAACTGGCGCCCGCGCATCGGGTCGCGCTCGTTGCTCATGAGCTGGCACATCATTTCCCACATCGGGATGTCGTCGCGCGCCAGCAGCAGGCTCTGCTGGCGATAGGTGGGGAAGCACATGTCGCCCGGCTCCAGCGCGAACGAGTGCGCGCTGCCGATGGCCTCCTCGCCGAGGCTCTGCATGTAGAAGGAAAGCTTCTTCTGCCGCTGCGCGATCAGCATGCGGGCGTCGAAGATGCGCGTCTTCATCATGGCGCGCAGGCCCTTGCGCAGCCGCATGGCGTCCAGGTCGGTCGGCGCCCAGGGGCCGACGGCCTGGCCGTCTTCGTCCAGCACACGGATCAAGCCATAGGCGAGGTCGGTGGTGTCGGCCGCCGAGGTATGGATCTCGGGGCGCCGGACGGCGCCGGCGGGAGAGACGTGGAGATAGGAAAAGTCCGTTGCGCAGCCGGGGCGCCCGCTGGGCTCTGGCACGTGCAAGCGCAAGGCTTGGTCTTGAGTCATCTGATTCTTTCGGCCCGATCGTGTCGAGTCGGTGGTCAATGAATGGCTGCGCGCGGTGGGTAAACCGCAGCTGCCCGGATGTCGCTTTAGTGAAGACAAGCGCGCAGGACACAAGGGCTGTACCGCAGCGCCGTACCGATCAATCGCCTTTGTCACGGCTCTAGAGCGAGTCACATGCCGTTCTGTTATCGCCGCGGTACCTGCCCAATTGGCGCGACCTTGTAAGTGCGCGCATGCCCTCTGATGATCTAAGTCGATTGATCGGCGTGCCCCAGCGTATCGAATGCATTGGCCAATGGCTTAGGCTGTTCGCATAAGTTTTGAGGAAGCAGACAGATGGCCGGGCTCGATGCCCGCAGCCACCTCCGCAGAACGGATGGTGTTTTCGAGAAGCATGGTGACTGTCATGGGGCCAACGCCGCCTGGAACCGGCGTGAGAAACGACGCCTTGTGCCGTACGCCTTCGAAATCGACGTCCCCCGTTATCGATCCATCTGGCAACCTATTGATCCCTACGTCAATCACGACGGCGCCCTGTTTAACCATTTGAGGAACGATCAGCTTTGGACTTCCTGCCGCAACAATCAGGATGTCAGCGAGGATCGTGTACTGGGCTAGGTCACGCGTCTTGGCATGGCACAGGGTTACTGTCGCCTCACGATTGATTAACATAAGTGCCATCGGCTTGCCGACGATGTTGCTTGCACCTACGATCACCACGTTCTTGCCTTCGACATCGATTCCTTCCGCGTCCAGCAACAGCTGTACGCCGTACGGAGTGCACGGCGGAAAGATCGTGCTCCCGACCACGAGGCCGCCGACGTTGTAGAGATGGAAGCCATCCACGTCCTTGCTCACCGCGATCGCCTCAAGCACACGCCGCAAGTTGACCTGCTTCGGGAGTGGCAATTGAACTAGGATGCCGTGGATTGCAGGATCCGCATTCAAGGTTCCAATCTTGTCGACGATCTCAGCTTCCGTACTAGCTGCAGGCAGTCTCAGAACGACAGAGCGGATTCCGACCTCATGACACGCTTTCTCCTTGTTCCGCACGTAGACGGCCGAAGCCGCCTCGTCACCGACGAGAATGACCGCGAGACCTGGACGGGCTCCGATATGCAATAGCCTGTCGACCCGGCGGCGCAGGTCGATACGAATTTGATGGGCCAATTGAAGGCCGTCAATGATCTTTGTTGTCACAGCTTTCAAAGGTACAGGCGCGGCGGCTCGCGCGCTTAGGGTGCCGTTACGCATATTTCGGCGACCTCCACTGGCTGGCTGCCCGGGTTCCCGCGAAAAAGGGGGCTGCGGAGCTTGGTCAGTTGCCTGATGCAATCAACTACTGAGCGTCGAACTCGGTTAGTCCTGCGATTTCCCTTACGACAAACTGCGCTGCCGATTCATACCTCTACGCCGAGATAGATCCTCCAGCGCCCGTCCATGCAGCCCACCGATAGTGGGCCAGCGGCAGTTGTTCCGCACTCCATCGATGCCTTGATCAGGGTCGATCGGACCACGACCTGCTTGCGTGCCAAACAGACGTCACGCTTTCGCGAAACGTCCCCCCAGCGACGCTTGCCGGGCACATTTCGTTGTGCGCCTGCTACATAGGCCGCTCCGTCGAAGCGTCGCTGACTCCAGAGCAGACCCGAGCCTGCGTGCAGGCAGCCTCAAATCTGATGCAAGCAGCCTAAACCCTTAGTTGTCGCGTCGACTACTCTGATGAGGCAGCTTGGAAATCTAACTAAACCACCTTCGGAGACGAATCAGCATGCACAAAAGAGCTCGCATTGCCCTGGCTTGTGCCATGGTCCTTGGCTCAAGCGACGGCGTGTTCGCACAGACTCAAACCCCCGTGCCAGCCCAACCCGCGCCGGCAGACCAGGCGGGTTCGTCACCGACCAGCGCAGGCGCCCAGACGCCCAAAGCTCCGGTCTCACTGGGAACGGTCGAAGTCACAGCTAGCAAGCGCAAGGAAAGGCTGCAGGACACGCCTCAGGCAATCTCAGTCCTGGGTGGCGAACAGATCGAGCGACTTGGGATCGAAAAGTTCACGGACTACATGTCGCTAGTTCCCAATCTGACGCAGGCGGCCGGTGCATCGCCTGGTTTTGGCACTGTCATCATGCGCGGCCTGTATACGGGCCCTCAGCAGCTGACGAATACGTCCGCCACCTATGTGGGCGATTCGCCCTTTTCAGCCAGCGGATCGCTATCCGTCGGCGCCCTGCTGACTCCCGACCCGGACCTCGTCGATGTTGCTCGAATTGAAGTCTTGAAGGGCCCGCAGGGCACGTTGTGGGGTGCTTCCAGCCTCGGCGGCATGATCCGAATCATTCCGCGTGAGCCCGATCTGACTGGTGTCTCGGGTAGCGTCCGCGTGAGCGGGAGTAAGGTTCAAGATGGCGGAACCGGCTATGGAGTTCGAGCGAGTCTGAATCTGCCGGCAAGTGATTCCCTGGGATTTCTAGTTTCCGCCTTCAATCGAAAGGACGCGGGTGCATCAAGGAACGTCAAGACGGGACACGACGATCTGGGGTGGTCTGAGGGACAAGGGGGAAGCCTGTCCGCGCTTGGGCAGATCTCACGTGACTGGAAGGTCAACTTCCGGGTTCTCAATCAGCAGCTTAAGTCGCTGGGAGGCACCGGACAGGACAATGTCCAAGGAACAGACAGGCCACTATTCGGCGAGCGGACAGTTTCCGCGGCTACTGACGGCCCCAACAAGGTTAACTACGGGCTGGTGGAACTGGGAACCGAGTATGTGTCGCCCTACGGTACATTGAATGCCACGTTCAGCCAAGCGGAAAACCGCGGGCAACTTCAGGCGGACTACACAAACCCGTATGGGCCCTTCGTTGCAGCCTTCTTGCCTCCCGGCTTCAGCATCATCGGCGACTTGGACATCAACCTGAAGAAAAAGCAGACGGGGGAAGTGCGCTTTGCGACGAATCGGTTCGGTGGCTTTGAAGGCCTACTCGGCGCTTTTTACACCGACGAGCGGACAGATTATTTGACGAAGCTCACGTCCTTTTTGTCCAACGGCGCCGTGGCTCCCGCGCCCATCGGAAATTTTCTGACGAGCGACACGCAATCCACCTACAAGGAAGGTGCTGTGTTCGCCAACGGCACTTACTATTTCACCGACGCCGTGGACATCGGCGCAGGCCTGCGCTATGCGACCAACAAGCAAAATGCAACCTTGAGTTCGACAGGTCTCATCGGGCGCAACACGCCTCCGAACTTCGTTGACTTCGAAGATAGCTCGACCACTTACCAGGTGACGGCGCGCTGGCGGCCGAATTCTGACCTGACGACGTTCGCACGTTATGCAACCGGCTACCGTCCTGGCGGGCCCCAAACCAACCCCAACCCGCCCACTGGGACTCCAACCACTTTTAAAGCCGATACGGTCGGAAACTTTGAGCTGGGAGTCAAAGGGCTGGCCCTCGATCGACGGCTGAGGTTCGATGCCAGCGTCTACCACATCGACTGGAAAGACGTTCAACTAAACGGTCTCTTCAATGGCCTTTTGCTCGTAGCTAACGCCGGGCGCGCCAAAGTGGACGGCGCCGAAGCACAACTCATGTACCAACCTTCGGCCGCGATGCAATTGGGCGCGAATCTGGGTTACAACAACGCCCGTCTCACTGAAGTGGGCACTTCTACAGCGGCATTCCTGGGCGCTGCACCTGGAGATCGGCTCCCAGGTTCACCCAAGCTGACTGCTGCCCTATTTGCTGATTGGTATTTCCCGGTTGGCAACGACATGCGGGCTTCGCTCGGAGCGACATTGCGCTACCAGGGCGACAAGGTGTCCTCGTACTCGAATAGCGTACTGAACCCGTCGTTCAAGATGCCGGCTTATGCGTTGCTTGACTTGCGAGCGGGACTGGAGTGGAGCCGCTACTCCTTGCGCCTGCACCTCGACAACGCGACGGACAAGTTGGGCTATACGAGCTACACCACCAATAAGGTTGCGGCCGCACAGACCTCCCTCCCGTCCAACGCAACGGTGACAACGCCGCGAACGGTTTCCTTGGTGTTCGGCGCGGACTTCTAAACGGCAACATGATTTCGAACGAACCCGTTCACTTTGAGGCTACGCACACCTTGTACAGCAGCGGGCGTCGCTGGGTAATGTTGGGCGTGCTGTTCTTGGTGGCAACCTGCAGTTACCTCGACCGACACATCATCGCGGTGCTGCTGGAACCGATCAAGCATGAGTTCCAAGTGAGCGACACCTTGCTTGGACTCCTGACCGGGTTCGCATTTGCCATTTTCTATGCGACGCTGGGAATCCCGGTGGCCCAATGGGCCGACCGGGGAAACCGGCGCACGGTGGTGACCGTGGCGCTCACTGTCTGGAGTGTGTTCACGGCATTGAGCGGGATGAGCGTCAGTTTTCTGCAGTTGGCTCTGGCGCGCATCGGAGTCGGTGCGGGGGAGGCCGGGGCCATACCGCCGTCGCAGTCACTCATCGCTGACTACTTCCCGAAAGAAAAGCGCGGCCTCGCGCTGGCCGTCCTGACCTCGTCGGCCACGGTTGGATATCTCGTCGCATTCATGGGAGGTGCTATCCTTGCTGCGACACATGGATGGCGTGTCGCATTGATTGTCGTGGGACTGCCTGGATTGGTGTTGGCCGTAGTCGCCCACTTCGTCTTGGATGAACCACGCAAGCGGAAGGCGGTTCAAGTCCGCGCTGAACCGCAGGAGTACAAGGAAGCATTCAGAGAGCTGTTGCGGAAGCGCAGCGTTGTCTGGGTTCTGGTCGGCGTTGCTTGCTACGGCATCGTCGCCTATGGAGCGGCGATATTTATGCCGTCCTTCATCGTGCGTTCCCTTGGAGCCTCCTTGCAAGACGTCGGCTTGGTGTATGGTGCCTTGTCGGCCGTGGGGGCGCTGTCGGGAACGCTGGCTGGTGGATGGCTGGCGGACCGGCTGGGCAAGCGAGACCTGCGCTGGTATGCCTGGTTGCCGGCTGCAGCCTGTGCGTTCGCATTGCCGTTCCAGGTGGCGTCTCTGCTCCTCCACTCATTCAGTGCGTTTTTGATTCTGGGGTGGATCGGTGGAATTGCACTCGGGCTTGGAGTGCCTTCGATGTACACGGCGCTTCATGCCGTCTGTGGTTCCAGCAGGAGATCGTTGGCCGTGGCTGTTTTTGGTTTCGTCCTCAGCCTAGTGGGCTCGGGCCTCGGGCCCCTCGTTACGGGAGCCTTGTCGGATGCCCTGACGCCGAACTTCGGCGTAGAGTCGCTGCGATATGCAATGGTGTTCAGCACGTGCTTTCTCGCTCCCGCAGCCTGGGCCCTGTATCGTTGCGGTCGGGCGATGCCACGAGACCTGGAAGCTTGACCCTGCCTATTTCTTCTAGGCATCAAATGTAGAAGCCAACGGCGTGAGCCGAGGCGGCGGGTGAGTTCGATAGCTAAAAGTCAGGCTGGGCGACCGGGTCTCTTCCATGCCCGTCTCGGGCCGTCATCCTGAGAGTCGGTCACCATTGCTCAGGCGGCCTTCGCTCAACCGCATTTGAGCATTGCGTTATCCGCTGTACTTCGCACCTGGTGTGGCGTCATGTCGCTGGGCGACCCCTTTGCGGCGACGCACCCGCGACGAGCTGCGGACGTCGCCGTGTCGTGATAGCGCGCATCGTTGTCCCTGACTTCCCAATATCCATCACGCCTCACCCTGATGGTGAACTTCAATAGGGCTTTGGAAGGGATGTGAGGGACTTGTGGATCAACGCAAGCCCCATCCCGTTGGGATCTTTCAAAAAAATCGGCCGCAGCGCGGCCGAAAAGGTCTTAGAGAACCGCGAGTCCCACGGACCCAAAGGTGAGGTCCGGGCTCGGCCCCATGTTAGATGGAATCGGCGAAGCCAGATTTCGGGGAAAGCATCAAAAACTTATGGAAATGCACGCACCGTGGGCGCGGCTTCCTCGCGGGCATACAGCGTTGTCGACCGTACAAGTGGAACACATTTATGCCCCATCTCTTTTTTCAACATCGGGCGCCCCTGCCTTTTTTGGCCGCACCCATCAACCTTTAGGCCATTGTTTACTCGCCATAGGATAGGAAGCCGCGATCGGCTCAGGCCAACTACGATTGACAAGCGCAATCGAGCAACAGACGAAATTCTATGATCGCACGCCAATTCCTGAATTCACCACTCGCAGAGGATTGCGCTCTAAAACTATTGGAGCGAAGCATTCAATTCGGCCACAGCCAACTCGCAGTGGTTCGTCTTTCGTCAGCTGTCAATGCAGGAGCGCAACCTTCTGCCGATCAATGGCAGTACTGCCGATCGGCGGCGCACACAAGCAGAGATCCGAAGTTGCGCGCAATCTTTTTCGAAGCGGAACACATCGCGCAGTGCCGCGAAGCGAGACCACAAAGGACACAGTGACATGTTCTTGGGCGAAGCGACAGCCCCCTCGTCCAGCAATCACGACATACGCATGAATACGAAACCTACGCACAGTGTGCCTACCTCATTGTTCGGCTTGCCTGGGGAGGACCCCCATGAGTTGATCCTGTTTGGTTCGGACTCGGATGGTGGATTGCGGTCCATCGTGGCCATACACAATACGAGCCGGGGACCAGCCTTTGGAGGATGCCGAATGTGGCGATATGCCTCCGACCTTGCGGCGCTAACCGATGCGCTTCGCCTCTCGCAGGGGATGACGTTTAAGAACGCTCTGGCCGACCTTCCATTCGGTGGCGGCAAGGCTGTGATCATTGCTCCAGAAGGAGCGTCGATCGACCGCAGTCAACTATTTCACGCGTTCGGTGATCTCGTGAATTCAGCAGGCGGACGATACATCACCGCAGAAGATGTTGGAACGACGACCGCGGACATGCGCATGGTTGCATCGCGCTCTAAGTTTGTAAGTGGACTTCCCCGCCAGGGGAAATTTGGTGGGGATCCATCACCCAAGACCGCATGGGGAGTGTTTCTTGCGATCGAACAAGGTCTGCGGTTGCACCTAAAGAAATCGCTTAAGGGATCGACCGTCGCAGTGCAAGGCCTTGGATCTGTTGGACTGGCACTTTGCGAGTATCTGTCGGACAGCGGGGCACAACTCATCGTTGCCGACGTAGACGAACTACGCGTCGCAAAAGCGATTGGTCGATTTGGCGCCCGACGCGTAAGTCCGGAAGAAATTCTCGAAGTGAGTGCAGATGTGCTGGCTCCCTGTGCGCTAGGCGGCGTCCTCAATTCAACTTCGGTGCCAAAGATCCGTGCCTCAATCGTGGCCGGCGCTGCGAACAATCAGCTCTCGCGGCCAGAGGACGGCGTCATGCTACGTGACAGAGGGGTCCTCTACTTGCCGGATTTCCTCATCAACGCTGGTGGAATTGTCAGCGTGGCTCGCGAATACCTCGGGACAGGGAGTGAGTCGGAAGTGATGAGTGAAGTGGCACTGATCGCTGGCCGAGTGGCTGAGTTGCTTGAACGCTGTCAGTCAGGCGGCTCACCCGCGGAAGTTGCCGAAACGTGGGCACGCCAAAAGATCGGGCTGGGATCTAGCTGGTCTCGCGAGGTACCTTAGCGACAAGTATTGCGAAGGCGTGAAACTCAACCAGACTCTGTCTATGTCGAGAGCCGAGCCTAAGAATTCGTGTCTGGTTCCAAAGCCGAAAAACGTGCGAAGGACTAACGTTGGACATCCGGTGTTTTGACCGTTTGATGTCGATCGATTGCAAGAGGTATCTCACAGTGACAAAGTTCTTTCGTGCGGCGGCTTGCGCTGCCCTGCTTTCAGTTTCTTTCGGACACGCATTGGCTCAGTCCACGATACCGGAGCCATCGACTGGCATTGGAAACGGATCAGTTGCGACGTCCCAGATTCAAGGCGAAGCAGCATCGGTTGTTCCCATGTCGCAAGGATCGGCGACGAAGGGCATCGGCGCGTCCACTGACGCGTTGAGCAACCCCTATGGCATGGAAGCCCTGTGGAAGGGGTCCGACAACATCGCGCGCGCCGTGCTGGTGCTCCTGGCCATCATGAGCGCCGGCAGCTGGTACATCCTGATCACCAAGCTGCTCGAGCAGTCGAAGATGAACCGCCACGCACGAACGGTGGACCTAAAGTTCTGGGACCAGCCGTCTGTTCGCACGGCCGCCGGTGCGCTCGAGAAGAACAGTGCCTATCGCTTTATCGCTGAAGCCGGTGCAGCGGCAACCACCGACCATGGCGGCCTGAAGAGCCACATCCCCATGGCCGACTGGATCCCCATGAGCATCACCGCGGCCGTGGACCGCGTGCATGCCACCACGCAAGGCGGCCTGGCCTTCCTGGCCACCGTGGGTTCCACCTCGCCCTTCGTCGGCCTGTTCGGCACGGTGTGGGGTATCTACCACGCGCTCACGGCCATCGGCATCTCCGGCCAGGCCTCGATCGACAAGGTCGCCGGCCCGGTGGGCGAGGCGCTGATCATGACGGCCATCGGCCTGGCGGTCGCGATTCCCGCGGTGCTGGCCTATAACTGGCTGGCTCGCCGCAACAAGGCGGTGATGGACGAAGTGCGTGAATTCGCCGACGAGCTCAACGCTGTCATCGTGGGCTCGGCCGGCAAAGCCGCCTGAAGCTCGCACAGCGATCGGAGACTGAGCCATGGCAATGGCTGTCGGACCGGCGTCGGACGACGACGTCATCTCCACCATCAACACGACGCCCCTGGTGGACGTGATGCTGGTGCTGCTGATCATCTTCCTGATCACCATTCCGGTGGTCACCACCTCGATTCCCGTCACGCTCCCCAAGGAGCGCGTCGAGGTGCGTGAGACCAAGCCCGAGAACATCATCATTTCGGTGGACACCAGCGGCAGCATCTACTGGTACGACGCCAAGATGCCCAATACCGATGCGCTCGTGGCCAAGCTGAAGAACGTCTCGAAGATGACGCCGCAGCCCGAAGTGCACATCCGCGGTGACCTGTCCTCGCGCTACGAAGGCGTGGGCAAGATCCTGCTGGCCTGCCAGCGCGCTGGCATCACCAAGGTGGCCTTCATCACCGAACCGCCGCCATTGGGCGGCTGAGCCCAACACGGGCGCAAGACATTCCAAGGAAGACGCATATGGGCCTGAACTCCAGGCGCTTCGGCCACGGGGACCCCGAGGTCATGATGGACATCAACACCACGCCGCTCATCGACGTGATGCTGGTGCTCCTGGTGATGCTGATCATCACCATTCCGATCCAGCTGCACGCGGTCAATCTGGAGATGCCGGTGGGTACGCCGCCCGCCAGCAACGTCAAGCCGGAAATGGTGCAGATCGACATCGACGAGAACAGCACGGTTTACTGGCAGGGCCTGCCGGTGTCGGCGGCTGAACTCGAAGAGAAGATGAACGTGGTGAGCACGATGAACCCGCAGCCGGAAGTGCATGTCCGGCCGAACAAGAGCTGCAGCTATGCGGTGTTCGCCAACGTGCTGTCCTCGTCCAAACGCAAGGGGCTCAACAAGATGGCCGTCATAGGCCATGAGCAGTTCCTGCTATGAGAACGCGCCATCCCGAGCTGGAACGTTCCGGCGGAGTCCATCCCATGCACTATCACCTGCCCACTTTCGTACCCGCCGAACGCGCAAATCCCTTGCCGCGGGACGCGGTCCAGCTAGAGCTGGAGAGCGAGCTGCGCGGATTGATCATGGCCGCTCGTATGCACGGCTTCCGAATTGCTATCGAAGGCCCGGACATGAGCTATTCCGCCACTGACGTCAGCCTGACGCACCAGTCTCAGTTCAAGGAGGCGCCGCAGTGAGCACGGCATTCGCGCCACATCCCGCCTACCGCGGCGGCCGGATGCTCCCTCGCATGCTCGGCGTAGCGCTGGTAGCGGGCGTTCATGCACTCGTGTTGTGGGGGTTGATCACCGGCACTGCGCGCGATGCGCTGAAGATTCTCAAGAAGCCAATGGAAGCGGCGGTGATCCAGGAAGTGATCATCCCGCCGCCGCCGCCGCCGCCTCCGCCTCCACCTCCACCAAAGGAAATCGTCAAGCCGGTCACGCCGAAGGTCGAGGCGCCGCCGCCGCCGTTCGTGCCGCCACCGGAAGTGACGCCGCCGTCCACCGCGCCAGCGATTGCCGCGGTGCAGACGCCGCCACCGGAGCCGCCCGTTATCGCACCGCCACCGCCGCCCGCCGCCCCGGTGGGCCGGCAGGAAATGGGCGTGGCCTGCCCGAGGCAGATCAAGCCCGAGATGCCGCAACAAGCGATCAAGCAAGGGGTTGAGGGCCAGGTGAGGGCTCAGGCCACCATCCGTGGCGGCAAGGTGGTAGAGGTGGAAATCCTGTCCGGACCGCGCGTCTATCACAACGCGGTGCGTACCGCCATGATGCAGTACGGCTGCGTAAACAGCGGCGCCGGGGACATCATCGCAACTCAGGAATTCGCTTTCAGAATTGAATGAGGATCAAGGCCTGGGATCGTCCGGAGTCCGCTCGCAGGCCGGGGCCTCTGCAAGTACGCCCCGCGCCGCGCGGCCGCCGCCAACGAGCGCTCTGGCCGAGGACGCCAGGAACATTGTTGCGGATGCGGCCGAAGTCGGGGGATGGCACATGCCGCAGCAGCTGTCGCCCGACGAATCGCGGGCCGCACTGCGTGATGCTGCCTTGGCTCGTCAGTGGGTCAGTCCACCGACCGCACCGAACAGTTCGAGGCCTCCTGAATCAACCGTGCGAGGTTCCCACCGAGAATCTTCTGAAGATCTTCATCCGCATACCCCCAGCCTTGAAGTACCGCGACGATCTCGGTCAGCTGCTCTGGCGCGACAAAGCGCATCCCACTCATATAGCCCATCCCTGATGGAAAAATGTGCGGCTTCTTTGACACCAACTCATCGAGCTCACTCATGTCGAAGATGTAGTCGAGAGCGATGCAGGCATGTTCGGGACCGACAATCTGCACGACATGATCAACATGCCGCGCGTACGCGTCACTTGAGCTGTCGTTCCGCCCCAGAAAGATCCCCACTCCGTTCAAACCGACAACGCCGCCAGTCCTAGCACAGGCGCGAATCATGGCGTCTGGAATGTTGCGAGGATGCGCCTGGAGGGCCGCGCAATTGCTATGGGAGAAGATCACTGGACGTGTCGCCAGGTTCAATACGTCGCACGCCGTCCGATGTCCCGTGTGGCTGATGCAGACCAACATACCTACACGCTCCATTTCAGCAACGACTTGGCGACCGAACGGCGTCAAGCCAGTGTCTTCGTCCTGGCATCCGCCGCCTACCAGGTTGTTCGTGTTGTACACCAGTGACATCCAGCGGACACCGAGTTCGCGATAGAGCTCGATCAAGCTGATCTGATTGGCAATAGCGTTCGCGCCTTCAATGTCAAATGCGACACCAAGACGGTCGGTCTGTCGTGCGTACTCAACGTCGTGAGCTTCATCCAAAACGACGTATTCGTCAGCATGTTGACTGAACCACAGCCGTAGAGCAGCGAGCATGCGAACATGCTCTTCGACCCCTTGCTCGCCGAAACCGACGTTGATCGTCACGGCGTCAAATCCAGCGGCTTTGTGCCGCTGCAGCTGGGGAAAGAAACTGGTTTCCTGAGGACGCAAAGGCAGACAGGTATGGTTATCCCACACCAGCGAGCCTTCGATGAGAGCTCGAGCGCGATCCAAACAGTTGCCTTGAGGCACTTGAGTCATGACGTCATTTTCGGTTGATGGCCTTCGTGGCGCGCGCACGCGCCGCTGACGCGAACTCGCGCATCACCTGCTTTGTCTGCTCCGAGAGTGAACCTCTTGGTCAGTACAGGGTTGCAGCGTGAAGCGTCCTGGGCCCCATGTGGCGACTATCGAGTGGGCATCTCAACATCGACCTTCGCAATTCGCTGGGCCAAGCCCCACGTTTCACTCATGACTTCGAGTGCAGCCGGATCCCCGATCAGTTTGGGCGGGGTGGCGGTCGACGGGCGGCCCTCACGTTGTGCCATGGTGCCCTCGAGCATTGCCCAGTAGCCACTTTCGAAGGTGACGGAAGGTGGCGATGCTGGTTCCTCGAGGGTGAAGTAGACGCAGTCGCGCACAGAAAGAATCAACTGCCACCAATGCACCGCCCCAGTATCCTCGTCAACAAGGCGATAGGCGATCAAGAGGTCCTTGGGTAACCTCGCGCAGGACGCGCGTAGCTCTTCAGACGCGGCAAGTTGCGTGTTCATGATGTCGACGTGCTCGGGCGACATGAAGAGTGGCTTCGATGTTGTCATAGGGCTTGGTCCTTGGAACCGTGAGACGCAGAGAGTTCGAGCGAGCTCCGAGGAGACTCCTCCCACTGCTGCCGATGAACGATCAAGGCGTCGGCAAAGGCGCGCCAAGTGTCCTCGGGAAATCCGACGTCCATCCTGCGGACGAAGGTGTCGAAGAAATCCCCCACCAGACGGCATTGGAGGTCAATCGCGCGCTCCCCTGGGTCATAGGTTTGTCCAGGGGTCGAAGCCAAGACCGGCCAATCCGTGACGTCCCCGTGGTTCGACCGCAGGAATGTCGTGCGATACACTGGGTGGAGGGGCGCGATTCGGTCCGCTCGTGCAAAGGCATACTCGGTCGCCGACATCGCCTCCGTCGTTGCTGGAGGCACGTTGAATCCGACCGCAGTCAGAGCGAAGTGGGCATCCTCACCAATGCAGAGCATCGGTACACCGAGTTCGCGCCCGATCGGTTCAGACGTGAAGACTCCTCCATCCAGATTGACGCACGCTCGGGCTCGCGCGTCTTGCAGCGCCGACAAAGCCGATATGTGAGCGCCGTACGACATGCCAAAGTAGCCCACCTCGGATTTCAGCTTTCCGGCCAACTCGTCCACTTCGCCATTCAGGAGGCGATCGACCACCAAGACTTGGTCCTCCGTCCACGTGGAAGCCAGCCGGCCGATCCAAACACTACGCAACTCCGCGGCGACCCTGTGCCCCAACTCGAGCCGCTCTTGGAAGACAGGACCGTGCATGCTGCGCGTCATGTCCGCAAGGAGTTCGTTGAGCTTTGGTGTATCGCCCACAATCCGAGGACTCATTCGGACTAGCCGCCCGTCGGCGGCTACATAGCTGCCGCTCTCATGTGGCCTGGCAATGCTGACGATGACGTAGCCGTGGCTCGCCAGATACTCCATCAAGCGAGTGTTTTGCTCGCGATAGAGGCCGCCTCCATGGCAAAACACCAGAAGTGGCCACGGTCCTGGCGCACAAGGTGCGTTCGCGTAGGAAGCTGTCTCGATCGCCCCGATGGCGACTTGGTGGTCGTGTGGGACCTGGAGCAGATTGAAGAACGAATGAACACCGTCGGCAACCTCCTCAGGACGCAAGTAGGTGCGGCGCAGGAATCCTTCGGTGGGCGCAGCCGGATACCACGCGGTGACGGTGAGGCGCCTTCCGATGTGAGGCGGATCGGCATACGGCGACGCGCGAGACGAATCATCGAGGTCGAAGTCAAGGACTCCAACGGGATGATCCCCTTTGGGGTGAGGCCAGGGGAGCTTCGAATTCATGGCTACCAGCAAGCGGTGGCGCGCTGTAAGCGACGCTCGTGGTCGTCCGGTGCCTCGCGCAGCAATTCGAATCCCGTTGGTTGGCCGGCCATCAGACCCAACAATGGAAGCTCTTCGCGAACGAACTGCCAATACGAGTCGCCAAGCCTTGAGAGTGATGTCGAGTGACTCATGGAGATAGCTTACTTGACGGGAAGAGAGGGAATTTTGTGCACACCTACTGAAACTTAGGCTCGTGCAATTAGGAAAGATGCTCCTAAAAATGGCATCGCAATTCCCAAAGTTTTGGCCCTCTCATCGGTATCGGACGGATGGACAATGCGCCAACCCTTTAACTTCCGACTGAGCCACTGAAATGACACTGGACGATTGGCCGATCCCCTCCGGTCCTCACGCCGTGGGCGTCACAGAGTTCGATCTCCGCGATGACGGACGCGCAACCATGTACGCGGTTCCTCCTCACGTGGGTCGCACCCTGACAGTGACTTGCTGGTACCCCGCTGCATCGGCGGGACAGCAACGTCGGAAGCCCTATTTGAAGCGCGAAGAACTCAAAGGCATGAGCGACTTCTTCGATCTCTTCAAGATCCCTTCAGAACAGCAGGTGCGGCTTTCCGAGATTCTGACGGCCGGCAGAGTGGACGCGCCAGTCGCTGCAGGGGACTTTCCCCTGCTGGTCTTTTGCCACGGAGGAGGACTGTATCGCGAGCAGAGCACGGTACTCATGGAGCACTTGGCCAGCCTTGGGTTCGTCGTCGCGAGCGTTGCGCATCCGCACGAAGCGGGAAGCTACGTAACGGCGGAGGGTGAGTTCGTGACGTCAAATCCGACACTCCTGGCCGACTTGCAGCAAGCACAAGCTGCGTTGACTGCCAATACCGCTTGGTGCACTTCGGAAAGCTTGGCTGAACGCCTTGAATCGCTGGGCCGGCTGATTCGCCCATTGAGAAGCTCATGGCTTGGTAAGCTTGCGAACGTATGGGCCGATGACATGGTCTTCACCGCGGATCAGATCCTTGAAGGAAGCGTCGGTCTCCTTGCGAAATCGCTAAAGCCTGACGTCGGCTACTTCGGCATGTCCTATGGGGCTCACGCGGCAGCGCTGGCAACCATGAAGGACGTCCGGACCCGAGCGTTTGTGAACTTGGACGGAGGCCTGTTTACGGCGGAGCCGCTTCGTCGGGTGCTGGGTGTTCCGGTGCTCTGCCTGACGGAAGACATGAGCACAAGCTTAGCCATGACGGCGATGATGGGAAGACAGTTGCCGTCGCCGACCGAGGAGTCGCTTGGGATGCTGCATGCCTGCTACACGCACGACGACGGCACACCCGACAAGCGAGTTCATCATGTGTCCATCAGAGGTGCTGCACACGGCGACTTCTCCGACTTGCCGCTCCTCTTCGGTTCGATCCCTGGTTTCGTGTGCTTCCCTGGTGGAATCCGCGTGCTGGAAATTCAGAAGGGCATGGTTGGCGCATTCTTTAGCCGGTTCATGAGCGGTAGAGACGAGGACTTTCAGACGCTCGCGCGTGCCCGGTTTCCTGATGAAGTGGTGATTCACGACGCAAGGCGGACGATTTAGGCGGAACGCAGCGGATTATCGGCGCGTGACAGGCTGGCGGGCTTCGCGACCAAAAAACCGTCAATTCAGTGAATTGACGGCGCGCGGCCGGTTGCTACCAGTTTCACTGCAGCGTTCAGAAGTTTCTATGAGGTATCGCCGAAATCTGCTTCGTCCTCACAGCTGATGCACTGAGCGCCGGTGAATCGGTCGGCGGACATCCTAAAAGGTCCGGCATGCGCGACTAAGGCAGTCGCCCCGTCGACCGCTCTAATGGCTTCTCCGGTATTTGAGACCCAATTTTCCTGAGGAGCTACAGTGGAATCGACGTTCTTTGAAGCGGTCACGCTTAGCGGCCGCATTCGCGTGGAAGCATGCGGGCCTACGCATGCACCCGCGCTCTTGATTGCAGTGATAGGCACATCTCGTGGATTCGGCCCAGGACCCAGCCTGGCGTACCGCGAGGCATTGGGGCAGAAGTACCGCTTGGTCTTCTGGGACTATCCTCCGGGCCCCTTCGGCGGTGAACGCGCTGGCGATGCTCCTCCAATGACCCCGTCGCGCGTAGTTGACGATTACATCGCCGTTGCCGATATCGCTGGCATCCAGAAGTTCGCGTACTTCGGATACTCATTCGGAGGCAACTCGGGTCTTCAGCTCGCAATGCGTCATCCGGACCGCCTCACTGCCTTGGCTATTGGCGGATGGCCTGCCATGGAGGGAGGTTTTGGTGCCATGCTTGCCGGATCCCGCGGGCTGTACGAAAGCAGCGTGGACTCCGAGAAGTATCCGGAGTTCGCTGCAGCGCTGCCAACGGATCCAGTACAGCGCCAGCGTATCGTGAACCAGTATCTCAATTTCGTTGAGTATTATGAGGTGCTCCAAGACTTCGATGACGCTGCGCAACGGAGCCTGGCGATGTCCCTCAAGATGCCACGCTTGAACTTCGCCGATGCATTGGATGTTGTAGGCACCTTGGGGCCTGGCGCGGAGATCGGACCGAGGCTGATTCGCAACGAAGCGGAGCTCAGGTCCATGGGCTGGGCAACTCGCGTATTGCATGTCGCGAAGGACTCTGCGACTGCTCACTTTGTGGCAATGGACGCCGGCGTTGTTGCTCCCCTGCTTGACGAGTTCCTCACGCAAGTACTCTGACGTTCCTTGGCGGGACGTTGCCGTCGCCGCCGATTTCCAAGCTCAAAGCACAAGGGCCCCGAGTTGCCTCGAGGCCCTTGTGTTTGAGTCTTGAGCGACTACATGTCCCACCGCAGGGACGCGGTGAATGTCCGCGGCCGCTGCAGGTAGTAGTCGGTGTAGGGAACCCCAGGCACGCCACCAAAGAGACCAACAATCCCGCGCTCGTTGAAAACGTTTGCCAAGTTGAGCCCGAGTGTCCAATTGTCTCGGACGAAACGAATGCCTACGTCAAGGGTCCCGTAGCCGGGGGCGCTGCGGATTCCGTCGATGTCCATGGTGCGAGACCCGACATAGGAGTGCGTCGCGAAGGCTGTGGCTCTGGACTCCCACGGGCCGTCAAAGGAGTAGTTAGCTGATAGCACGGACTGGAAATGAGGCGTCCCGGGAAGTCTGGATCCGGTGGGAACGATCGCTCCTGGCACGGCACCGCTGGGGAAGTCCGCTGCGGTTTTCGCGTCAGTGTATGCGACCGCCGCGTTGAGGCGAAGCGATCCGGTTGCACGGTAGTCCAGAGCGACTTCGAGGCCCTTGTTGGTGGCCTTGCCCACGTTCGCAACGATCGACAGCGGAATCGGTCCACTGGTATCGAACGAGTTCACCTGGGCGTCCGACCAGTCCATGTAGAAGGCGGTGACGTCGAGCAGGAGATTCTTGGCAGGGGCTAGTCGCACCCCAGTTTCGTAGTTCTTCAGACTGTCCGAGTTGAATGGCTTGAACGTCCCGACGGGGTTAACTCCACCGAACCGATAACCCTCGCTATAGAGTGCGTACCACAGGTTGTCACCGAAACGGTACTTGATCGTCGCCTTCGGTGTGGTGCCGGACTCGGAAGTGCTCCCAGTTGCAGCACTGGGCATACCGAGAAGCGTCAGAGAGAGATCGCTCGCAACGGTCGTGCGATACCATCGTGCACCAAGACCGGCGCTCCAACCGTTGCCGAATGAGTACTCACCATCGGCAAAAAGAGCCTTCTCGGACGTTTCTGCTGATCCGTTGGTCACCCCGATGGTGTCGTTCGGAATAAGGATGGTACCCAGGGCACCCCACAAGGCGGTTCCTCCCGGAGCCAAGATCGAACCGTCGGCGCGGTACTCGGTCCGCTGATAGAACGCGCCTGCGACGAATGAGAGTGGTCCTGGCTGGTTGGAACTGACCCTGAACTCCTCAGAGCCTGCCCTGTAGGTCGTGATGGTGGGCGCGACGACGACGGGGAGACGCGGCAAGCCAAAGCCCGTACCCAGATCCTGGTAGATGCGCGTCGAGTCGTAGTGGAGATCGCCTTCCTTTCGCCAAAAGCCGGTGATGGAGGTGAGCATCACCGGGCCAAGGTCGTAGTCGGCCTGCAGGTTGCCAAAGTCTAGCCGCGACTTGAGCGTTGTAGCAGTCGGAGTGCTGATCTCCAGCTTGGTCGGGTCCGGCGACACTGCAGACGTATCGCCGGTCTTGACCTCTTGCGTGAGGAGCATGCCCGTAATCGACAGATCCCGAGTCGGCTTTACTGTTACCCCAACACGGCCACCGCGCTGGCGCAGCTCGTTCGCGTCCGTTTTTCCGGTTCCAAGGTTGTCCACATAGCCGCCGTCTTTCCGGTCGAATACAACGAAGCGAGCCGCCGCGGAACTGTCCCCCAGGGGCGTGTTCAGCATCGCGAATGCCGAGTAGCCGGCGCTGCCTCCAGAAACCTGGGTCCCGTTGACCAGCACAGATGCTTCCATCGCCTTCAGGTTCGGCTTGGCAACGAGATATCGAACGGCTCCACCAAGAGAGGAGGATCCGTAGAGAGCGCCCTGCGGGCCCCTGAGCACCTCGATGCGATCCAGGTCAAAAGGATAGAGATCAAGGACCGACGACGAACCGTACGGGTCAGTGAGGGGAACGTCTTCGAGGTAGAAGCCGGTCGTTCCCTGGACCACGCCCCCACAGATGGCGCAGTTGGACGTGCCAATTCCGCGAATGGTCACGCTGGAGGTGGTGGGCTCACCTTTCGTAAACTGAACGCCCGGAGTCAGCTTGAAGACATCCTCCTGATCCTTCGAGCCTCGATTCTCAAGATCGGCGCCATCGACCGTGGAAACCGATCCCGCGACTTCCCGCTGGAGCTGAGGACGTTTGTTGGTAGTCACCGTGACCGCGTCCAGGGCCACGCTGGAGGGTGCGGGCGAAGCTTGCTGTGCAAAGGCCTGATGACCGACGCACATGGTCAGTATGGCGAGGCACGTGGCCCTGGGCTGCACTCGAATCCTCTCGACTTGTCTCCGAACGGACTGTAGTTTCTTCGTCATTGTCTTCTCCGCCACTTTGGGCGCGGGGGGTCAAAGATCAGGAGCGGGCACCTGATTCGGGAGCTGGACGGAAGCCGTCTGGAGTCAATTAAACGAGGGCAGGGCTGATGGGATTTAGTGAAAAGAGGCTTACTTATTAGTCATTGCGAAGCTTCTTCCTTCGGCCGGCACCGCATGCAACATCAATCCGATTTCCGCGCTGACCGTCTGCCCAACGGTCCCTCGCCTTGTACCTGCGCTGCAACGCGGCGGATACCCCGAAGCTTCAGACCTCGCCGCGCCCGGCGAAGGCCGCAAGGTTCGTCTCGGCACGTACGGCGCCCCGGCTGCGGTGCCGTGCAAGTCTGGATCGCCCTCGTGTCGAAGGCCGACATGCATAGGGGTACACGCATCAGTGGAACAACATGCCTTCGCTGCAACGTCTGTGCATGGCAAGCGTCGATAGCGAAGACGAAGCCGTCGCGGCGCGCAATGAAGGGTGGCGTACTTCCGGGTGCGTCGCCTGACGAACCGAAGATGCCGCGCGAGATCAGTTGCCCGGCGTCTGCGGAAGCAGCTTCGGCACGATTCAACAGTGAGGCACTTGAGTCATGACTTCATTCGATTGTTGATCTTCGTGGTGCGGGCACGCGCAGCTGACGCGAGCTCGCGCATCACCTGCTCAGTCCGCTCCCAGCCGATGCAGGCATCTGTGATAGACACGCCGGGCAGCAGCGGCACGCCCGGCTTCAAGTCCTGGCGGCCTTCATGCAAATGGCTTTCGATCATCACGCCCAGGATGCGCCAGTCGCCGCGCTCGACTTGCTCGGCGATCGACGTCGCCACATCCACCTGCTTGCGGTAATCCTTTCGAGAATTGGCGTGCGAGCAGTCGACCATCAGGCGTTCTTGCACACCGGACCTCGTAAGAACCGCACATGCCGCGTCGATATCGGCGGGCCCGTAGTTCGGGCCGCGCGTGCCGCCACGCAGGATCACGTGGCTGTCCTCGTTGCCGGCGGTTTCGAAGATCGCGACCTGGCCCATCTTTGTCATGCCCATGAACGCGTGAGGCGATCGACAGGCCGTGAGCGCATCAGCCGCCACCTGCACACTTCCGTCGGTTCCGTTCTTAAAACCAATCGAGCAGCTCAGGCCCGATGCGAGCTGGCGATGGCTCGGGCTTTCCGTCGTGCGGGCTCCAATCGCGCCCCAGCACACGAGATCCGCGATGTACTGCGGACTGAGCAGGTCGAGGAACTCAGTTCCCGCCGGTAGCCCGAGGTGCGCGATCTCCAGCAGCAACTCTCGCGCACAGCGCAGGCCCTCGTTAATTCGGAAGCTACCGTCCAGGCGCGGATCATTGATGTAGCCCTTCCAGCCGACCGTGGTGCGTGGCTTCTCGAAATACACACGCATGACGATCAGCAGGTCGTCGCGCAGAGTGTCCGAGAGCTCCTTCAGTTGTCGGGCATATTCCAGCGTCTGGTCACGATCGTGGATCGAGCACGGACCCACGATTACGAGTAAGCGCGGGTCCCGACCGTGCACAACTCCGGCAACTTCACGTCGCATCTCCTCGATAAAGACCTGCAGTCGAGCGTCTGCCGGCAGCTCATGTTGCAGTAGCGCCGCGGAGATTAGCGGCCGAACCTCGCGAATACGAACGTCGTCCACCTGCGTGGTATGCGGAAGCATCTTGTTCGGCGCCTGGAAAGGCGCTGCGCATTCGTCGCTCATGGCTCGCTTTCGCTTGCCATCAGTTGGCGGTTAGTGGGCATCAGTACTTAGGTTCGGGAGCGGTTGGTGCAGCAGATGTTCAACGAAATAGTCCCACAGCCGTCGCTTGAAGTACGGTTCGGCGGCAAACCCATGCGCTCTGTTGGGCAAATAGAGCAGATCGAATCGGCGATCTGCTTTGACCAAAGCATCGATCAAATGCGCGGTCCCGGCTACCGGGGCGTTTTCATCAAGATCGCCGTACGCCAGCAGTAGCTTTCCAGAGAGCCGCCTCGCCAGCAATGTGTTGTCCATCTGACGATAGTTCTCAGGCACGGATTGAGGACTTGGGCGCTGTTGGCTGCCATCGGAATAGACTGGGATAGGTAGGTAGGTTCCTAGGGACGCATACGTAGTCTGAACGCTGTGAATGCCGGCCGAGGAAACGCCAACCTTGTACACATCGGGATATCGGAGCATGGCGCGTACCGTGACATAGCCACCAAAGGAGTGTCCGTAGATCCCGATCCGCGACCCGTCCAGGAACTTGTGGGTCTCTACAAGTTGCTTGACAACAGCGACATGGTCGTCAATCTCGGCATCCGCGAAGTTCGAACGGAACGCTTCGTTATGAAATGCCTTTGAGCGAAGCGGGGTGCCGCGGCCGTCCACGACAAAGACGGCGAACCCGAGAGCTCTGATCGAGCTCGGGTGCGATGACGTCAAGGTGCTGCCAGAACCTTGAAAGAAGTTCTGCGGGGCGACGGTCGTCTGTGGGCCGCCGTAGATCGCATCGATCAAGGGAATCGATCCCGCGGGCGCATTCTCAGAACCTTCCGGAAGGTAGAGTGATCCATACAGACTCGTCTTACCGTCGGCGGCCTTCGCCACGAATGGAACAGGCGGCCGCCAACCGGTCGAAAGCAACGCCGTTGCATCTGCGCGTTCGAGGGTGGCGATGACGTGTCCATCTTCCGTGGAACGCAGTGTGGTTACCGGGGGTTGCGACAATGTCGAAGCGGTATCGATAAACACGCGCCCATCGGGCGAAATCAGCGGCTTCTGAGTCGGCAATCCGAGCAGGCGCACCACGAGCGGATGTGGCGGCCCATCGAATTCGTGGTCTGCGGATTCCGGAGTCAGGTCGCGCAGGTCCGTGCCGTCGAAGTTGACCCGGAACAGACGGCGCCAGTACGGGTTCGCCGCGTCATGTCCCACAGCAGTGAAGAACAAGCGGTTTCGTCCCTCGTCGACGTGGATGATGTCCTTGACCAGCCAGTCACCTCGTGTCACGACGCTCAGCAGCGCGCCGTCTGAGATCCTGTAGCGATATAGATGCCCAAAGCCGCTGCGCTCGGAGTACCAGAGTACCTCGCGGCCCCCGCGAATCACTCGAATGTTGGATGCGGCATAGAGCTGCGAGTTGACATTGACGAAGCCATCAGGACGCTCCGAATGGATTTTGCGAACTGTGCCCGTGATGGCGTCAATTTCAGCAAGAACAAGCGTGCGCCCCGAATCAGATCGCGCCAGCGCAACGAAGTGCTGTTGCTCGTCGCTCGAAAACAGAACTTCGTCGACTGCTAGATCCGGATCGCTCAACGCCACGCGACTTCCCGATTTAGCGTTGACTATGATCGTTTCGGCAGTCGGCGGCTTGTCTCCAACTTGAGCTTGCCGAACTGGCCAAACCTTCGTGAGGAAGCTACCGTCTTGCGGGACGGGTTCAAAGTACCACGTGGGTTGGATGGTTCTTTCATCGGCACGTGTCGCTACTATGAATCCGTTGCCCGCCCACAGGACGCCGTATGGTGGAAACGGCAAGACGCCGTAGCGCTGCCGTGGAATTGACATCATCAGAATATCAGGAGAGTCGCCCCACGCGAACCCGTCGACGCCGTCACGCGTAAGCTGCCGTTCTGCACCGCTGCTTTCGTCACGGACCCAAAGGTTGTGCGTGCGTGTGAAGACTGCAGACCGGCCGTTGGGTGATAGCGAAACCGTAGGCTGCTTAGGGGGTACCGCATCGACCATGCATTTCGTTGATGGAAGTTCGCATATGACTTTTTTCTGGGCGTGCGTCAGGCTGATCCGTGACGGAAAATCGATCTCCTCGACCAGGAGTGATGTAGCTGACGCCTGGACACCGGTCGCAGCGGACACCGCGTGCGCGATCTGTCCGTGATCGAAAGCCAGCTGTCGTGTGCCGTCGGGATCAACTTGCACGTACTCGACCCCTTGGCTCGTGCGGCGCGAGTACCAGAATTTGCCACCATTTCCTGTCCAATGTGGTACCACGCGGCCATTCTGGACGAGCGCGCTGACTTGGGGGCTGGACAGTGCTGCCGCGCGCTCGTAGCGAACGGCCAGGTCGTCATTCGCTACTGCCAGCCCGGAGAGCATCACTGTCCCCGCGGCGATTGCCGTTGTTGTGCTTGAAGTCATCTAACGATTTGCCTTGATTCGACGAAGTTCAGCAGGCCCACAAGGGTGATCAGCTGAATGTTTTTCCTGTCACAGTGGCACCAAGTTACAGCGGACGTCCGCGGTTCGCTTAGGGCGTCGTCAAGGACATTTTGGTAAAAGCCTGCATCGTCGGAGGGCTACCGGAAAGGCAACTCCTGCCGCGCCATGGACACCTCCGACCTATGGAAGTTGGCAAGCGTTTTTCCCACGGCTTCACCCCCTCGCCGAATACAGCTTCGCTGTCGTCTTCGTGCCCGGAAGGCGCCATCAAAGCGAAGTGGGCGGACGAAGCGCCGAAAGGCCGGATCTAGGGGCCGATTTTCACTCGGAGCACGCACATGTGCTTGCAGCTGAATCAGATGAATCGGCGCCCTTTCAAGGAGCTCGCGCGCGCGTGAGAGACTAGCAGATCTGGCTATGCAAAGAGGGCGCGTCTTTCTGTTGATGGCGTCCGTAAGCTAATAAGAGCCGGCGCCGCTGTCTGCTTCCTGAAGTTCGTGCGTCTCAATGCAGCTCCAAGAAGGATCCTCGCATCTTTGACAATGCTTGTCGCTACTTACGCGGCGGCATGCGGACCGGGACGGCCGCGGCTCGCTGTGTCGCCAAGAACGCTGTCGATATGAGTTGCATGACGCTCACATCGCCGGTCATTTGAGGCTGTGGCTCGGGGAGAGGTTCACCGGCACGCTGGGCGGCCGTATTGGCCAGCATCGCCCAATAACCGGATTCGAACAGCAAATCTGCGTTGCCTTCGGGTTCGCCAAGCGCGAAATCAACCCCACCTTGCTGCTTGAACGACATCTGCCACCAGTGCACAGCGCCCGTGTCTTCGTTGACCAGTCGGAATGCCAGCAGCACGTCCCGTGGCAGTGCGGCACATGCATTCTTGACCTCATCAGACTTCGCCAAGCGATCGTTCATGATGCGGACGTGCTCCTCGGACATGAACAACGGCTGATCGGCCTCGCCGGGATTTGCCATCAAAGCACCTCTCTCAGGAATTCGCGCAAAAGCGGTGTCACCACCTTGGCTTCCATTGCGAGGGAATGGGCTGTTGCCGAATCGGTCGCGACATGCAAGACGCGTGTGGACCAACCCATGGCGTTCAAAGTAGCCTCATTGCGAATCAGCGTAGGGCCGACTTCACCTCCAGGTCCGAGACTTGCCACGATATCGAGCGCGTCGGCGAAGTTCAGGCGCGGCATCGTTAGTGATTTAGCTAGTTCTTCTTGCGCTGGCTTGTCGAGGTCTTGCAGCGAGTCGTAGTACTCAAAGAACGAGCGGTAAGACCCCACGATTCGCGCCCGCTGTTCTGGATCACTCGGCAGCATTGACGCGAAGTTTGGATATTTCTCCGGATCGACGCTGGTCTCGTACATGCCGCGGCAAGCCGTCAACATCGCTCCGAAATCAGCACCTATTGCCGGCCAGCCGCCGACTACTAAGGCGGTGAGCCGCTCCGGATGCCGCTTCGCGAGCTGGAGTCCGGAGTTGCCGCCGAATGAATAGCCAAAATAGGCGAACTTGCCGACCTTCGCTGCATCGGCTACCGCAAGGTAGTCTTCAACGACTCGCGCAGCAGTGAACGGCGGTGCGTTAGTTGCCGCCCGGCCAAACTGGCTCGGCGGATAGTCCCAAAATACCAGGCGATAGTGCTGTGCGAGCTCGGCGCGATAGGCGGCGTTACTTTCAACCACCAAACCCCGGGAAGTACCGACGACCGCGATCAACAGCGCGGGCGCATCGACCGGGCCGCAGGCCTCGACGGTGATGCGTCCGCTGTGGGTCGTCACTTCGGTGAACACAGAATCCAAGGCTGACTCCTCAATGCGGTCTCCCGCATCGGTTACGAAGAAAGAGCCGATTGGATGTGAACTTCGTCGGAAGTGCCTTAGTGAAGGGCGTGCGAGTTTTTAGGGCTTCGTCTGCCCAGTTTGCCCGGTGTGTGACGCTCCACTCTCACTCGAGGGTCACCGCGAGCATTAGTGCACTGATGATGCTGCCTTTGGGGAGACCCCGTAAAAGCTCCTGAATGCCGCGGTGAAGCTGCTGTGATGTTGATATCCAACTCGGTAGGCGACCTCGCCTACTCCGAGCCGCTCGTGGAGAAGCAAATCTCGAGCGCGTTCCATTCGGAGGCGAAGAGCGAATGCGGCGATCGTCTCGCCGAAGGCTAACTTGAAGTTCCTTGTAAGCTTGGTCGCATTCGTCCCGACCCTGCGCGCGAGCACTGTGACCGTGGGGACGTCATCGAAATGGAGTTCGATCAGGCGACGCGCCGCGACGACTTGGCGTTCCTCTCGCGGCGGAAGGGTCCCTGAGGCGACGTGAATCTCGGCTTCACTACTTTCACATAGCTGATCAATGACTGCCCGAAGGAGGTCTAGCGCCAAGATCTCAAGTCTCAGCGTTGCCGTCGGACGGTCAATGTGCTCTTCGTAAAACAGCGCCGCAGTACGCCGCGCATCAGCGTTCAGGTCGAATTTCCGGAACGCGAGCCTCTGCCGCAGCCAAGCTGCGCCACCTGGCATGTGGAAGTCACGGCAGAGGATTTCAGGGTCAATGGTGAGTCGCACTGAGGCGACGTGTTGCTGCCCTGGGATCAAGCACGAATAGGTTTCGCCACGCTGCTGCAGACGTACGAGACACTGCCCGGACTCCAGGGTCGTCTCTTCTGGAGCCAGGCAGTAGAGTTTCCCTGCGCTCATGACTGTCACGATAAGACAGCCATCGGCACGGGTCGTGCACCTGTATCCCGCTTCGGTTTCATACTGACCAAAAGACACGGACATGCCGTGATTGAGTTGGACGTAGACGGCGTCCCACTTCAGCGGCCGACCGTTTCCAACGATTCTCGAAGCATCGGTCAGATGGGCTGGACGCCAGTCCTGCCCTGCTTGATCCTTCGCCATGGATCCAAGCACCGCGTGAAAGTCCGACTCAAGTCGGATGGTCTGGTCTGGCAAAAACGGCGCCTCCGTACGCATGGATCACCTCGTCAAAATACAGGTCTGCATTTTTTGAAGTGTATCGATCACCCGGAGCGCGTCAATTCGACCCCGGAGAGGGTTTACCCTTGGTGCGATACAGCCGAATTGCAGCTCGCCTAAACGGCGACGCATGTCCCCTAAGGACGGTCTGAGGACTCGGAAACGACCACCGCGCGAAGGCCAGTTCAAGGTTCGGCGCGCTCCAGGTCGTTGCAGTCTAGAGACAGCGGCGCACGACCACCGTGGACAGTGCACAGCCGTCCGTTACTCGTGTTGGCCCCGATCCGGACTCACGGGAACTGCCCAGCGGTTCCAGAGGTCCAACTTATTGCACCTAGGAGCGCTCGATGAATGCACGATCGGACGTGTTGGGACTTTGCCTGCTTGCCATTGCTTCTCTCGCATCCGCCGGTAGCGCGTCCGTCGTCTTCGTTGATCCGGGAAAGCACACGGATGCCTCCTACTCGCATTCATTCTCAGCGAGCAGCGGTGATCGCGCCCAAGTGCAGCGCGACATTGAACACCACCTGAAGTACCTCGCCGAGCGCGACTTGCCGGCCGGCGACGTATTAACAGTCGAGGTTCTGGATATTGATCTGGCGGGTCGTTTTGAGCCATCTGCCTCAGGATTTGACGTGCGAATCGTTCGGGAGATCACAAGTCCTCGCATCGAGCTGCGATACAAGCTGATGCACGGCGACCAGCTGCTTGGCAGCGCCGAAGAGCATCTCGCCGACCTGAGTTTCCTGATGAGGATCAATCCGTACAGGCGCGACGATCGGCTGCGGTATGAAAAAGCGATGCTCGACGACTGGTTTCAAAGGAGATTTGGCATCAGGTAGCTGCGACACCGCACTAGCCCGGCAGCTCGCGCCAAGGCTTTGCGAACCTCTCTGGGGGCACGGCCCTTGGCACCTTGCACTTGACCCAATCCGCGGAGCGCTCGCCTGGGATGTACTTCGATCCCAAGCGCTTTGCCACCAAGCCTTCCAGCTTGAGCGCGACAGCCTGCGAGTAGAGCGTTGCGCCGTGCTCACCGCCGAAATGCCCAACGTACATCACAGCGGTAGGCATGGGGTCTAGCAGCGTCTTAAGCGTCGCTTTTCGGTGCTCCAGCGCGCAGCCAATGAGGCTTTTGCCGTCGTGGGCGAGCAGGTCAAAGGCACAGTACACAACTGAATCACAGCCCTCGTACCAGCGCCGTCGGCGGGCGCGGCTTTGCAGTCGGTTGAAGTCGCTGCGGCCCAGTTCATCGAGTACACAGACCTAGCCGTCCAGCACGTGAGGTCCGCCGGCGAGCTGGCGCAGTCCTTCAGCTATTTCGGGGAACCACTTCGTGGCATCCGCACCGCTGCGGGTGTTCAGCACGACATCGCCGTTGTTGACGCCAGCGATCAGGCGATAGCCGTCGAACTTGAGCTCGTACAGCCAGCCGTCGTGACCGAAGGGCTGTGACTTGCGACCTTCATGCAGCAACATGGGGGCGGGGAGGATCAAGGCGTCATCCTCGAGCGCGTCTTTTCTCTGCCAGCAATGAACTGTACATTTACACAGTGTACATCAGCGTCACGTTGCTCATGGGGAACGGCAAGCGGCTGTCGCCTTACGCAATCAGGACGCAGACGCCGGCTGTGGGCTGGCTGTACTACGAAGTGGACGGCTCGGTGGTGAGAGCCTTTCTGCGGCGGAAAGATGGGTTTGAGCTGCTCGCGCTCCATCACGCACGGCTCGTAGGGTGTTGCGGCCAGCGGGGTGCGCTCATTGAAGGCGTCGAGTACCGCAGGAAGGGCGTCAAACACTCCATCTGCGACCGGCAGGCCTGGTGGTGCGAGGCACCTCCAAGGACGAAACCGCTGCTAGACCACCAGGCCCGCATCCTGGCGGCAGAGCTGGAGTACTTGGCGCGCAAGCTTGCCGGCTGGGGCTACGACTAAATCCTTCGGGGGTAGCAAAGCTTGTGGGCCGCCGACGCAGCGCCATTCATTGATGGCCTGGAAGTCGAAGTCGTTCGACCTCGCCTAGGCTTGCAGCGCTTCTAGCTTGCTTGCAGCCTCCCGCTTGCCCATCTTCCGCACAGTTGCGATAGCGGGCAGGTAGCTAGCCCGCGGATGCACCTGGCCGCCTTCCCACTTGTAGACGGACAAGCCGCTAACTCCCAAGAGCCTGCCGTACTCAGCTGCAGAAAGTCCCAAGCGCGCTCTGTGCATTGCAAAACCCTTTGCGCTGAAGCGATGCTTTGGGGAGCCGGCATCGTCTTCCATGGGCTTGCCAACCGAAATGGCGGCCTTCGAAGTGCGCCTAGTTTGACGCTCGAGCTGCTCGATCCGACGCTTTAGGGCTGCAATCTCGGAGCGGTACCCGGTGACGGCCTTGCGCAGGCCGTTAGTCTCCAAGCGCGGCTCCTTGCGGGCAAGCCGGGCGATTTCTGCTTTTAAGACGCTTGCAATGTTCGGCATCCCCGGATTTTGTCATGCGGGCTCACGTTTCGCACAATACGGGTGGGAACCCGGCCTTGTGGTCTTTCAGCGCCATTGCAACACGGGGCCCTCAACGTCCGTGCGTCTTCAGGTACTCCAGCACCTTGTCCGCCCGACCGCCGACGGCCTGCACTGCTTCCTTTAGGTTGTCGGGCGTGGTGTGCAGGCTCCCGCCCATTCCGTTAACTGTTCAACCTGCAGCTGGTCTAGGCCGACCAATGGGTCGCATATCACAGCGCGGCCGGGCACGTACAACGTCGGCTCGTCGTCGACCGCGATCCAGCTCTCACCTGGGGCGTGCTGCTGCAGCCAAGCCACGCATTCCCGCTGCCGGTGGCCACTGCCTCCGTGCCACTTGAGAATCGGCGTCGCCCCAACGATACGGATGCGCAACTCAGGAGAAAAAGGCTGCCGCAGCCGCTCGAGCGTTCGTGTCTCGCGCCAGGAGCTAGAGATCACCACCTGCAGCTGTAGGTGCTCGCGCAGCAGGCGCTCGAGCAGAGGCAGTCGCTCGAATAGCCGTGCGCTCCTGCATCCGACGGGATGCAACACGCCGTCGATGTCCAGAAACAGGATCCGCTGCACGTCGTCGCCGTCATCTACGATCTCGCTTGCAACAAGCGAAGTCGGCATTGCCTCGCCTCCGTGCTTCTTGGGGTCAAATCGCTTGAGCTTCTGTTCGAGCGTCAGGCGCGGCTCGCCCGCTGCTGCCCGGCCAAATGAGACCTCCTCCAGAACCTGGTCAAGATCCACGCCCGACGCCGCGGCTTGCCCGAGCAGGTCCACGATGCTGACGGACTTATGTTGGGGCTTTGAGCTCATGGCGGGAGCATGCATCGGTGCAGTTGGTTCCGTAGACTTCGTCGAAGTCAAGGTGCGCAGGAAAATTCATCTGACCCTCGGCGGCTTCACTTGAGTGCTCCTGCGGACCTTCGCTAGTGCTGCTCACAGGGCGCCGGAACGCGCACGTCGCAAGAGCTCAGCCCGAAACAACTCGATCCATTCACAATTCGAGAATCCGGAACAGCCTGATCGAAGCATCGGTCCGTATTCACCAGTCCCGCGCACTAGGTACTGCAGCGCGTTCATGATGTGTGAACTGCTCATCGCCGACAGCGTGATGTAACTGCCACGTGCAGTCACCCACTCCGGTGTTCTCATGCATGTCTCCCGAGCTAGATCCTCGATGTGCCAGCGGACACTGCTGCTCAGCTCGACTCCTGGCGAACACACCGCCGGCAAGCGACGTGATACCAGCCCTGCCGCCGCAGCAGGCCAGGCGCGCCACAGGCTGCGCAGGTTTTGGCGGACTTCTTCTCAGCTTCGGCAATCAAGTCATCGACTTCTTGCGCCGGAAAAAGCTGGCGATGCCGAGGCGCCGCGCTGGCCCTGAAATGGCCATCGGGCCCCACGATGTCTACCGCAACGGCGCGCTTGCGGTCGACGGAGTAGTAAAAGCGCAATACCCCGAACTTCTCTTTGACCTGTTCAACCCGAAACCGGCGCGCCTGCCCGTCGTCGAGCAAGTGGTCGATCGCAGCGCAAAGGTCATGCAGGATCGCGCCCCACCCGGGCGGAAACCCAATATCCGAGCGGCTGGCTCTTCGGAGCAGGCGAGGAAAGGCCGTCAGTAGCGCCCCGACGTGCGCCTCTTGCGCTTTATCTGAGCCGTACATGGGATCACTCATTGGGTCGCAGCCTGAATTCGGCGCCAGTAGCGCTCCGTGACGTCCTCCACATCGCAGATCCCAACATGCACCTGGGCAAAGCGTTCGAGGACAGCTTGCAGCAGCGCATCGCTCGTGGGTGGCCCCGGCGTGTGGTACACGCGGCCAGAACTCGTCGACCATGTCCGGGTTGACGGCTGCCAGGACTGGACCGGCGTTGTGATGCGCAACCTCAATGCTTCAGCCAGTACGCCGGCGAGCATGACGGCGGGACCGGAGGCAAACACGCGCCACGTGGCCAAGACGACCACGGGTTGGGCATCGACACGAGGTGCGTGGCGAATCTCGACGGACACGAGGTGCCTAATCATGCGAGGGGTTTCGGGAGGATCTGGACGAAATTCGCGCAGCGCTGACTTACGCATCACGCCGATGGTGGAATGCTGTTCCTGTGTTCCTGAATGGCTTTCCACACGTCTGCGGTTATCGAGTGAGCATCCGCTGTGGTAAAGCCTCGTGTGGTCAGGCTGGTGCGCCAAACGAATTCCGCGTCGGCGTCAAACCCCGGCCGACTCACGAGCTCGTACCGCCGGCCCGTTGCCGATATCAGCGACGCCGTGGCGGGATCGAACTCCGCCAGCATGCTGCTCGCTCGACCCTCTCGCGTCATCAAGTCATAGCCCCAGACGTGACGAGAGCCATTGACGTTCAGCTCGGAGATTTGCCAGTCCACGAGGCGCGCCAGCGGCGCCTCGTTCACGGGGGCAACGCGATGCACGGTCGGGGTGGAACGCAACGCCTCATCCGTGCGTTCTTCTGCTGATGCCTTTCGGACAGACTCCAGCGACTCTTCGCCTAGCGTTGGCACGTCGCCTGGTGGCTCGCAAGGACGAGCCGCCGTGACGCAAGGCCCCTTTGCGGGCAGATCACAGGCCAGCCAGACGCCCGCGCGCAGTTCGATCGTGTCAAAGCCCTTGGCGTGACGCGTCAAGCCGAGCAAGCGGCCGTCTTCAGTTCGAAGAACCGCGATTCGAGAAAAGGGAAAAGCTCTTGTGATGACGGCTCGCAAGGCGCTCATGACGCATCTCCCGACGCCCCAAGTAGCCTCCAACGTACGCCCCATTCGGGGCCGAAGCATTGGAGAAACTCCCCTTCGCACAATCCAGCTGTTTGGTTCTCCCAACCTACCAGTTCTGGTGAAGCAATTCGATTCCACAACCTTAGCTAACCCACACGCGAAGCCAACGCTATTCCTAGGTGGACGGAGCGGTGGTCATTGGTGAGCGGAACTGGTGCGACTGTTCCTACACGGTGGGCAGGGGCAGTCCCTGCGAACCCATAGGACATTGAATGAGTTCAAGGACCAAAAAGTCTGGGGTGCCTGATGGAGCGGATTCCGGCACCAAGGAATCGGGCGATCGGGAGGCCAGGACATTGATTGAAGCAATGCTGCGCGCAGCATCCGAGCGTCGGCACACATTTGTGCAGACCGCAAAATTCCTGGATGTCTCTGACGTCTATTGGAACCGCCTGCGACGGCGTCCTGAGTTGCTGCGTAGATGCAGTCAACCGCTGCTTCAGCGGATAGCTCTCTACGTCGGATGGCCACTGCTTAGTGTCTACGTCGCTGCCGGAATTCTGGCGTGGAGTGACGTCTCTGCTGCGCTCCATCTACGAGAGCCCGCCCGTGATGCATTGCTCCAGATCATCCGAACGCCACTAGGCGCGGCGATTCGCACACCGTTAAAGGAGGCCGCAGCCGATCACCAGATGCTCATTGCGCTTCTATTTCTCTCAGTGCAGCAGGCCGAAGTTTGGACATTGATGCAGACTCGCTAAGGACCGACCTGAAGAAGCGACTCGAAGCCGGGCATTTGCCCGGCTTCTTCTTTCACGGCAGCGAAACTCTCAGTTTGGGAGAACCAAACAGGCAGGCTATGCGCAGAGGAGATGTCCTGAAGCTTCGCGATCTGGAATGCGTCAGGCTTGAAGGTGTGGTAAGTCCAACTCAGGGTCATTGCCGTGGGACTCTTGGTCAGAATCGAACAAGCCGCGCTCGAAGAAAGGAGCGCTGCGAGGTTGCTATTTGCAGGAGAACTCATTGCCACCAAGGTCGCCTGCGTCACGGATTTCATCCTTCGCGACGTGCCGAGGACTCGAGAATATGCTCGCATCAGTGACTACCCACGATGGACCGAGTCGGGGCTCGCCCTGTTCTTGCGGCTGTTGAACGTTTCGGCTCCGATACCGGAATTGGCCGAGGATGCGGTCGGACGAATCACCGTGGAACTGATCGATGATGCGGGGGGGCGAGTCTTCATAGATTCTCCCGGCGGACGAGTCCTTTCAATGAAGGGCTGCCGAGAGTCGGCGGGAATCAAAGCTCAGCCCGGATGGCTCGAATGCACCCTCATCTCGCCTGAAGCCCTAGTTGCCGACATGCGCGTCATGGTCAGCTTTCCGGTCAGCGTTCAGAACGCAATCTGCATAGCGCTGGCCAAGGCACTTGGATGCAAACAGTTGACTCGGGCTGCTCGGCGGCCGCTCACATCGATTGGGATTCGGCGAACCGAGAAAGGCGAGGAATACGTGCTGTTGCGAGACATCCCAGCGCTCCCTCGGCGATACCTCCGGCTGTACCTGTCTCTGCCCAAGAGTACTCGCGCTGTAGCTGCAACGGAGTGGCGCGCCTTCATCCAGGCCCTTCTGAGTCAGTCCGGCAGTTCCTGGGCTTGGGTTGCTGCTCGCGTGGCGACCAGAGCCCAATAGAGCAGAGCTGGTCGGAGGAAGCATGGGAGTCTTCGTCGCGGTGCTTCAGAAGCGTCGCGCCGCCATCGGTAGCGGAGAACAGATCTTCCGGGCTGCGCTGTCCTGCCGGACGACTGAAGCCGTCGGTGACTACCTCCTAGTCGACCTGACGACCAGACGAGAGTTCGCGCGCATTGCCAGGTATCCGCGCTGGACAGAGTCCGGACTCACGCTATTCGGCCGCCTGCTGCATCGGACCGATTCGCCAGTGCTGAGCCAAAGCGCTGCCAGGCACCTCAGGGTGGCATTGCAAGTCGGACCTCGCCCAACGCTCGTGATTGAGGCAGAGGTCCTTGAGGTCAAGTGCGACTCCGGATGGATCAACGCGAGCCTGCTTTCTCCTTTCGGGATAGGAAGGCAAATCACCGTTGATGTCCCTCGGCCTCTGTCGGTGCGTCAGGCGATTCTCACCGCGCTGGCAGCGGCTCTGGAATGGGGGGGCGCGCTGCCGCCGCTTCCCGCGGCACTAACAGAGGTCCCCATGCGACGCAGGCCGGACGGAGAAGAATACGTACTGCTGTCTGACGTGCCGGCGCTGACCCGTCACTGTTTGCACCGACACTTCGGCGTTAGTCCAGAAGCACTGCACGTGGATGCGGCTCTGTGGCTCGCGTTCATGCACCGCCTCGCCCCCGGTCTCAACCAGAGGCGTGCCAGCGCGAACGGGGCGTAGTTTTCGCGCTCGGAGCTGCGCCGGTGAAGATGACCAAATGGCTACCGGATGAGACGCTTTTCGGTCTCGCAGCTCGCTATCATCACATCGCCTGCAATGACCGACCGGATCAGACCTGCATGCAGCTGTTCGGGCATCCGCGGCAAGGAGCATCGCATGACATACCCGCGCGCGTCGACGAATTCGTGAAACGCACAGAGGGGATTTTGGGAAGCGCCGAGGTGGTGATCAGGGAGCACACCCTGGTGCCGTTCTACCTTCCTTTGCGCAGGGAGATCGACGCCGAGCAGGCGATCTCCGCTATTCGAGCAGGCGGACTTGGCGGAATCAAGGCTCGGCTAGGCATCCTAGCGTCTGGCTTCGGGGCGGCAAATCCTCTGAAGGCCTGCATGGTGTGCGTAAAGGTAGATGGGCTCGATCGAGGCGTCAGCTCCTGGCACCTTGATCATCAGTGGCCCGGTGCATGGATTTGCCTTTTGCATGACGCCGTCCTGCAGTATGGGCTTGGTAAGGTGAACGCGGAAGGAAGATTCCACTGGTATCTTCCACAGGACATCGCATTCGCCGAAGCTTCGAAGACGCCGATCGACGGCTCCGCGATGCAAGTGCTGCGAAAGCTTACTGCGTGCGCGTGCGGGCTCGGCAGGCTCCCTCAAGGGTTTCACTTTGATCAGACCACGCTCGCGCAAACGTATCAGTCAAGGATGATCGACCTTGGCCTGGCTTCGCCGAGCGGTCGACTGCGTTCTGCGCGGTTCGCGGAAGCGCTCGCCTCCATATGTGAGCCGCTATCCCGTCTGCATGGAATGGAGATCTTGGCTGGCGTCGCGAGCGGCGATACTGGCGCCTTCAGTCGGTTGATGCAAGAACGGCGGAGCACGCCGCACCCGCTGAAACATCTCATCTTCGTCACGTTGCTGTTCGAGTCGTGGCAGGCTTTCACAAGTTCATACCAGCAGGAGCTGGGGAATGCGCCTTTTGTGAAGGACGAAACCAATACGGGGAAAGCAACTGTCCTGGAAGACCAGGATCACAGCCGCTCACAATCAGTGGCGGAGGATGTCAGGCAAGGCATGAGCGTCACTCGTGCCGCTGAGGCGGCGGGCGTTTCGGTTGCAACAGCGATAGTCTGGTCCGCCGCGGCCGGAGTCCCGCTGTCGCGCCGGCCAAAGAAGCTAACGCCGCGCGTGCGCGCGCAAGCGGTCGCCTCCCTGAAAAGGGGCCACGACAAAGGCGTCGTCGCGTCTTTGGTCGGGGTCTCGATCCAGACCATCACGTTCCTGCTGCGTTCAGAACCTGGCCTACGCAGTGCGTGGAATGCGGCGAGGCTGGCCCGTGCGCGCAAGGCCGCGCGTACGGCGTGGACGCGTGCCGCGCGGCGATTTCATTCTCCGATGCAGCAGGTTCTTCGGCAGCGGGAGCCTGCCGCCTTTGCGTGGCTCTATCGCAACGATCGGCAATGGCTTCAACAGTTCACCGTGGAAACGCTTTTGAAGCCCCGCCCCACCAACAATGCCCACATCGACTGGAACGAGCGTGATCGGGTGCTTTCTGCATCGATAGAGATTGAGGCGCGCAATCTCGTCCAAACCAAGGGGCGTCGGCTCAAGCTTTCCGATCTCTGCAACGCTGTCCCTCAGCTGAAGGCTCTATTCAGCAAGATCCGCAAACTCCCCTTGACACGGGCCGCGGTTGCGAGCGCATTGAGTCATCGATCATGACGAAGTGGGCTAGCATGACTCTAGTGGCTCGGCCAGGAGCCCGTCATCTTTCGAACAGATCAGTGCCGTGTTGTGTGCGCTCGAGACCAAGCCGAACGAGCGCTGAAAGGTTGACCTGACTCAGTTCATCAACTGTGGCCAGATCGCCGTCGGGCGGGAATGCACTTGCGCACCAATGATTCAAGGTCTTGTGATCGCGCGCCGGCGGTCCTGCATGCGTCGCGGATCGTGGCGCCGGCGAGGAAGCGCCCAAGAGCATGCCATGTCGACTTTGGTAGCTTGCCAAAAACTGGGACACCGGCCGATCGCATGACCCTCGAGACATCTGAGGAGGTCGTGCCGAGACGCGCGGCCACGGCCTCGACGTTACCCTCAAACTCTACGTACAGTGGCAGCATGCCACTAAACCAGAGGTCGTCACCAGTCAGGCGAACGATCCTACGCGTTTGCCTACCGCCGTCGCTAAACTCCGTGGTTTCGGCTTCGGCGATAGCGAACAAGGCCGCCTCTGTCGACGGGTAGAGGATAGCAAGAGCCAGCACATAGATTTCACCACGCGCCGCATTGTGACTGTGCTTGTCAATGGAGTCGAACAAGTGAAAGGGCTCGCCGCGCTGCTTATTAGCGAATTCAGGTATGTGTCGCAATAGCCATTTCTCATCCACCGTATCGAGTACCAAATCACTGATCAGAGTTGGACGCTCGGCAGAGGGCGAGCAAAAGTCTGCGTCTTTGGCGCGATCGGAGAGGATTCGATTCAGGGCATAGCACGATACGGGGCATCTTCTGGACAACAATTCGGTAGCGATTGCGGTGTAACGCTGAAGGGTGCCCGATCTCGGCAGTCGTCGCACCGCTGCTGGCCCCCGGACCGTCATGCCTTTATCTCGCAAGAGATGGGGGAGGTCGTGGAAGGGATTGGGCGCCGTTACTTCGTAGAGAGCGCTTCCGTGCTCGGGGCACCAGTCAAGACCTCTGACGTGATGAAGTCGAAGAAAGAAGGTCGTTTGGTACTTGGAGGCAAGCCAAGCATCAATGCAGTCGTAGCAGACGCACGCCCCGTCGCGGTGCGGCCGCATTCCGAGATACTTGTTGATAGTTGCGGATTCTGGCGCGCCATGAGGGGCCAGCTTTCCAGCTGGCGCCGCCACACGATGCAGCGCCAGCGTGCTGTGCAGTTGCGCGTACTCAGGAATTTCCATGCCGGCCAGCATCGCCATGAGATGAAGCGCTGGGGTCAAATCCGCAGGCCCGCGCAACCCCAACATGGTTCGAGTTTGGCGTCGGATGTCTTCTTTCTTTCCCTGAAACCCGGAAAAGCCTTCCCATCGCTCCTCGTGCGCCAAGCAGAGTTCACCTGGCATCGGATGGAACTCGATCATGTTCGCTATGAAATGCGGCGACTAAACGACCTGGCGTAAACAGCCGAGTTGCGCCGAGTTTGGTTGGTCGAATTGAGGGCCTTTAACATGAGCTAGACCGGTAGCCCAGTGCGGCGAGCCCGGGCGGACGCCTACGTTTTGCTCCAGCCCATGGCCAGCGAAGTAACACGCTTTTGGGACGGAAAGGAACCGTGACGGCCGCAATGCGCTCGAGTTGACCCGCGCTCGACCGACGCTCAGGAAACCTCGATCCAAAGAAGATGCGTTGCTCGACCTGCGTCTAGCACGCGCGGGTGAAACGCTAGGGGAGAGCTTTCGGCGATGCGTCGCCGGTGGGCTGCTGGTGCCGGGTGGCGGCCACGATCAGGTACATGTCACGCACGATCTCAGCTTCTTCTTCGGCGGTGATCTCTTGACCGTGAGATTGCAGCCGCCTTCGGATCAGCGCCAGCGTCTGACGGATCAGTGCCCATCCCACATCTGGTCCAAGCTTTGTCCTCACACCGGTGACCAGATACTCCAGGTCCAAGCCGATTGAACGAGATCCGCGAGCAAGGGTGGGAAGGTCGGGGGCTGACCGGCCTTGCTCGTACTTCGCCAAGGTGATGCGGCTGATACCGAGCGCATCTGCCAATTGAGTTTGCGTAAGCGCGAGCCTCGCGCGCTCGGTCTGAATCCGACGTCCAAACACCTGGATATCGGTAGGCAAATTTTCAGGTTGCGATTCCGGTTCGGAGTCAGGCTTGCGAGGCATCTCCACTGATCCGTCCGAGGGGATTCGATTCAGTATACCTGCGAAGTTTCAGTATACCTCCGCGACTCTGCGAACGCGACATAGCCCATCGGGGAGGGCAACACTCATGAAAAAAAACGAATTGATCAGTAGGTCCAATTCGACACAAATCTCACGTCCTTGATGAGCCCGCGGCTCGCCGCCGATCGTGTAATCCGAGCCTTGGGCAGCCAAGTAGCGGCGATCAAGAAGCGAACGATTCGGCGCTGCATGAGGCAACTTACAGCAGAGGCACCTCTGTGAAGAACCAGGTTCGCGTTGAAGTCAGCTGGATTCCCTTCCCGGCAGAGTCCGGGGACGGTGCCTCCAGCCCGCGGGGAATGTATCGGTACGTGGCAGTCGACGTCTGCACGGGGATGGTGCTTGGCCACATCCTCCTCGACGACCCCATGTTCGGTTGGGCCGTCCTCTTGATGAGCTGCTTGCCTTCCAGCGCCGAAATGCACAGCCTTTTAACAGGACATTTGGCAGGACCGAATGCGTCGTCCGCGGGTGGCAGCAATCCCGCGGCGCCAGAACGCTAGAAGTCGTCAGCGGATCGGCTTAACCAAGCGCACCCCAGTCATCCAAGGCAGCCAGCGACAGATTTCCCGACACGCCAAAAGCTAGAAGTCACGTCAGTGGATGGGCTCGACCAGGTCCCGTCAATCGGCGAAGGACGGAAGCTAACCGGACGGCCGAACCATCGTGGCACAGATCAAGCGCACCGAGGAACGTCTTCGCCAGATCAAGGTGCGGCAGTGGGTGCAACGCTGGGGGCTCAACTATGTCGCGTCGACTTTCGCCGACCGGTCAGAAGCACCAGGAATCAGTACGGGTACTGTGCTGCGGCCCGTTAGCCTCGGCCAGAGAAAGTTTCACACACTTAGCGCCCCCGAGACCTACTGCGCTCTCCTCGCGCTGCACCTTCTCGCTTGCGCGGATGCCCCAGAGCCACCCCGCCCAAGCTGCTGGGATGTCCACGAGCAGTTCGTTCTATTCTCAAAACCCCGTGAGCACCCGCTCTTCAACCACCCTCTGGCTGACGGCGTGGGCTTCAGGCGCTTCGAGGGGACCCTGGCCGTTGCCGAGCGCATGGGCCTTCTTTCTCAGCACCCCAGAATCAGGCTGCGTCGAGGCACTGACCCAAGTCAGTGGCCGATGGTGCCATTTCCCTTCCTCGGTGACCTCCGTCTTTTCATGCGGGATGGACTCGGCGTGTATTGCCTGAACTGGCCTGTGAAAAACAAATACGAAGACTTTCGGAAAAGTGGTCCTCGAAGCAAGCCACGGCCAATAGAGGAGCGTGACCTCGATGATCCAACATCTGTTGCCCGTCAGGAGCTCGAGTCCCTCTACCACTCTGATGCGGGCATCAGGACTCAACAAGTATCCTTGGACCAAATTGACTTCCAGCTTCGCTGCAACCTGCGCGACTTGTTCTTGGAGGATGCCAAGCAACTCCCGTTGACCGTGGCGCAGCGCAGCGATGCGTTGTCGCTCGCTCGAGAGTTTATTGGAGTCGACCTCCCAGGGCACCTGGTCGCGAGGCGGATCGCAAGGGCGTTTCCCATATCCGATATCGAGGCAGCCACACTCCTCTACCAGGGGGCGTGGCGAAGGGAACTTCGGGTGGACCTCTATCGCCCATTCCTGATGACCAAGCCTCTAAGGCCCGAAGTCACGGATGTTTTTGCCAAATTCTCGGATTGGTTTGCAAGGTAGTCATCCATGGTTGGCTTTGGAGTCCAGCTGGTCGCGCCGAAAGGATTTGATGCCTTCAGGCAAGGCGTTCACTACTATTTCATCGGTGAAACGAAAGACGGGTTCGTCCATCTGGCTTGGTTCGGAGAGGAAAAGCATGGGTGGCGGGTTCGCCTTATCACGATAGCGAGAACCAATCTCGAGAAGGCGCTCGCGGACCGCCTACTGGTGGCGGCCGACCCGCAGCTGCAAATGCCGCCATGGCTTGAGGGACACGACAACACGAATTTCGAAGCACTCGAGGATCTACGCCCCCGTACCAGAAAGAAAAAGCCGAAGAGGACCTACAAGGCGCAGGCAGAAGATCGTCTGCACTCAATCTCTGCTGCTCTTGAGGCTAAGGCCGAAATACTTTCGTCGAACGACCCTTTGAAGGAACTGAATCAGTACGTTCCCAAAGGGAAGCATCCGCACAGGGTGCAGCTCTTTTTCTTTGCCTATGTTCTTCATGGATCTGGGCAGGACCTCTGGACCCTGAAGAAGCCAAGTGAAAACACGGGAAGGTGGAACCGCACTTCGGAAGCACACAAGCACAAGAAGTTTGGACTGGAGTCCTCGGACAAGGGGACTTGCTTTAACTCCCCGTCGACTCTGGCGGCAGACCAGATCTGCAAAGCATACTTGAAGCGATGCGGCCCAGGGGTAACGATGGCCTTCATCTATCGTGAAGCGATGGTGGATGAATTCGAGTGTGTTGCCATTGAAGTTCAACCTGGGGTGTTTACCTACACACACCCGCGTGGCGGTCCTATTTATTCGTACGGGCAATTTCGAGGTCGAGTAGTCCGACGCTTTGGTCTAGACCAAGTACATAAGACGGTCTATGGGGCCCGTCGCTGTCGCAGGAAGCGGGGCTACAACGAGGGCAATTTCACCGCCCAGTACGCACGGCTGATGGAGGCCATCGAGGTTGACGCTTACTACGCTCATCAGCGTCCGAAGCCGTTCTTTTCCGAAGGTCCAGGCGTGCGATTGGCCGTAGCTCGGGGCATATGTTGCAGGTCGTCCGCCGTAGCTGGCATAGGGTTCGCAATAGGCGCGGAGAACGAAGAAGCCTACCGTGCAATGTTGTTCTGCTGCGCCGTTCCGAAGACCTATATTGCAAGAATCTACGGAATTCCTCCAAAAGACTTTGAGGACTGGATCACGCTGGGTTGTCCACCTTACCCCCGGTCTGACCGCGGACCAGCGGGGGTTCGAGAACTCGTTGACGAGGTCATGGTGAAGTTCCCCATGAAATCCGTAGCCCCGTCATACGATCCGCAGGCGAAGGCAATAGTCGAAGGAACGAACCCCAAGGAGGTCGCCGTTGAGGGCGAACCAACTTATGTTCAGAGCCCATTGAACATAGTCGAAATGATGAAGCAGGAGCTATACAGGGGGCGGCTCGAAAACTTCACACGCAACATCGCATCCCGTCTGACCGACCCAGAAATCGAAGAGTTCAATAAGACTGGGCGCTCGGCTACGCCTCATTGTCTTTGCGAGTACCTCCTCGAGAAGCTCTGTAATGCGGGCCAGATCTGGCAGATCGAGCGGGCAGTCCGTGCTTTCTGGACACCCACGGAGTTCACGGTGGACAAAGACGGGGTCAAGTATCGGCATCGTCACTATTCTTCTGATGCCCTAAAGGCGACCGGCTTTCTAGGGTCAACCGGCTCGGGCGCAGTTCCTGTCAAAGGCTTTTCTCTAAGTGCGGTGTTCCTCTTTGTGTGGGTGGAAATAAGGGGCCGCCTGATCGAGGTAAAGGCTTTGCCACGAGCCCGGGCTGATGACGAGGATTTTGCGACGCCGCGCGCAGAGGTTGACGATGCTGCGGAAGGCAAGAAGGAACTTGAGTCGAGAACGCGCCGAAGCGCGGCGGCCGCTGACGGCGACACAAGGAAGAAGTTCCGAGGTGCTGTTGGAAAGCCGTTCGATGCGGGCACCAGAAAGAAGGGCACTCCAAAGGTGTCGGCCACGGCGACCCACGAAGCTGCTGTCGCAAAGGGGAAGACCAGAGCAAAGGCTGCAAGATGAAGCTCAATGTACGAGTCTCACGTTTTCAATTGGAGCTGACCGACCAGCAGTTTGATGCGCGCGTTGAGCGTCGAGCGATCCCGAAGGCCCTTGGACAGGGGAGTCCCGAACATGACGGAGCCGTGTTTGTCGAGGCGGCAAAGACCGTATTTCTGTGTTCTCCTCACATCAGGAGCCTGTTGCGTGCCATGGTTTCGATGGCGCTGGCGCATGCCGAAAGGCACTTTCCGGCTGGTGCGAACTTCACGAACCAGGCATTCTCCAGATGTCAGTGGGGAACTGAGCGCGCTTCAGCGATTTGCTTCTGTGGCCATTCGGGTGTTGGCAAGTCCGAATTGCTGAAGGCGCTGGGCCGGCTTCTGGCGACAGACGCTACGGTTGATGAACCCGGAATCTCGGGCTTGCCATTGGAAGCCGTCTGGCTGACAAAGGTAGAAGCCCAAGGCGGGCTTACACAGATACTCGGGCCCGCCGTAGTTCGGGCCAACAGGCTGTTGAGCGGGAAGCCGCTTGATCAAGCAGGGGAAGAAGGCAGCGAAGCGCCGAACACACCGTTGAGAATTCGTGGGCTGCCTCAGAAAGCCAGGTACCTGACTTGGCGTAACGCAGTTTGCCTGCTGTGTGCTGATGAGTTTCAGAACATCTCGACCGGCGAGGCGTCGGCGAAGGCCACAGGCGTGCTCCTGCAACTTAACGGCATTGGCCCAGTCTTGATTTATTGCGCGAACTTCAACCTAGTCAACAAGTTGAAGCGCCGAAAGCCCCAAGACCAAAACCGCCTGCTGACCCATCCCTTGATCATGCTTCCCGAACAGCCAGGATCGCAGGCGTCGTTGGACTATATGCTTGAACTGGTGAAGATTGCTCCGAAGGTTTTCATTTTCGATGCCAAAACTGCTGAGCCAGAAATAGTCGAGTACACCTATAACCTTAGGGACAACATCGTTCAGCTGTTCAAGTGGTCTTATATCGAGGCGCGGCGGAAGGGACGGCACACTGTTGATCTTGCGGGATTGAAGGAAGGCTATTGGTCACTGGGGTATTCGGCAATTAGGTCGCAAGTTGAGACGCTCCGGCTCCAGGTCAACCAGGGCCAATGCCAGGATCCTGATCTTTGGTGCCCGTTCCAACCCTGCCTGTTCTGGGCCGAGGAAGAGGACGGCGGCAAGAGTAGTACGGCGCCGAAAACGACGCAGCAAGCTGCGGTTGCTCAGGCAACCGCGGCGATTAAGGGGTTTGAGGCTCGCGTCGACGACGCTCTCATTGCCGCCGCGTTGCCTCCTGAGCAGAAGGACGCTAGCTCCACAGCCCGCCCGAAAGCCAAAGCCAAACCCAAAGGCAAAGGCAAAGGCAAAGGCAAAAACCAAAGCAAAGGCAAAGTCATCGCGCTTCCCCGTCGCCCGACCTCTAAGGACGAGCTCCTCAAAGGGGCAGACTTAATTGATGAGCTCTGAACGGTTGGCAGGCTCTCGAGAATTCCGTTCTCGGTCCCTGACGGTTTTTCCCTCAATTCAGGGTTGGACAGGAGAGAAATCCACAGCTCTGACGAATTTTCGATAGTGCTGGCTCTGGGGGGAGACCTTACCGTTCTTCTGTTTACGAGCAGCGCCGCGCCGCTGCTGTGGATGCTGCGCCGCCGGCCCCTGGGCGGGGGCTGGTGGGGATCGGCCGCAGCGGCGCAGAGGCAGATAGAAGCTCGATCAGGGCCGCTTTGCCGCCGGCGCCGTCCGCCGCGTCTCGGCGCCGAGCACGCGGTCCAGCGCCTTGCGGAATGCCGAGACGTGCACCGCCTGGTTGCGGTTCGCCATCGAGTATTCGGTCGGCGACCCAGTGCCCAGCGACTGCGAGATCACGCCGACCACGCGCCACGTGCCGTCGGGCTGGCGCGCGAGCAGCGGCCCGCCCGACATGCCTCTCTCGAACGCGCAGTCGACGCCGAAGATGCCGGGCGCGGGGCCGAAGTCGCGTGCCCGGCAACCGGTCTCGACGGTCACGCCGGGCCGGCGAGCGCGCGAGCGGGGGTAGCCGATGCTCGTCAGCGTCGTGCCGGGCAGGCTTTCCGGCGTCGTGTCGCGGTCGATGCGCAGCCAGCCGTAGCGGTCGCCGAGGCAGTTGTCGAGGCGCAGGATCGCCCAGTCGCCCGCGGCGCCGGCGAAATCGTCTTCGGTGAAGCGCCCGGCGTCGACGACGGTCGCGATCGTGCTCGACGTGAACACCCGTGCCTTGCCCGGCTGCGGGCCGGCCTGGAAGCGCGCCCGCCGGGCTAAGCTCCACAGGTTCGCCGGGTCGCGCGACGCGCCAGCTGCGTACGGTACGTGGTGCGCGCTGACGACATGGCAGCGCCCGACGAGGAAAGCCGTGCCGCCGTTGCCCGTGCGCGGCTCGACGAGCGTGCCGACCGCGCGGTACGGCAGCGTGTCGGCGTCGCGTTGCACGCGGCGGTCGATGCCGTAGACATGGGCGTGGGCAACGGCAGCCTGCAGCAACGCGAGGCAGGCCAATGCGAGCCGTACGCGCCTAGGCCCCTGCACGCCGCCGCACAGCGGCCTCGCGGGCCACTCGGCGGGCAGGGTGTCGTCGCTGCAGGAACGCAGCAGGCATTGCATGGCGCGCGCGTGAAAGAAGGATCGAGGCCGGCAGACGCCCCCCGAAACACGAGCCTTGAGGTCTCGCTTGCCCAAGCGGCTCGAGCGCAGCGCGTCGCGCTTTTCGCTGCTGCAGATCAACGCCCCATGCGTTTCCCAAAGGCGGTCGCCCAGCGATCATTCAGCGTCGGGTTGCTCTCCTTCGAGTTGGGCGCTTTGAATGTCACCTGCAAGCTGTTGTCGGCCTGCCGCTGCAGGTCGATGGTCACCGCCGCGCCGGATTTGGTCCCGGTGATCCGCCCGTTGGCGCGGTCCGCGCTCGTGATCTCCACACCGACATCGGCCGCGGCACCAAGCGCGGCGTCCCAGGATCGATCGAAGCTCGGCGGCGTCGGGACGGTAGTGGTCGGATATCCGACATAGGGGTAGGGCGCAACGACGCAGCCAACGGTCAGCGAAGCGGCAAAGATGGCGAGGGCGAGGAGTCGGCTCATGGCATGCACCAGATCAGCCTGCATAAGGCAAGCGAGGCGGCCACGGCCGTGGTGAGTTTTCTCATAAGCGGAGTCTCCTTGCTTTGTATGAGGAGCGTTCACTCAGAACGACCAAGGGCGGCCTTGCGGAAGTCAAATGTGATCGATATCGGTCGCGAGGAAATCGGCCTTTGGTCCAATTGAATGGCGTTTTCAACAAGGCGACAATTGAAAATTTGGTGCGCGACCGCGGGCGACCGTGAGTCTCTAGGACAGGCCCAAGGTTTCGATCTTCCTTCGCTGAGGAGTTGGAGACCGGGGTCCGCCTCGGTCGGCGTCCCGACTGCTCGGCGAAAATGACCCAAAATTCTCCCGAACGCGGCCGCCAAAAGCCATGGACCCCGTCCCTCAGGCACGCATCGCGCTCGCCGCCGGCTACGTGCCTCGCGGCGCACACACTGCATGACCCTAAGGGCCACCCTGTTGAACTGCGCCCGCAAGCTTTCGACGTGCTGTGCGTGCTCGCCGAACGGCGCGGCGAGCTGGTGACGAAGGAGGCGCTATTCGCGCGCGTTTGGCCTGGACTCGTCGTCACCGACGACTCGCTGGTGCAGGCGGTCGGCGACATCCGGCGCGCGCTTGGCGAAGCGGGGCGTAATCTCGTCCGCACCGTACCTCGGCGCGGTTACTTACTGGAGGCGATGCCGCCGGGCGTCCCCTCCGGCGATGCACAGGAGCCGACTGCCGGCCTGCAGCCGCACTCCGCCGATGCCCGCGCAGCCGTGGACACGCGTGCTGCGGATGCCGCACCGCGCGGGCGCTGGCGCTTCCTCGCCGCCGTGGGCCTCACCGGCCTGGCAATCGCAGCGATCTTCGCAGCGTCGCGCTGGGCCGCCCAGCCACCTGTCCGCAGCGGGCAGCCGTCGATTGCGGTGCTGCCGTTCCGTGCTCCGACCGCCGAAGGGGAGCCGCTCGCGCGCGACCTCGCCGCTAATCTCGTCTCCGAGCTTGGCCGTAGCGCCGACCTGCGCGTGCTCGCCAGCCAGTCGAGCTTCGCTCTCGCCGACGAGCGCTCGCCCCTGCCCGAGATAGGGCGCAGGCTCCGCAGTCGCTACCTCGTCGGCGGGACCGTGCGGCGCGACGGGGAGCGGCTGGCGATGACGATCGATCTGCTCGATAGCGAGGATGGTCGGGTTGTCTGGTCGGCTTCGCACGACGTCGATCGCGAGTCGCTGGCCGCGACCCAGCGCGCGCTAGTCGAACGCATTGCCGGCTCGCTGCAGACGCGCGTCGCACGCCACGAGGAGCGGCGCGCACTCGAGGCGGCGCCGCGCTCGTTCGATGTCGTCGCGCTCACCGCGCAAGGGCGGACGCTGCTGCGCCGCTACAGTGCCGAAGGCATCCGCGAGGCACGCCGTCTCTTCGAGCAGGCGATCGAGCGCGATCCCGACTATGCGCCGGCCTGGGTAGCGCTCGGGCAGGTCAACAACATCGACATCGGCACTCGGCTTACCGGCGAGTGGGACCGACGCCGCATGCCAGAGGTAATGGCCCAACTCGAGCGCGCGATCGCACTCCAGCCGGATTTGCCGCTGGCCCACCTCGCGCTGTCGGAGGCGCAGGGCGTGGGCGGCGCGTTCGACGCCTCGCTCTCTTCGGCCGCGCAGTGCCTGCGCCTGAGTCCGAACGACGCTGGCTGCCTCTACGTGCTGGGTGCGGCCGAGCTGCGTGTCGGCCGCGTCGCCGAGGCGGTGGCCCACCTCGAGCAGGCGCGCGACCGCAACCCGGTCGCGCCTGCATTCCTGGCAGCGTTCTACGGCAGCGCGTTGTGGGCTGCACGTCGCCACGATGAGGCCTTGCGCGTCGCCGACGAATGCTTGGCGATGGCGCCCGACTTCCACCGCTGCCGCGTCGACCGCGTCTCTGCGCTTGCCGAGTTGGGGCGCGAGGCGGAAGCGCGAGACGAGGCGCGGCGCCTGCTGCAGCGCGCACCGAACCTGACCGCGGCGGAGTTCGCCGGCGGCTTTGCGCCTGCCGCGGCTGCGCTACGTGAGCGGCGCTTGATGGCGGCCAACGTTGTCGGCATACCCGGCCGCTTGTGACGTGTACGCGACGCACGTGCGCTGCAGCCGGGCTGCGCGTCCCACCCTCGCTCTCCATGCATGACGTCGATCCGGTGGCCGCTTCCTGCCGGTTTGCGATCGTCCGCTGTCTGGCCGACAGCAGACGTTAGGCGCGACAAGCTGAGTGACCGCAAACAGTCTGCAGCGGCCGTCTAGGCGCAGTCACAGGCGCCACCTTGATTTGAGGGATCGCGGCCGTCAGGTTGCCCGCACGAAGGAGCGTCGTGACCTTGTCGGGTCAGTGAAGTCCGGTCTAAGTTTTTCTTCCGTGAATGCACGCCCTTCGCATTGGGCATCGCTTCGGGCGTCCACGTCCTCATCTGCTATTCGGGGGCGCGGCTAACATTGCGTCCAGTGGCCAAGACAAACCGAAAGCAGGGCAGCCTGATCAGTCTCATCATCCGGCGCAGCCGGGAAGAACGTCTCGCGCAATCGGCGGGCGCCCTCGCCTTCACGACAGCGGTGTCCATGGTGCCGCTGCTTGCGGTGAGCTTCGCTTTGTTTGTGCGCATCCCGGCTTTGCGCACTATTGGTGAAGCGATCCGCGAACACCTGCTCCGTGGCCTGCTGCCGGCCGACATCACCAAGACGGTCCTGAAGCACCTGGCGCAGTTCACGGGCAATGCCAGCGGGCTCACGCTCGTGGGTTTCGCGGCGCTGCTGGCGTCGGCCTTCGCGCTTCTCCTGAGCGTGGAGAACACCCTCAACCGGATCTGGCGGGTGAAGAAGCCGCGCCCGGTTCTCCGCCGGTTGGCCCTGTACGCTGCAATGCTGCTTGCTACGCCCATGATCGTCGGTGCGAGCTTATGGGCCACGTCAAATTTGCTGGCGGCCTCCGGCGCGCTGATGGTGACGCGATCGGACTGGGTGACGCACGCCCTGAACCTGGGACCCGTGGTGCTGGGCGCTTCCGGCTTCGGTTGCCTGTTCCGCTTCGTGCCGCACATAGCTGTGCCATGGCGCAATGCGATCGCGGGCGGCCTGCTCGCCGGCATCGCCTTCGAGTTCGGCAAGCGCGGCTTCGCGATTTACCTCGCCAACGTGCCCACCTATCGCACGGTCTACGGCGGTTTCGCGCCTCTGCTAGCCTTCCTGGTGTGGGTGTACTACTCGTGGTTCATCACGTTGGCAGCGGCGCTGGTCAGCGCCAGCATGCAGCGCACTGATGCGCAGGCGGGGCGTCGGCTGTCGCGGGCATAGGCGCCACCATGTCCGCTTCCGGCTAGGCTGTCCTGTTGCGTGTTGGCGCCCATTCACGCCGACGGCGGGCTAAGCGTACCCGCACAGCGATTTCGCATGCATGACGACATGCAGCGACCACTTTCAAACCAATTTGCAGAGAGTTAGGGAATCAACACACCGCCATCAATGGGCAGCGTGTGCCCTGTCGTGAATGAAGCGCGTTTCGAGCACAGCCAGATCACGGCCTGGGCCACTTCCTCCGGTTCGCCCAGTCGTCCAACGGGATGCCGGGCCAGCATCATGGCGCCCAGCTGGGTGTCCTTGTTGAGAAACCCTGCTCCCTCCGTCAACGGAGTCTTGATGACAGCGGGTGCTACTGCATTGATGCGAACTCCCTTGTCGGCATATTCGAGCGCCGCCGCCTTGGTCATCCCGACTACGCCATGCTTGCTGGCGTAATAGGCGACGCCGACTCGTCCGCCGACGAGTCCGGCAACAGACGACATGTTTACGATGGCGCCCTTGGTCGCGACGATGTACGGCAATTCGTACTTCATGCTCAGGAAGACGCCCTTGAGGTTGATCGATACGACCTTGTCGAAAACGTCCTCCGGATACTCGGCCGTCGGGACCATGTTGCCCCCAACCCCTGCGTTGTTGAACGCATAGTTCAGTTTTCCGAAGCGCTCGACCGTTTGCGCGACCATGCGTTGCACGTCGGCCGAAATCGAAACATCGGCCTGGACGAAAAATGCCTCACCTCCGGCATCGGTCACCATCCGAACGGTCTCGCCTGATTCTTCGCTTCTTCGGCTCGCCACGACAACCTTTGCGCCCTCCGCTGCGAATGCCACCGCGGTCGCCCGGCCAATCCCGGAACTTCCGCCAGTGACCAATGCAACTTCACCCTCGAACATTTTTGCCATGACAGTTCTTTCCAAGAAACTCCGACAGGCCTGATCCAAACGGACCAGGGGTCGTGGACGAATGGGTGAGCCGAGTGTATTCCGTGCGGAAATAGCTCAGTTAGATGCCGCTCGGCCGGGGACGCAAAACCGGGCTAATGCATAGTTCGCTTTATGACGATCCACGAGCCCATCAACTCATTGCCGCATGGGTTTCTGATACCTGTAAGGAGTTACGACGACGGGAGCACGTAGCGAGAAAGGGGTGATCACGAGCGACTATCGGAGGTGCTGGCTCAGCTTCGCGCCGGTTCCATGTGGATTGCCAACAACATTTGATCGCCATGCTGAGCCATAGAAGCCACCCGAAGGCGTAGGCTAGAGGCCTCGCAACAATGAAAGGAGGTGATCAATGTCTACGATCTTCAGGTCCGAGACGGATCATCGCCAAGCCGTAGGGACTGATCCTTACGTCATATAGCCCTTCGTGGCTGGACCTGCGGACGCCCCTCGAACACAGGGGCGTCTGTTTTATGGCCAAGGCATTGGCCGAGTGGGACGGGCCTGAGCCTCAGCCCACGAGTCGGACGGCGACGGAGGCAAGGCCAAGGCTCAAGCTAGTGAGAGCGCAACGCGCAGTTTGCTGTCCAGCCCCAGATTGAAGAGAGCCAAGTCCGGCGTTCGGTGCTAGCTGCAAGGCGGATCCGAACGGCAGCGGTATTTGGTGGCCGGGCGCTGTCATGCGCTCGGCCTCGACTTTGTCGCGCGCGGTCGAGTTGGCCGCGCAGCAACAGGCGGATTGGCGACTAGCCAATCGTAGAGTGCCTGAGCGGCGACCGAGAAGCCACGATCCCTCCGGCGCACCAAATGGATCTTCCTTACAAGCCCGGGCCACTGAATAGGTCGTGTCTCGAGCTCTGGGCCGTGAAACTGATAGAGCGCCAGCCCCGGGACAATGCTGATTCCCAGCCCAGCCTTCACCAGTCCGCTGACCGTTGCGAGCTGGTCCACTTCCAGGATGGCCGGGAAAGTCGCGGGGTGCGTGGCAGCGTCCACGTATTGGCGCACGCTGGACGTTCGCGAAAGATGGATGAATGAGTAGCCTGTGATGTCCTTGGGCCGCACGGTCGGCAAATCGCCCAGGGGATGACCCTTGGGGCAGACCAGGTGAAACGTGTCGCTGCAGAACAGTTCGGCACGCAGTTCCGGAGTGTCTACGCGCGTCGCTGCCAAGGCAAAGTCCACTCGCCCACTGCGCACGCCTTCGATGCAAGGCTCAGACAGAACGTCGTAAACCTGCATCTCAATCCCAGGGTTTTCCCTGTGAAAGCTGGCCAGCACCTGAGGCAACCAATCTGCCGCCAGCGACGGCAGTAGAGCAATGGCGACACGCCCGCGCTTGCGTAAGGCGTGGTCGCTAACCCCCGCCAGAGCTGCGTCAACGTCGGCCAGGATCCGACGCACGGACTCCTCGAATTCCTTGCCCTCCGGCGTCAGGGCCACGCTGCGCGTGCTCCTGTCAAAGAGCCGCACCTTGAGCGCCGTCTCCAGCTGCTGAATCAGCGCGGTGAACGCCGGTTGCGACAGGTGGCACAGCGCTGCTGCACGGGTGAAGTGGCGCTCGTCTGCCAAGGCTGTAAAAGCCCGCAGCTGCTTGGTGCTCAGATTGATCGACATTTTGGATTAACCAATCAAAACCTTAAATTTCTCGGATGAGATTGTTGTCCATAAAGTCGCCCCAGCGTCGTAAGAACTGGAGACAACGATGAGAAGGTTTCGCTTTCGTCCAACGGTTGCATTGGTCCTTGCCACAGCAACTTGTGTAGCCGTAACCCTTGCGGCATGTGGTGGTAGTGACAGCACGCCGCCCGAAGCACCACCCGTGGTGGTGGTCACCCCCGCCACATACAAGGTCAACATCACCAAAACCGAGGACGTCCCGGGTACCTTCGGCAGTGTGGGCGCCTATCAGCGCTTGACTGGCACCTTCACCGGCGAGGTCGATCCGAAGGACGCAAAGAACGCGATCATCCAGGATCTGTCCCTTGCGCCTCTGAATGCCAATGGCAAGGTCGAGTACACGGCAGAGTTCGTGCTTGCGATGCCCAAGGACATGAGCAAGGCGAACGGTGTTCTGCGCTACGACGCGCCGAACCGTGGCGGCACGGTGGCGATGGATTCGTACTTTGCCTCGCGCGGCTACGTCTTCCTCACCTCGGCCTGGCAGGGCGACGTGCCGGCCGCCGCAGGCAAGCTGACCTTGACAGTCCCTGTCGCGAAGAATGCCGACGGTACTTCGATCACTGGCACCTATCGCGCCGAGCTGTTCCCGGCGACCAATACCACCAACTCGCTGACCTTGCCCGGCGGCCAGTTCAACGGTGCGATGGTTCCCTATGCGCCTGCCAGCCTGGACAACACGCTTGCGGGGTATACGCTGACGCGACGCATCAATGAGAGCGATGCTCGCGAGTTGATCCCAGCCAGCGATTGGAAATTTGCCAAGTGCGACGCAACAACGGCCTTCCCCGGTACGCCGGACGGGGCCAACATCTGCGTCAAGGGCGGATTCGACAGTCGCTACATGTACGAAATCGTCTATGTCGCGAAGGACCCGAAGGTGATGGGCCTGGGCTTCGCCGCTGTGCGGGACATGGTTGCCTTCTTCCACAACAAGGACAAGGACGCAGCCGGCAACGCGAATCCTGTGTTCGGCAAGATCACCAAGACGATTGCTTCCGGCGTATCGCAGTGTGGCAACTTCATCAAGACCTTCGTACACCTGGGCTTCAATCAGGACATCGACAACAAGCAGGTGTTTGATGGGGTCTTCGCCCAGATCGCTGCACGCCAGACGAACCTCAATACGCGGTTTGCCGTTCCCGGCGGCGGCGGCGGTGTTCGGGGGGACTTCACGGCATTGGGCCAAGCCGGCACACGCGGTCTTGCAGCGGACTACGTGGACGAAGTCTCGCAGCGCAGCGATGGCGGCATCCTGAAGCGCTGCACTGCCACATCAACTTGCCCGAAGCTGTTTATCGGTTTCAGCGGTTCCGAGTTCTGGGCCCTGCAGGGTTCGCCGCTACTGACCACCGCGTTCGGGACATCCGACCTGGTCCAACCCGCGAATGCTCGCATCTACTACTACTCCAGCTCGCACCATGTGCTCGGCCTGCCGAGCGTCCCTGCCAATACCAACACACCGCCTTTCGCCGTCGGCAACTTGTATGCCACCAATGGCAACACTGGGGTGGTGTCGGTCGTCCGGGCGCTGTATCAGGACCTCGAGGAATGGGTCGTTGCAGGCACAACGCCGCCCGACAGCCAGGTCCCGAAGATTGCCGATGCCACGCTGGTTCGGCCCGCCGCAGTCGCCTTCCCGTCCATTCCCGGCGTTACGTTCACAGGGCTTCATACGCGGTATCCGCTGCTCGATTGGGGTCCGAACTTCAAGGCAAAGGACGAGACAGGCATCGTGTCCCAGCTTCCGCCGGCATACCTCGGCCGTGACTACGCGATCCTCGTGCCGCAGGTGGACATCGACGGCAACGACAAGGCGGGCATCCGCAGCATCGACGTGGCTGCAGGATTGGGCACGAACACGGGCTGGAACTACACCAACAAACCCGGTGTGACCGACCTTGCAGGTTCGCCATTGGCCCCTGGGCTCGTCGGCGCCTATTTTCCGTACCCGAAGACCAGGGCTGATCGGCTTGCATCGGGCGATCCTCGCTTGTCCCTTGAGGAGCGCTACGTCAACCAGGCTGGCTATGTTGCCGCGGTGACGGCCGCAGCCAACGATCTGGTGGCGCGGCGGTTCATGCTGCGTGTCGATGCCGACGCAGCCATTGCCTCGGCGGTCGCGAAACCTATACTGCCCTGAGCGTGAGCTACAAGGACCATTTTGAGAACCATTCGAATTGGAGCGGGCGCGGGTTACTCTGGCGATCGGATCGAGCCCGCAATCGAGCTTGCTCAGAACGGCCGTCTCGACTATCTGGTCTTCGAATGCCTGGCAGAGCGAACGATCGCTCTGGCCCAGCAGACCCGCCGGGACAGGCCCGGCCTGGGTTACGACCCGATGCTGGAGCAACGCATGCGAGCGGTGCTTGCTGTCGCGCACACCAACGGCACGCGGATCGTGACGAACATGGGGGCAGCCAACCCGAAAGCCGCCGCCGCCAAGTGCGTCGAGGTGGCTCGTTCCCTGGGGCTGTCTGGACTGAAGGTGGCGGCCGTGACCGGCGACGACGTGCTTGATGTGATTCGTCAGGGTGACTACCGCCTCGAAGAAACAGGCGACTGCCTGTCGTCGCTGGGCGACCGCGTGGTATCAGCGAACGCCTACCTTGGCACGGCACCGATCGTCGCCGCACTCAAGGCGGGAGCGCATGTGGTCATCACGGGTCGCGCCGCCGATCCCGCGCTCTTCATGGCTCCGCTCATCCACGAGTTCGGCTGGGCCATGGACGACTGGGAGCGGTTGGGTCAGGCAACTGTGGTTGGCCACTTGCTCGAATGCGCGGGTCAGATCACAGGCGGCTACTTCGCCGATCCGGGGTTCAAGGACGTTCCTGACCTGGCCCGGCTTGGTTTTCCGATTGGCGAGGTCAACGACAACGGTGAAGTTGTCATCACCAAGGTGGCCGGCACCGGTGGTTGCGTCAACCCGGCGACCGTCAAGGAGCAACTGCTGTACGAGATTCATGATCCGGCGCGCTATTTGCAGCCGGACGTAGTGGCCGACTTCTCGAAGGTCCAGGTCAATGAAATTGGTGCGAACCAGGTGCGAGTCTCGGGCGGCCGGGGAACGGCGAGACCCGAGGCTCTGAAGGTTTCGGTTGGCTACGTCGACGGCTACATCGGCGAGGGCCAGATTTCCTACGCGGGAGCTGGCGCGGTCGATCGTGCCCAGCTGGCGCTGGAGATCGTGAAGGAGCGTCTGCGGCTTATGGGCGTCGAGACCACCGAGCTCAGATTCGACCTGATCGGAGTGAACTCCTTGCATGGCTCCGCCTTGTCGCATGCGTCCTGCGACCCCTACGAAGTGCGGCTTCGCGTCGCTGGCCGGACGCCCTCAGAACGGGAGGCCTGCCGCATCGGCAATGAAGTCGAGACGCTCTACACGAATGGCCCCGCGGGCGGCGGCGGCGCAAGGCACTCAACCAAGGAAGTGCTGGCCGTGCAATCCATCCTATTGCCTCGCGAATTGGTCAAGCCCTCATTCGAGATGATGGAGGCGTGACATGAAGCTGCGAGAACTTGCGCACTCGCGCACTGGCGACAAGGGAAACACTTCAAATCTCTCCTTGATTGCCTTTGACCCAGGTCACTACGACCACCTCAAAACGCACGTCACCGAAGCGAGCGTCAAGACGCTATTCGCCGAGCTCGTCAAGGGAGACGTCGTTCGCTACGAACTGCCGCAGCTCGGCGCTTTCAACTTCGTCATGAAGCTGGCGCTTGGCGGTGGCGTCACCAGGTCTCTCGCGCTCGATGCGCACGGCAAGTCTCTGAGTTCAGCGCTGCTCGACATGGACATTCCAGAACCCTCCGCATGACGCTCACCCTTTCGAGGGCAGGCGTAGTTGCCGCCCAATCCCAACCCTTCCTGGAAACAAAATGAACCGTAGAACATTGCTGGCAGCGCTGACTGCCATCCTTCCTTTCGCCGCCGGTGCGCAAGGCAGCTTTCCCGACAAGCCGATCACGTTCATCGTGCCATTTGCCGCAGGCAGCGCCACCGACCAGTTGGCGCGCGCCCTCGGCCAAGGCGTGACTCAGGAGACGAAGCAGCAGGTCGTGATCGACAACAAGCCCGGCGCCAACGCGTTCATCGGCGCGCAGGCCGCGGCCAAGGCCGCGAAGGACGGGTACACCGTGTTCATCACGACGAACACCACGCACGCCGCGAATGAGCATTTGTTCAAGAAGTTGCCCTATGACCCGGTGAAGGATTTCGAGCCGGTCACCCTTTTGAGCAGTGGCGGGCAAATCCTCGTTGTGAACAACAACCTGCCGGTCAACAGCGTGCAGGAGCTGATCAAGTACGCGAAAGCCAATCCGGGCAAGCTGTCATTCGGCTCCGGCAGTTCCTCCAGCCGCATTGCGGGTGAACTCTTCAAGCAGATGACGGGTTCGTTCATCGTGAACATTCCGTACCGCAGCAACCCACCCGCCGTGACCGACCTGATCGGTGGCCAGATCCAGCTGATGTTCACCGACATGGCGACCGGCTTGCCGCAAGTGAAGGGCGGGAAGGTGAAGGCGCTGGGTGTTTCCACCAGCAAGCGCATTCCTCTGGCGCAGGAAATCCCGACGATCGCGGAAGCGGGCGTGAAAGGCTACGAAAGCACGTTCTGGTTCGCAGCCTACGTGCCCGCCGGAACGCCGCCTGCGGTCGTTGCGCGCTTGAACGACATCCTGAGCAAGGCCAACAAAGGCCAGGCCGTGACGAACTTCTATTCAAGCGTGGGCTTCGAGGCGCTGGGAGGCAGTCCGGACGACCTGCGGAAGTTCCAGGCAGCCGAGACCCAGAAGTGGGGAAAGATCATCCAGACCGCGGGCATCGAGAAAGAGTAGGTAGCGAAGTCGCTCCGAATCGAAGCGCAAGGGTGCCCTTTGAGCCGAAGGTGAGCGTAGACAGCTTCGACGCAGCGTGTCGGGGCGCTTACCGATAGGCTGAGGCTAGCTGCGGTCACGTGGGTGCTGTACGCCGCCGCGATGCGACATCAACGTCAACCCGATCAACCTTGACACCACTCCCGCCAAGTACATCACGCCGACAAACATCTCCACCGCTGCCAGCATGCGCGCATGCGTGGTGATTGGGATCACGTCGCCGATGCCGGTGCTCGACAGCAGTGCGAAGCTCATGTACATCAGTTCGGTCCAGGTGCGCTGCTCTTGCGGATTGACGGCCGCCGCGAAGCTGCCCGGCTGGAGGGTCTGCATCAACAAGAACAGGTAGGCGAAGCCCCAGGCCAGCAGCGTGAAGGTCGCGCCGGCGGCGAAGAGCTCATCGGTGGTCGCGTGCCAGTCGGCCATCATGTAGGCGATCAGACTGGATGCGGCGTAGAAGTAGAACACCGCCTCCAGCGCCGCTGACCACGGCAGCAGGTGCGGCATGCCGAACAGTGCCTGCAGCGCAAGCAACCCCACCGCCGGCAGCGCGATGCCGCCGGCGACCCAGTTCAGACCTGGCGTGCGGCGCACCATGGCCGTCGTGATGACCAGCACGACGATGCCGAACACACCCAGCCCGATGCGGCCCCCGTCCGTGTTTTCGATGAATGGGTACAGCAGCATCCCGGCGATCTGCACGAGCAAATTGCCGACGGATGACGACGCGTATGGTCGAGCCAGCGGAAGACGTGCATCCGCGCATTGTGCGGGTTGGCCGCGCGTCCTCTCGCGGGGATGCTGCGAGCAGCCGGTCGTCGGTGCCATTCCGATGACAGCTTTGTAGCGGGTGCGTCGCCGATAGAAACCCTGTTATCCGGTCTTGGCGCCAATGCGGTCATTGAGCCCCCCTGACCTGTAAGAGCGCGAACGACTGCGAGGGGTCGTCTTCTGCCGTCCCATGTTGATTCCGCGCTGAGCTGGCGCGGCCGTCCTCTCGGCCAACAGCCTTTGGTCTCACCAGCGCCCGCAACGAAGAGCAACAAACGTCAAGTCGCATTCCCAGCATCCATGCCTATCATGAATTGTTGGCAATCGTCCACCACAAATGGCCCCGCTGAGCGACCCTCAGGACACGTTCCTGCACCTGGTCGAGAACACGCCCTTCGGCGTGTTCTTCGTCGATGCGGATCTCAAGCTCGTGCAGGTCAGCGAGGGCGCCCGTCGAACATTCCGCAAGGTGACTCCCCTTCTCGAGCGCGAACTTGGGGAGGTGCTGGCGACCCGCCAATGGCCTGAGTCGATGGTCCGCGACATGGTCGCGCAATTTCGTCGCACGCTCGAGAACGGCGAGGCCTACAGATCGCCGCGCACTGTCGTGACGAGGGTGGACACCGGCCAGGTCGAACACTACGACTGGAGGATCGAGCGTGTCACGCTTCCTGATGGGCGCAATGGCGTGGTCTGCCTGTTCTATGACCTGACGGATAGGCATCGCACAGTGTCAGCGCTGCGGCGCATCAAAGATCGGTTCCGCATGGCATTGGACGCCGCCGGCGCGTTCGTGTACGAATTGGATCCGATCGGCGCTGGCGAGGTGATCACCTATGGCATGGACCGCGTCACAGGCTACCGGGTCGGTGAAGACAATCACACGGTCGCCTGGTGGCTTTCGCTCATTCACCCGGAGGACCTGCCCGAGCAGATGAAGAGTTTTGCATCGCAGCTGGAAAAGGGTGGGGCGAGAACCGCGGTCTACCGCATTCGTCACAAGGACGGCACATGGATCTGGGTTGAGTCCAGCTCACAGGTCCTCAAGGATGCCTCAGGGCAGCCGACGAAGATAGTCGGCGCGATGGTCGACATCACGCAGCGCAAGCAAGCCAACGACGCGCTGTTCGAATCGGAAAGTCGCCTGCGGGCGCTGCATGCCATGAGCTCCCGCCTCTCGGGGGCGCGCGAGCTGAACGGGGCATTAGATGACCTTCTCGCAACCGCCATCGATGCGTGCGGCGCTCAGTTCGGAAACGTGCAGCTATTTAACCCGCAGCTGCGGGGGTTGGAAATCGTGGCTCACCGGGGTTTTCGCCAGCCGTACCTCGACCACTTTCGGGTCGTGCGCGTGGACGATGGCTCCGCCACGGCCCGCGTCCTGAAGAGCGGCGAACAGCTCGTGATTGAAGATGTGCAACTCGACGCGGAGTTCACGCCGCATCGCGACATCGCATCGCAATCGGGATATCGCGGGGTGGTCTCGACTCCCCTGAAAACGTACGACGGTAGCATCCTCGGGATT